>DAIOFF010000092.1:0-10135 GCA_036745855.1 Scrofimicrobium sp. | reverse complement strand
CCGGTGAGAAAACCACCTGGCCGGTGACCTATAGGTCACCGGCCAAGCCCGAAACTCACCGGCCACAATCAGCCAAGCTCGAAACCCACCATCCGGATTGGCTTTTTGCTCCGACCCTTGAGAAGCCGACAACACCCGGAGCTAAACGCTAACCATCGGAGCGGCATACCGCTCCGACCCATGACCAACCCCTCCGACTTACGCCGGGAAAACTTCTGAACAAACCTCTGTCACATATTCTTCTGGATTCTGGGTTTGCCCCGGCCCAACCGTGTAAATGTTATACATAAGGCCCGGATTCAAATCATGCTCTGCCGCATAACGTGCCAACGCATCAGACGCTGGACCGATTACGTCATCGTATGGGCCAACCACGGTAGTCCGTATGGCCTCGTGAACCGGAAAATCCCGACATTGCATAGGCTCAGGAACCTCTACAGGTTCTGGTATTTGCATCCAAATCTCAACATCACAATCTGTTTCCTTGTAATCAGAATCATGAAATATTGCCCCACCAATACCCACAGAATCCCAACCAATCCCAGCTTGCATCATCAGCGGCATCATTTCAGTCCATAGCTGCCCCTCAACGCCATAGTTTGCAATCACCTTCCGCAAACTAATAATCGTCATTGCAGGAATAGATTCGCGGACCACTTCAAAACTCATGATATTTTCCTTTGTTCTTTCAAGAAGACGGCGCAAAGAGTTCAACTTTTCAGTCGCCTCACTTGCAACCAACTGAAGGCGATCACCATGCACGGCCAAAATCTGAGCCACCACCTGCGGCGAATCCGCATTCACAGCGACAATCATTTCCTCAATCGGTAAACCAATGTCTCTGAACTCACGGATATTCTGCGCATGTCCCAACTGATCTGGACTGTAATACCGGTAACCACTGAACGGATCAGTCCAAGCCGGCTCCAAAAGACCACGATCCTGATAATGCCGAAGCATCCTCACAGAAATACGCGTCAACTTCGAAAACTCACCGATCTGCCACAGATTAACGTCTGATCCGTCCATGTCCACCATCCAACTGTCTCACACCATGTGAGAGTCAAACGGGAAAGGCAAACTCAAATATGCCAGTGCGATTTGAAATACCAGACAAACTCTTTCCGAAAGAAAACCACAGCCATAAGAATCGCAGCCACACCCACAAGCGCCGCAGTCAAAGCAGGCCACAGCTGGGTTAGCCAGCCTGTAAACCACAAAGACAAAACAACAAATGCACCAAGCGCGATAGCAGCAATAAAGCCAAGAATGCTCTCAAACTCAAGGCGATGACGCGCCACCACAACCAAGACCGCCGCTGCAATGAGCGACACAGTTAAAAGAGTCGGGACCGCAAACGTAAGCCCCCAACCATGCCACCCAGTTCGCCAGTCAAGGAATGGCAACAAAACCGAGAGCGCATAAACCTGAATCATCAAGCGAAAAGCCAGCCGCCCCTCGGAAAGAACCGTATGAGAAAACGTAATCCACCCATAAACCAATACTGGTAAAACGGTCAGTGCCCACCAACCATTTGCTTGATAAACCAAGTTCACAACAAGCACCGCCACGCAGGCCACTGCAAACACAAAGTTCGAAATGCGAAGCGCAAGCTGGCGGCGCCTATGCAACTCAAAACCTTGGTAAGACGGGTAAGGTGCCACGGCACCTGGCTCTTGCTCAGGCGCACGCGCACCACAAAGTGGGCAGCGCGAAAGCGCCAAATCGACATGATGATCACATTCACCACAAACGCGGGTTTCCATATTCACATTCCCCACTCATTGCTAGAGACCACGATGTCGCCCTCCACAAGGTCGTTCAAAAGGTTCACATAGTTCAAAACAAAATCTGCCTCAACAATTGAACGGGCAAACGAAATAGTGGCCAAACCATTGCACGCCACCACTGCCACGTTGATGGGACTTCCCGAATCTGGGTAAAGAACAAAACCAATCCGCTCAACAAAAGGTTCCATTTCGGGCGGAATCTGCACTTCTCCAAGGTTCGATAACGTCATGCTTGTCGCTGGCTGACTAAAATGTTGAAAACCAAAACGAATCGCAAAACGCTTCAAAAAGTTCGGAAGCATCCTCGATGGCAGATTATTATCAAAATGCATCGTATCTGCCACAGTTTCTGCAAGTGATTCCCGAGTAAGCTTTTCAGCCATCTCATTTTCAACGCCAAGCACAATCTCACGAAAATCTGCTTTAGCATCAATGGTCTCGCCAATATTCACCACAATAAAAAAATTACGTAACGTATTCGACAAGAATGCTTTTCTAAGATTCACAGGAACTGCAATTACGAATCGCCTATCATCCGGCTTTTGATCCGTATTCGCCAACGCTTTCAAAGTAGCTGCCAAAAGCAAAGTCGTCACAGAAACACCATATTCTTTGGCAACAGTCTTTAGTGCATCACTAGACAAAATGGCCTCGACAACATTATGCCCATACGGATCAAAAGCTGTCCCATAAACGCCCCTGGCTTTTTGAGCAAAACGCCTCTGCGGATTAATATGCTCCAACCACTCACTTTGAAAATCAACAAAAGCATCAGAGTCCTCACCCGTGTGCGGAAGCCCATCCGGAGAAATCATTAAACCTTCTGTGTGAATAACGTGCCCCTGTAAACCTAAGTACGCCATTACAAGAGTTTTCAGGAAACTAAGTCCGCCAGTCCCGTCTGTGAGCGCGTGAAAAAACTCAACACTAACCCGGTTTTCAAAGTAAAGAACCCGGATAAGATGAGAGGTAGGACCTTTCGCGCGAATTGGATAACACGGATAATCCCACTCACGCTCAACAACCAGACTATTTGTATTCCGGGACAAGAAACTCCAAAATATTCCCTTTGCAAGATGAACCCTGAACTTGGCATAACGATTCATCGTCTGATCCGTGGCCTTTTGTAAGACCTCAGGATCAATTCGTTCCGTGAGTGTTGCCGACAACCTAAAGGTCGCCGTATTCGAATCCTTACCCATTGACGCATATAACTTCGCTGCGTGATCCAACCGACTCCACATAGACCCAATAGACCTTTTCATTTCGACTAGTTAGAAAGTGTAGCCGACACATTGAACCCTTGGGTAGCTTTGATCTGCAAAATCATTTACTGCCGCATTTTCGTGAAGTAAACATATTAGGCAAACCGCATTTTCAATGCTGCCAAGATTTGAAATCCACCCAGAAAGCACCCCTACTCGTTCAGACAAATCGGCAAATCTAGGATTACCCAGACTTCAGTGTCTAAGTTAGACTGCCTTCAATAGTTAATGACAAATCTCGAGGGGGTCCGCGATGAAGCCTGTGAACACGACCGAGAAAAAGCACAGGCCAGGATCCCAACAAGCACTACGTGAGCGAAATGCCCAAAAAATTCTAAAAACTCTGGCAACAGTTGGCCCACAAACCCAAAGTTACCTGGCCAAAGCAACCGGACTTTCTGGTGGCACCGTTTCAAATATTGTCCGCAGGCTCTCCGCAGAAGGCCTTATCACTGCAAATCCTGCGACAATAGGTGGCCGCCGGGCTACCCAGGTAAAGCTCCGCCCAACAGGTCAATATCTACTTGGGATTGATATTGGCCGGACGCACTTGTCGATGGCGCTCGCGGACTCTGCCAGGAACATACGTGTAAACCACGCCTCCCGCCTACCTAACCTTCACACTCCACAAAACACACTACTTACCGTTTCCAAAATACTTGGCGGCATGTTGGCAGAGGCTGGGGCCACTCATGCCGACATCTCAGAATGCGTCATAGCCGTACCCGCATCTATTAGACCAAGCGACTTTTCGATTGTTCAAGATACGATCTTTCGTACTTGGGCGGGCAGAGATTTGCGCGCATTAGCAGAGCACTATTTGCAGCTACCCGTCCGCCTCGAAAATGACGCTAACATTGGCGCTCTTGCCCAAGTGACGTTCGGTGAGTTCCAAGACGCCCGTAACGTTCTCTACGTCAAAAATGCTTCTGGCATTGGGCTGGGTATTGTTCAAAATCCGGTAACGGATGAGGACCGGCTCTACAGCGACTCCCCTAGAATCTACTCATCTTCAACGGGTCTCACCGGAGAAATCGGGCATACACAGCATTCGGACACTGGCGAAATCTGCTATTGCGGAAACCGTGGATGTCTGGAAACAGTGGCGTCGCTTGGGTCTATTGTCGCAAATCTCAATAGAATACGACCTGACGAGCACTATGACACTGACGCTGTTATTAAGGCCGCAAGCGAGAACGACATTGTTGTCATGCGAATGCTAAGTGATGCTGGAACAGCGTTAGGTAAGGCGCTGGCAGACCATATCAACATTTTGGCTCCTGATGTTGTGGTCTTGGGTGGCCCGCTTTGTGTCCTTGGGGATTTATTCCTCGATTTGGTTGTTCCTTCGACGCGCCAACGCCTTTTGCCTGCTGTAGCATCTACAGTTAAGTTCGCAACGACTTCTATGGGAAATGAGACGGAAGTATATGGCTGCGTTGCTTTGGCGGCTCAGCTGATGTGGAATGCCCCCGTGCTTTAGGGTAAAGAGGCTCACCAACCCATGCGTTCATTTGTTACAGACTGATTGCAATATGGTTGCCTTATTACTTTACTAGTTGCACAAGATCGAGATTTGCATCTAAAGTGAGTTAAGTCAGGCGAAGGCGCCACCATCAAAGATTGCGGAGAGGCCGATTTTAGTTTCACCGCACTTACTCAGGCACTTTGCACCGTTACAGCCGGACAGATAGGAGAACTTAGTGGCAAACGAAATGCCAGTCGTCCTAAGGATGGAGCACATAACCAAGGCTTTCCCTGGGGTTATTGCTCTGGACGATGTATCCATGGAGGTACACAAACAAGAGATCCACGCAATTTGCGGAGAAAATGGTGCCGGTAAATCTACGCTCATGAAAGTTCTATCTGGCGTTCACCCGCATGGAACTTACCAGGGCACGATTGAGTTCGAAGGCAGCGAATGCCACTTTGGCTCTATTCGTGATTCAGAAAAAACCGGGATTGTGATCATCCACCAAGAGCTGGCCCTGATCCCAACGCTGTCTGTCGCCGAAAATATGTTCTTGGGCAATGAGATTGTTCATAATGGCGGAATCGACTGGTTTGAGACACGCGAGCAAGCCATCAAGTACATGAACGAAGTTGGGTTGGATGAGAGCCCAGATGCCCTTATCAAAGACATTGGCGTCGGTAAACAGCAGCTAGTTGAAATCGCTAAAGCCCTAGCGAAAAACGTCCGGTTGTTGATTCTTGACGAGCCGACTTCAGCGCTGAATGAGGAAGAATCCCAGCATCTTCTTGATTTGATGCGTAAGCAGCGCGAACGCGGCGTCACGATGATCATGATTTCGCACAAGCTGGACGAGATTGCAGACGTTGCCGATTCGGTGACTATTATTCGTGACGGTAAAACAGTCGGCAGCATGAACGTCGCTGATGGCGCAATCGATGAGGATGAAATCATTCGCCACATGGTTGGCCGCGCACTGGATGACCGCTACCCCGACCATGAATCGAATATTGGCGAGGTGATGTTCACGGTAGAAGATTGGTGGGTTCGTCACCCGCAGATTACAGAAAGATGGGTATGTAAGGGTTCGAACCTTTATGTTCGCGAGGGTGAGATAGTTGGCTTGGCTGGCCTTATGGGCGCTGGGCGAACAGAACTTGCCAGGTCGATTTTCGGCCGTTCTTACGGAGTTTGGGAGTCTGGAAAGCTCACCCTTGGTGGCAAGGACATATCACCAAAAACGGTTCCGGCTGCGATTTCAGATGGCCTCGCATATCTTCCTGAAGATCGCAAAATGCTGGGTCTGAATCTTTTAGATGAAATCTATCAATCAATTGTTTCAGCTAAGCCGCAAAAGATATCCACCTTAGGCGTAATGGATTTACATGAAGCCAAATTGGTGGCTGAAACTTACCGCAAAGATTTACGCATTAAGACGCATGACGTCGAGGTTGGCGTCAACACGCTGTCGGGGGGAAACCAACAAAAAGTAGTTCTGGCAAAGTGGATGTTCACTGACCCTGAGGTTCTCATTTTGGATGAGCCCACACGCGGAATCGATGTTGGTGCAAAGTTTGAGATTTATACGTTTATTCAGGCGCTCGCTGACGCTGGCAAGGCGGTCATCGTCATTTCATCTGAGCTTCCTGAACTCCTTGGTATTACTGACCGCATTTACACCGTGTTTGAAGGCGAAATCACGGGCGACATGCTGACCAAGGACGCAACACAAGAGTCGCTGATGCGACTAATGACCCACTCAACCAATGGACGCAAAGCAGGAGAGGTAGGCGTGGCCTAAAAATGAAACGTGATATTCGGGCCCTATTTGGGGGCGACTTCAGGCAGTTTGGGATGATTGCTGCCTTGATTGCGATCTTGCTTTTCTTTCAGATTGCCACAGGAGGCAAGGTACTTCAGGCCCAAAACTTGATGAACCTGATTGCAGGTAACGCGTATGTTCTTATTCTTGCAATCGGCATGGTTTTGGTGATTATTGCTGGACACATCGACTTGTCTGTCGGATCAGTTGCAGCATTTGTTGGCATTGTTGTTGCAATGACAATGAAGAATTTCGGTCTTCCACCATTCTTAGCTTTGATTCTTGGCATTATTGTTGGGCTTCTTGTCGGTTCGTGGCAGGGTTTTTGGGTTGCTCAATGGGGTATCCCAGCGTTCATTACCACGCTTGCTGGGATGATGATTTTCCGGGGAGCTAACCAGTTTGTTGGTAAGTCTTTGACGGTCCCTGTCCCTGAGTTCTTCCAGTTTTTTGGAGCCGGCTATTTGCCTGATATTGCGTCGCGCGATACGATTCCGTTCAATATTCCGACGATGATACTCGCTGTTATTGCCGTAGCTGCTTTGGTTGTTGTTGAAATCCGCAAGTTTGGGCGTCAAAAGTCTTCTACTGCCGAGGCGCCGGCGGCTTGGGTACCAATCCTTCGCACCGTGATTCTTAGCATCCTTATCCTCGTGATTATGTGGGTGTTCGCTACGGGGCGCCCGGGCACGTCTTTCCCTGTCGTTGGCATAATCGTCGTCATTTTGGCTTTGGTTTATTCCTTTATTTCTCAGCGGACAATCCTTGGCCGCTCAGTTTATGCAGTAGGTGGCAACAAGGCTGCGGCAGAGCTCACTGGTGTTCGTGTCAAGCGTGCGAACTTCTTTGTCATGTGTAACTCTTCATTCTTGGCCGCAGTTGCTGGAATGGTCTTCATTGGACGCGCCACTGCATCTGGTCCGTCAGATGGAAACTCATGGGAGCTTGATGCAATTGCATCAGTGTTTATTGGTGGTGCCGCAGTCTCTGGTGGTATTGGCACAATCATGGGAACAATGGTCGGCGCATTGGTCATGGCTTCTTTGAACAATGGTCTTATGCTCATGGGTGTTGGTTCAGACAAGACACAGATGATCAAAGGCTTAGTGCTTCTTCTTGCAGTGGCAGTTGATGTTTACTCTAAGCGGCAAGGAAAACGTTCAATCATTGGAACCTTCCAAAACGCCCGAAAGAACCAGAAGGAAATTCAAGCCATGGAGGCAGAGCTGCGTGAAGAAGCGGAGGCTACTTCCGACGGGATCGTGGTAGGTGCAAATACCGATGCGATCACCGATCAGACTTCCTCTGGGGACGACGTATCCGATCACGGAGAGGAGGAGCGTAACACTCCGAGTCCTCGTGAATAAACAGTGAAAACTCAAATATCTTGCATGTCCAACCGACTCAAACCCTTGAGTTGGAAAAGAAAGAAAGAAACGAGAGAAGATATGAAAAGCATTAAGGGATTGTTCGCGATAGCGGCCGCGGCAACACTCAGCCTGTCACTTGCTGCCTGTGGAGGAACAGATACTCCAGCATCTGATGATGCTACGGCAACAACTGACCCAGGAACCACCGAAACTGAAGAAACTACTGATCCTGATGCTGCAACAGGAGACCTAAAGATCGGTATTGCTCTTCCACAGAAAACCTCACAAAACTGGGTTGAAGCTGAAGGCATGTTCACAGAGAACTGCGAATCTTCTGGCGTGGAATGTATCATTCAGTTCGCAAACTCTGGCGCTGCTGAACAGCAAAACCAGATTGCAACAATGATTGAAAACGGAGTGAATGCTCTGATCATTGGTGCTGTTGACGGTTCCCAGCTGGGCACTCAGCTTGCCCAGGCTAAGGCTGCTGATATTCCTATCATTGCTTATGACCGACTACTAACCAACACCACAGATATCGACTACTACATTGCCTACGACAACTTCCAGGTGGGCGAACTTCAAGGACAGGCTCTGCTAGAAGGCCTTGAGAAGATCAAGACTGGCAAAGATAAGTGGACCATCGAACTCATTGCAGGTTCACCTGACGACGCCAACAGCCTCAAGTTCTTTGATGGTGCGATGAGCGTTTTGACCCCCAAGATTGATGATGGAACCTTGTCTATCCCGTCTGGTCAGAAGGAATTCAACCAGGTTTCCACGCAAGGTTGGGATCCAAAGAACGTTCAGACCCGCATGGACACTATCCTTTCCGCTAACTACAGCGGTGATGACGTAATGGATGGCGTTTTGTCCCCGAACGACACCCTTGGCCGCGCTGCAATCACTTCAGTTGAGCAAGCTGGCAAGGACCTTCCAGTCGTGACTGGTCAGGACTCTGAGGATGAATCAGTTACGTGGGTTACCCAGGGCAAGCAGTACTCCACGATTTACAAGGACACCCGTACTCTTGTTGAGGCTTCCCTAGCACTTGCTATTGACGCCGCTAGCGGTAACGACGCACCTGACGTTGCTGGCGCAACCATCAACGATACTGATTACGAGTCACAGGAAGGCAACCCAGTTGTCTCTTACCTGCTCACACCGCAGATCGTGACCGCTGACAACGCAGCTGACGTTTACGCTAACGATGAGACGCGTCTTGAGCTTGTAAAGAAGGCTCAGGAGTAGTAACAACTAAATATTGTCTGAATAGGGGCTGGCGCTATCTTGGCGTCAGCCCTTATTTGCATATTCTTTGGTTCTAGTTTTCTGCAACTTAGACACCTATTTTTGCTAGTTGAGCAACTCTTGTCTTCAGATTGGCAGCGAAGCCATAAACTATGTTTACGTTCTGGATTGTCGAGGCAGGAATATATTTTGAAGTTCCAAATCAACGTTGACCCCTCTATTAGTGAGGACGAGGTAATCGTCAATTGCCGGAAGCTTAGTCATGAAGTAGAACGGCTGATATCAGCATTACAAGTGGCTGACCATAAACTTTCAGGTTTGAAAGAAGGGCAAACTTTTATTCTTGACCCAACAAGTATCCTATACATTGACACTGTAGATAGACGCGTATTTTTATACACAAAGAATGACATTTTTGAATCGCGATTGAAACTTTACATGTTGGAAGAACAGCTTGCTCATTTGGACTTTTTTCGGGCTGGAAAGTCTAGTGTCATCAACCTCAGGCACATAAAAGCAATAAAAGCTGATGTCGCTGGGCGCTTACTTGTAACTGTCGACAATGAAGAACAACTAGTTGTCTCACGGCAATACGCGGGACCGATCAAAGAAAGGCTTGGAATATAAATAATGGAAGAAAGAACTTCTTTGTCACAGTTCTTCGCTTGGACTCTAATGACATTCGCCATCGTAATCCTGGCGATTACTCCTATTGGCATGGTTACTGGCGATAACGCAAAAGCGGCATCCGCCCTTTTTAGCCTTGGGTCTTCAGGTCTCACATATCAAGTTTTGGTTCAGGTCTTTGGAATATCCTTCTATGTCAATGTCATTCGCACAGTCTTCATGTCCGAATATTTGCTCAAAAACATGATGTTAATGTGGCGAATAGTTTGCATGTTTATTGGTATTTTTGCAGGAGTCGGCCTGTTGGCCATTCTGTTTGGGTGGTTTCCAGGAAACGATTTGATCGCGTGGATATCCTACCTGATCGCCTTCAGTGTTTGCACGGCTGTAAGCATCCTGGCGACAGCGATAAGGCTCCGGATCGTAAATGCGCGCGTAGAAAGGAAACTGGAAGAGTACAAGCAAGGTGCCAAAGGCGTTCAGACAAGGAATGAGTCAAACCCTTAAGCCTTGCGTTTTAGGTGAAGGATGCTTGGCAA
>DAIOFF010000091.1:0-10191 GCA_036745855.1 Scrofimicrobium sp. | reverse complement strand
CGCGACCACCGCCATCTCATGTATCGCACTGGTACTCTCAGGCGTCGGCGTTGATCGCGCGATTCGCGGATTCATCCTTGGGGTGTCGGTGGGCTGGATGCTGCTCGTAGGAACGCATTGGCTCACCGCCCGATGGTCGCCAGGGCTTGCTGCCATCGTGCAAGGAATCGGACTGGTGTTCAGTCTTGTACTCGGTGCGGGCGCACTCGCAACGCAGTTTTGGCCAATCGCGGCATGGGCATGGGCGCACACTCCAGCCTCCCTAGCTTGGCCATACACGGCGCTAGTATCCTTACTCGCAGTCGGCATCGGGTGGGCCTTCGTGCCTCTGACCATTCGCGCTGCTCGCCGCCGAGCCTCCCAGGAATAACAGGCTCTTCGGTTTTCGTCGGGAAGATCAAATCCACTAACTTCAAAAGCTACGGAATCTCTTAATTTCCCGCAACAACACAAAGTCGGGCTGACAGGATTTGAACCTGCGACCCCTTGACCCCCAGTCAAGTGCGCTACCAAGCTGCGCCACAGCCCGTGGACAACAAAAGTGAGTCTAGTGTCTTGCAAGGCTTGCTTCAAAATTAGGATTGTTGATTATTGGTAGTTTTTGGTTACTTATGTCGAACGTCACGGTTGGGCTGCGTGTTGGGGGCACCTTCGACGATGAATTGTTTGGTGACAGGTTTATAGGACCTGATTAGTTTTTTCGATCCTTATGGCCGCGTTGGCACTGCAGATTAGTGCCCGTTCAAACCTTTAGTGTTTCATGTGAGCGTTTAGGCAATAAATCTGAGCGCAAATGTCATCAGTAAAGCGATTCCCCAGCTGACGAAACTTCCGATTAGGAACTCTTCGGCTTTATTGCCGCCTTTGTTGTCGGCTGAAATCTCTGGAAACCTGATTATTCCTTTTGCGGCAATCAATGCAACTACGATCCCTAAGGCGTCGGCCAAACCAAGGACAACTAATAGTATTCGCTCTAGTGGTCCAATTATTCTGCCGCCTTTTAGAGTGCCATTGTCGTTTTCGTTTGGTGTTTTTACGGCTTTGCTCACATCTAAGACTGCGCGACATAAGTCATTTGATGGTTCAAGCAATAATGTTAATGCGCCAAGTCCGCCCAGTAGCAACGGCCATGGTTTTGGAAAATCCGCCAAGACACCAGAACCAAATGCTGCCAATAGAACCGCCCCAACTATTCCTATGATCCAAGCGGTAATGGTCCATTTAGGGCCAATCTTTTTTGACCACCACCACAGTGCAGTCCACACTAAAATCGTTAGTGGAAACCAAATCCAAATCCAGGCACCTGCACGCGTGAATAGAGCTAATAATGCCCCGCAAATAATGGCGGTGATTCCTGCGATTGCCACCATCAGTTTGCCTGCTTTTATTCTTGTGACAACTGCGCCAAGTCCCGCCGCGACAATCCATAATGCAACTAACATGCGCTCTACTTATTTGCTTTACTGAATGTTATGAGTGAGTTGTGAAGGGCCATGCCACCTGATCGGTGTAGTGATTCAGAAATGGTTGCCTGACTTAGTTTTTCTGACTTTGCCATTTCACTTTGTGTTGCTCCCATTATCAGTGCGGCAGTTAGGCGGCGTTCACGTTTCTTCATTCGGTAAACAATGTGATCGCGAAGTAATAAATACGCATTGATGTCAGGCTCATGACTGGTCCCAATGAAGTGAGTTCTGGCAGAAGTATCCCCCGCGTATTGCCGTCTATGGGCTTCATCGACCGCAGCCCGCGCGTTCCACCATGCTGGGCCGTCTTGCAGCTGTTGGCTTCCACCCAAGTCAATCCGGGTGACTTTCCCAACGCCCATCCCGCAGCGCACGTCTACGGCTTCTGGAAGCAATAGCGAACCTAGTGTCCATGCTGTTAGTGCATCACTTGTCGTTTGATAGAGGCCTTGGAATTCATCTCCGATTGTCGCCGTAATTTCTGCAATACCTGGCGCGAAAGCGTTCGCCTGATGGAAGGCTTCCGTTATTGCTTCTTGTGCCTCACTTCGGTTTTCGAGGCGTCTTGACCCTACAATGTCAACAATTACTGCCACGGTGTCTATCGATTCAGGAACCATACAATCCACAGTAACACCTATATCAAGACAATATCGGCCCTTTTGCGGTAACCAATCCCGCCTCGCAAAAAATAGAACCACGAAAATAGTAACTACAAGACTGGCTGTCGAATATCAGTGCACTGGAACACTCGCCGCCCAAAATCCCAAGAGCGAAGAACTTTGCGGCACGTGTCACGCTCCGAAAACTATCTTTTTCAAGGTTGAAGGCCATAGGCTAGTTACATGAGACTTTTCGACTTGTAAGTCGATCCGGCCGCGTAAGCCCCGGGTTGGCTTACGCCGCGCAATCTGATGACTGCACCAGATCTAATGTGCGACAAATGGCCGCTTTACCCCTACTTTCCAGAATTGCTTCGAAGATATTCCATGCAAAAGACACTTACTTCAGGCTCGCCATGGCGGGTCATTATCCTGTTCTCGATTCCCTTACTGCTAGGAAATGTTGTCCAGCAGATGTACCAAGTCGCTGATGCGGTCGTTGTTGGCCGGATCCTTAGTGTTGATTCATTGGCTGCGGTTGGTACTACTGGCAGCATAATGTTTTTGGTGTTGGGCTTTGCTTGGGGGATGACTTCCGGCTTCGCGATTCCCGCTGCGCAAGCATATGGGGCGCGCGACATGGACGCGCTACGCCGCTCAGTCGCAATTGGCACAGTCTTGTCTGCGGTTGTGAGCATTATCCTTACCTTTATTGGGGTGGCGTTTTCACGGCAAATGCTCGAATTGCTTCAGACTCCCCCAAATTTGCTTGACGAGGCCACAGTATTTGCTCAAGTCAGTTTCGCCGGGGCCGCCGCTATTGTGTTCTTTAATTTCTTGTCTGCGGTCATTCGCGCGATTGGTGATACAAGGACTCCCCTAATTTTCCTCACAATTTCTTGCCTATTAAATATTGTTTTGGTGTTTGTTTTGGTCCGTTTCACTGATCTTGGTGTTGGTGGAGCCGCACTTGCTACTAACCTTTCCCAGGCGATTTCTGTGATCCTTTGTTTGCTGTACGTGAAGCGTTCACTACCGATTTTGTGTGTTACTCGCAAGGATTTTGTTGATGGAATGCGGGACGCTGGCGCACATTTAAAGCTTGGTTTACCAATGGGGTTCCAGTCTTCGATTATCGCGATAGGTTCGTTGGCTGTTCAGGTGCGACTTAACATGCTGGGTTCTCAAGCTGTGGCGGCTTACACTACTGCCACTCGCGTTGATGGGTTGGCGTGTGCTTTCTTGGCTTCCCTTGGTCTTGCTGTTACAACTTTTGCGGCGCAGAACTATGGCGCTGGATCGTTTTTGCGTGTCCGCCAGGGGGTCCGCCAGGCGTACGCGGTTGGATGCACGGTTGCCATCATCATGGCGGGAATACTGATAGCTGGTGGAAGCACAATTGTCCGCGCTTTTGTTGGCGATGGTGAAGATGCAGTTGTGTCAATGGCCCACGAATACTTGGTGGTCAATGGTTTACTTTATGTAGTTTTGTCTGCCCTTTTTGTTGCCCGAGGCGCGCTGCAGGGAATCGGCCGCGTTCTAATTCCGACGGTCGCTGGGTTCATGGAACTAGCTTTCCGCGTGATTGCTGCCATTCAACTTGGCGGTCAGTTCGGATTCTCTGGGGTGGTGTGGGCTAACCCTCTAGCGTGGATTGCCGCAGGTAGTGTGCTTGTTGTTGCATGGATGTCTGTGCGCAAAAACATGGGCACTTCAAGTTCTGAGATAGAAATTTTGAATAGGCAGAAACAATGCGTTCTTGACGCAGCCTGATTGCCTCACCTAAGCCGATAGTTCTCTAACAGTGAACTATCGGCCGGGCACTTGTAGATGAATTGTGTTTTTATTGAAGAACGCTTCAATGAAAGTAGGCACTCACATGACATACAAGATTGGCGTGATCGTCGGTTCCCTTTCGAAAGATTCGATCAATCGAAAGCTTGCGAAGGCACTAGAAAAATTGGCACCAGACACTCTTGAATTTGTCGATGTTCCAATCGCGAACCTCCCACTGTATAACTGGGATTTGGATGATGATTATCCTTTGGAAGCAGTCAGTTTCAAGGAAACAATTGCAAGAATGGATGCGCTGCTTTATGTAACCCCGGAATATAACCGCTCCATTCCTGGGGCGTTGAAGAACGCGATTGACTGGGCCAGTAGGCCACATGGACAAGGCGTCCTGGGGCGTCCTTCAGCGGTAATTGGCGCATCTGGTGGGAACCTATCAAGCGCTGTTGGTCAGCAGCATTTGAAACAAATCTTGATGTTTATGAATGCCCCCCAAATGGCTCAGCCTGAAGGATACGTACATTTCACCCCCGGGTTGATTGATGATGAAGGAAACGTCAGTTCTAAAGGCACTGAAGATTTCCTCTCTAGTTGGATGAAAGCATTCTCCAACTTTGTTGGAATGCATTCCTAGAACCTGGATTGTTGCTATTTGATAAGGAACTCTCTTTTCCGTCAAAACCGTGACCAGCCCTCATACTGGTCACGGTAAATACGTTAAAGTCCCTGACGAAATGTCTATGCTTGTTTTGCCTGCTCATCATCAAGCAGTGTGAAGAGTGTTTCAAGCACAGCGGCCATATCAATAGAGGGGTCAAGTAGCCACTGAAGCTGCAGCCCATCAGTGACAGCTTGGATGATTCGTGCAATGGTTTCGGGGTCGGTGGAACCTGCAAACTCCCCTATTTGGCGCCGTCTTTTGGTCATCTCAATGAATCGTTGCCGTAAAACTTCACCATGGCGCGTGAAGAAATCATGCGCCGGGTGTTCAGGGTCTGCCGATTCGACGGCCATCTGCGAAAAAAGCTGAACTAGGCCCGGAACTTCGGCATTGTGGCGGACTACAGTCAAAAGGTCTGTCTCAGCGTTTATTTTGTCACTATCGAACCCAGCGGAGTCGAGCTCATCACGTTTGCGAAGGATTTCCGCGAAGAGTTCCTCTTTTGTTCCGAAGTGGTATAGCAGCCCGGCTTGGGTGAGGCCGACGGCTTCGGCCAGTTCTTTCACTGACGCACCGCGGTATCCTTCACGCGCAATAACGTCAAGTGTCCGGGTCAGGATTTCTTCGCGTTTTGCGATTCCTTTTGCGTACGGTCCGCGTTTGTCCTTCTGGGTCATCCTCCAATTAGAGCAGTCTTTCTGGACTTTGAAAACTGAATGGGATAAAGTTTTGACATCTTGATTTACAAGGGCGTTTTATCGAAAGGAATATTCATGGCCGAACAAACAAATCACCCGGTGTTCTCCCAGTTTTCAGTGAAAGCAGCTGACCTAACTTTGGCGGAGCAAGCCTCCCTCACCAGTGGCGGAACTTTCTGGCATACAAAACCCATTTCACGTGTAGGACTTCCCGCGATCATGGTGTCTGATGGGCCGCATGGACTGCGTAAACAGCCTGGAACTGGCGACCACTTAGGTGTGGGACAATCGGTTCCGGCCACTTGCTTCCCACCTGCTGCCGGGTTGGCGTCATCCTGGGATACCGATTTATTGAAGCGCGTTGGCATCGCACTAGGCCATGAAGCCGCCATCGAAAATGTTGGGGTTGTACTGGGGCCAGGTATCAACATCAAGCGTTCGCCACTTTGCGGACGTAACTTCGAGTACTTCTCAGAAGACCCACTGGTTGCAGGATACTTGGGGGCGGCAATGGTCCAAGGTATTCAATCGCAAGGCGTTGGGACTTCCCTCAAACACTTCGCCGCAAATAACCAAGAAAACGAACGTATGCGTGTTTCCGCAGATATAGATCCGCGTCCGCTGCGCGAAATCTACCTGCGCGGTTTCGAAAAAGTAGTTAAAACCGCCCAGCCTTGGACCGTAATGTGTTCGTATAACAAAGTAAATGGCGAATACGCCTCGGAAAATAAATGGTTACTCACTGATGTTTTAAGGAAAGAATGGGGCTTTGAAGGCCTAGTTGTTTCCGACTGGGGCGCGGTAAATGACAGGGTCAAAGGACTTCCTGCAGGGCTCGACTTAGAAATGCCCACTTCGGGTGGTCGCAACGATCAGTTGTTGGTTGACGCTGTCCGCGACGGCAGATTGCCAGCTGAAAAGTTAGAGATTGCAGCTGATCGCGTGCTGGATCTGGTTCGCAAGGCGACCGCGATTTCCGGTGAAGATCAGGGAACGTTGGACGTAGATGGACACCACGCACTCGCGAAAGAAGCCGCTGGCAGGTCGATAGTCTTACTCAAAAACGAAAATGACATTTTGCCGCTTAACCCCACATCAAACATTGCTGTGATCGGCGCGTTTGCTGAGACACCGCGATATCAGGGTGCGGGATCATCAAAGATTAACCCAACCCGCTTGGATGCGGCGCTTCCATTTATTCAGAACATGGCCTCGGGAAACATCACCTACTCCCCCGGATTCTCACTTGATGGTGTATCCGAGGCCGGACTTCGTGAGGCGGCAATTGATGCTGCTAAGTCTGCCGAGGTGGCAGTCCTTTTCCTTGGTTTACCACCTGAATATGAGTCAGAAGGATTCGACCGCACGAACATGGATCTTCCCTCTGATCAGCTTGAACTTTTGGACGCAGTTTTAGGGGTCAACCCGAATGTTGTCGTTGTCTTGTCCAACGGTTCAGTCGTCGCGCTACCGTTTGCCGATCGCGTGCCTGCGATCGTGGAGGCGTGGCTTTTAGGTCAAGCAGGGGGCGCCGCTACTGCTGACATGTTGTTTGGCGTTATCAATCCATCTGGAAAACTTACAGAAACGATTCCCCTTCGCTTGGCAGACAACCCCGCATACTTGGATGGTGATGGCGATGACCTGCATGTTCGCTATGGTGAGGGTATTTTTGTTGGGTACCGGTGGTATGACGGGCGCGAACTTGAAGTGACCTACCCATTTGGGCACGGGCTCTCATACACGACGTTTGAATATGGTGAAGCCTCTGTCTCTACCTCAGCTAATGGAATCGAGGTTCGTGTGCCTATCACGAACAAGGGTACGCGGGATGGACGCGAAGTCACTCAGGTATACGTCTCACTTCCGGGCTCCACATTGCACCGGGCACCACGTGAGTTGAAAGCGTTCACGTCCGTTCAGGTTCGCGCAGGTGAGACGTGTGAGGCCGTCATGAATATTCCGCGCGGTGACCTTGCTTACTGGAATGTCCGCACGGATAGTTGGATTGTTGAGGGCGGCGATTATCTTGTCGAGGTCGGGGCGTCATCTCGTGATTTGCGCACCTTTGCCACTGTGGCGATTGATGGCGATGCGGTGAAGATTCCGCTCACCATGCAGTCTTCCATGGGAGAACTTCTGGCGAACCCCGTGGCGGCTGAGGCCCTTGGCAACGTAACTAAGCGGGGCATCGGGGGGCCTGACGTGGATGACATCATGCCTGCTGAAGCAGTCGCCGCCATGATGAGCTCAATGCCTGTAAATCGCATTTCTATGCTGGCTGGTCCTGATCTTGATCCAGCCGTAATCGAAGAAGTAATTAGTAAGGTAAACGCGGCCGACAATAAGTGATTTCATCGGCTACCAGGGAAAACTTCGACTGCTTTGAAAGCCAGTGGCCTAATTGGTAACGTTGTTCGGACGTTTGTTATTTCCTGCATCAAACTGGTGATATTTGCACCAGTTTGATGCAGGTTGTCTTCAGCAGGAGGACGCCGGTGCGGGTCGTTCCGATCTCTTACCCACCACGATGCTCATAAGCAGAGCTTAGTTGGCAGCCTGCCACAATGATTTGAGGTGAACAATGCGAAACATGGCAACACTTGGAAAACGCAGTTTTTCTATACTTGCTTCCCTGACATTGGTGGCGACAATGCTTACCACCGCCAGTGCTTCAGCAATGGAATCAAACGAAGATGTGAGTCCAGAGGTGGAAACAGAAATTGAAGCAGCTCTTCAAGATGACCTGGCAGCTGATGCATTAGAGAGGGAAACAGCTGAAGAACTTATTGACGAAGAGCCCTTAGATGACACATTTGTTCAAGGGGGTGAAACCGGCGCGGCTGGGCTTTCCGCTTCGCTTAAGGCCGCAGGCTATCCCACCAAGTTCACAAAGGTAAGCACAGGATTCTTCCATGCTGTAGCAATAGGTGAAAACGGAAAACTCTACACGTGGGGCAGTAACGAAAAAGGCGCGTTAGGCACTGGTGAAAACGAGAAGACAAACCGGACCGGCCCCAAGGCCTTGAAGCTACCAGGGGGCGCGACCCCAAAGGAAGTGGCCAGTGGGGACCATTTCTCATTCGTTTTGGGATCTGATGGAAAGATCTACGCTTGGGGTCAAAATAATGACGCCCAACTTGGCATCGGCACCAGAACTGATGCGTTTACGCCAACACTTGTGAGGACCCCTGCGGGCAAAAAATTTAAGGCTATTGGCACGCATGACAAGGGCGGCTTTGCCATTTCCGAAGATGGAAAAATTTGGCTCTGGGGCAAAATAAACGGGAACTTCTACGGCAGTAGTCAGGATCCCCAGTCCTTAGTCCCCGTGCAAGCAAAGACCCCTGCTAATGCCTCATTTGCAAAGGTCACAGGCGGGCGCACTATTGCCATAGCGCTCACGACAGATGGAAAGGCATATTCTTGGGGAACTGGAGACAGCAGGCTTACTGGAGCAGACAACAAACAAGTACCAAGCCTAGTTCCAGTTCCATCCCAAAAACCCATCACTGACGTGGCCGCCTCATACGGGCAAGCATACATTCTTGATAAAAACGGAACCTTATATTCGTGGGGAACAAACGCCTACGGTTCCGGGGTCAACCAGACCAGACCAACTACGGTACCAACAGCGGTTAATTTTCCTTCAAAAATCAAACTGGCACATATTGATTCTTCGCTGTGGGCAACTACTGCTGTCACCACCGACGGGTCAGTCTATGGATGGGGACATATTGGAATCCCTATTGGTGGGTCAGCGATTTCATGGAGGACGCCTCGAAAAATAAACTTTCCCGATGGAGTTTCAGTAACAAAGACAAATGGCGGAGTCCTACACTTTATTGCGCAAACTTCTAGTGGTTTCCTTTATGGGATTGGGAACAGCGCAAGAGTCTTTGGCGCAGACACTCCATCCCGTATTGAAGCTCCCATTAAAATAGTCTTCACGAAAACTCCTGCTGAAGGGCCGTCTTCTACGCCAAGCCCTGGTGGGCAAGCCACTGTCTCACGTGTTTTTGGTGATGACCGCTATGGTACTTCGCTAGCGCTAAATCAAAGGTCAATGAAAACGGGGGCCCCAGTGTTTGTGGTCACGGGCGAAACCTTTCCTGACGCATTGGCGGCAGGCCCTGCCGTGCGTGAACTGGATGGTTCTTTAGTTCTTACTAATCCAAGTCGAATGGATAAAAGAATGGTGGAGTTAATCAAGTCTAAGAAACCATCAAGAATCTATATTCTGGGCGGGACCAACTCGGTTTCTAGTGCCGTGCAAGACCAACTAAAGGCAATTTCACCTCAAGTTCGGGTCGACCGTTTTGGCGGTGAAGACAGATACAGTACCTCGTTATTGATAGCAAAAACGTTCTTCCCTGCGAAGGTTAACCAAGCCTGGATTGCTGATGGCAATGATTATCCAGATGCGTTAACTGCGTCAGCTGCCGGTGGGGCCATGAAAGCGCCCGTGCTTTTGATTGATGGGAACAACGCCACGGCATCGCCTGGCGCGTTAGATTCTGAACTGAAGCGGCACCAGATTTCGAACGTAAATATTGTGGGCGGGCCGTCTTCAATCAAGAAACAAGTAGAGCAATCACTTCGTTCTAAAGGATTTACGACCAATCGGTTTGCAGGCGCAGATCGTTATGCAACTAACGAAGCAGTTGACCTGCATCTTGACGTTCTTTTCCCATATGCCCAGGTCAGTGCTGTTTGGATTGCGACTGGAAAGAACTTCCCTGATGCTCTGTCAGCCGCAGCTGTTTCCGGTTACTCAACGCATCGCTTGGTTCTTTCGAACGGTACCTGCTTGCCGCAGTTTGCCTTTTCTAAGTATCTGGATGGAAAGCCGTCATTCGTCACTATTGTCGGTGGACCAAACAGTTTGAACCAAGATGTTTTCAACCTGAAAACTTGCCGATAAGCCAGGCGTAATCGAATGTTTAGGGCGCCGCCTAGGGAAACCTGGGCGG
>DAIOFF010000090.1:0-10210 GCA_036745855.1 Scrofimicrobium sp. | reverse complement strand
CCGCGGGTAAGGTTGCGGACCAGCGCACCCCCCTGCGGCCTCGGGAAACATGGATGGAACTTTCAAATGCGCAAACAAACACTTGCGCTTTTGTTCCAATGCTTATCGACTAAAACCCAGCGCACTCCTGCGCTTCTGAAACAACTTTCGGCACAATATTCTGGCTGCTTCCAACTACGACCAGTTTGGATGGCTGCTTGTCCGCTAGGAAAGAGCATGTATCAGGGTGCAGCGAAGTTGAACCGATTAGCACGCGCGGGCCACCTGTCAATGGCCCGGCTGCCACGGCATCAATCAACACGTCAGAGCGCAAAAGATATACGGTATCTACTTTGCCTTTGTATGCCCTTGAAGCAATCTCTGCTGACGTGCCAAACCGGGTATCACCAGCAAGACGTTTGGAAGAGAACTTCAGGTTCTTGGCCCCTAGTTCGAACTTGTTTGTCGGTTTCAATCGTTTTGTCTCTGCAGCGGTTTTGGCATCCATTTTGCCGCCAATCTTTGTCAGCAAAATTGGGCCATCGTCAACATTCGCGCCTGAAACGGCATCTGGTGAGCCTTTGAGGTCGGCACCCAAGGCGTCTGCAACATATACGCTGTCTGCCCCATTCGGGAACACATACTTAGATACCGCAACAGCCGTGGACATCCTGTCATCCCCAGAAAGTCGCTTGGTACTACGTCCATCTGCGGCTTCGGCCAGCGTAGCTTTACTGATCACGTCAGTACCGCCAACTGCGACAACGCGTTTTGGTTTCAAACGGGCAATCTCATCGGACGTCACTTTTGGAACGGAGTCAGTGTGAACCAACAACACAGGACCATCAGTCACGGTGCCCGCAACCATCGCGTCAACAGGCGAATCGCCGCTGGCTAAGTAAACGGTATCGGCTTTCGTTTGAAACTCGATTTCAGACATCAACACAGCCGTTTCGTACCTGTCATCCCCAAATGTTCTGGTGGTGGTCTTCACGTCTGCAACAGCATCTGGATCTACTGTCTTAATGTATTTCGTTGCTGCTGTGCGAATAGCGCCAAGCCTCGCGTAAAAAGCATGTCCAGGGCATGAAGTTGCGTTGACGTCACGGTGGCCTGAAATAGCTGGCAACTTGACTGAAGTCGTGTACCCATATTTCGTTTGTGGCAACGAAATGGTTTTCGAGGCGTCTTTAACTCCCATTTGCATCAGTTTCCAACCAGCGACTTTCGCAACAGCGTCCTGGGCGACTGCTGGTGGAGCTGCACTTTCGTACGTTCCCAGCACTGAAATACCCACAGTCTCACGGTTCGCACCATACGCGTGCCCGCCTTCAACAAATCCTTTTATACTTCCAGTGCGTCCTTCCCACACTCCCCCATACTTATCAACCAGGAAGTTGTATCCAACATCCCCCCAGTTCAGAGTGCGGGCATGATAGCTATAAATACCTTGAATAACGCCTGGTACTTGTGCTTTTGTGTAATTCGTTGAGCCAGCTGTGTGGTGAACGATGACTCCTTTGGGCGACACGCGCTCTGCAGGCCAGTTCATCCACCCTTCATTTGCACGCCAGCCCTTCCGGGTGTTTACAACCAGACCATGGAAACCTGTCGAATATTTGGTTCCAGAGACCGTAATTGTTGAAGCCGAATATGAAGCGGCCTTGGCAAATGCTGTTCCCTTCATGTCGGATAGCTCTTGGCCCGATAGCTCCAGGGCGGACGGCTGCGAATCTACTGATCCTGCAACTTCTGGGTCTGAAGTATCTGCATCTGATGAGTTTGAACCTGAGGCATCTGGGTTTGTGGCTTCTGGCTCCACTGCTCCTGAGTCTGCCGGATCCACTTCTACCGGCTCTGACCCAGTTTCTTCGGGTCCAGCTTCTTTGGGTCCAGTCTCTTCGGGTCCAGCTTCTTCAGATCCAGTTTCTCCGGTTTCTGTTGCTTCTGGATTTGTATTTTCGCTTGAAGTCCTACCGGCCTCTTCGCTTTTTTCGGATGTCTCTTCTTGTTCGCTTTGCTCTTGCTCAGCGTCTCTGGCTGCTTGAGTGTTGCCCTCATCAGCTAAAGTGTTGGTTACTTCGGCTTCACCGCGCGGATCAATTACTACAATTTCTAAGCCCGGAATGCCTTCGCCGTCCTGATCTTTAGCAATGAGTTCTACCGCGCTTGAGTTTGTGACAATTGTGGGTTCGGTTGCGGTCTCTTCAAACTCAAGGCTGCCCCATTCACTCCACGTATCTCCATCAAGATGACGGTAGAGAACTTCTGATGGAGTAGCGCCACCTTTCGCCCATGTTGCTCCAATTACCGCGATGTCCGAGGCCAAATCGGCCCTTGCTACATGCGCATTCGGTTTTTCATCATCACTTATAACTAAGTCCGCCAGAGTTTCTTCACTGGGAATCAGGCTTTCTGTAAACCCATCAGGAAGTTCAGCTGGCATCGGATCCAACAATGACTCTGTTGGCACCGTAGATGTGACCGATTCGGGATCATCCAGGTCGTGTTGTTCCCCGGCACTGTCACTGTTTTCGACCAATTCATCTTGGTCATTCTCATTATTTGGCGTCTTATTTTGTTGAGTTTGCTGTTCTTGACGGCCCTCATCTGCGTATTGTGTATTTGAGAGGTCGACTGCACCAGCAATCGGAGCAAAAAGGAGCCCTCCGACGGCTGCCACCAGGCTCGCCTTCATCACGTATCTGCGTTTCATAATCCATCCGATGTTATGTCACATTTGCACCATTCGTCACTCTACTTACTATTGCCACAAAACACAATCGCAGATCAACGGCTATACAAAAGTGTAATAACTTTGTTATGTCGCAGCTCACAAAACCGTGTGGACCTTGTCAAGAATATTTTCTTCAAGCTAAACAACTTACAAACTATGGATTTACACTGGCCACCCGCCGCCAACCGCGTGTAGTCTCGAAATGCTGTCGACATTAGGTAGGAGTGAGACAGATAATGCGAGCACGTGACTTTGCACGTAAAGCTACAATTTCGTTGGCGATACTTGGGCTTTTAGGAACGGGGCTGGCTGGCCCCGCTTTGGCCGTCGGTGAACCCGAAGCTACAGAGGAAACCGAAAACTATGAGCCGGTGACTGGGGACGTTCCAGATCCCGCATATGCACCGATGACCCTGTCTGCACCTGTTGCGCCGGCATCCGCTAGCAATGCGGCTGTTACCACGAACGCAATCAATGGGGCTTACATAGATGTCACGGACAACAAAATCTTCGCGACGACGCGAAGCGCTGTTCCAGCCACACTTTTCACTAAAGTCGGACTTGGAGCAAGTGGCAATAAAACAAGCGCCAAACTACCTGTCGGGTTCGGCGCTTGGGCTGTAGCGCGCAGCAAGAACACAATAGCAGTGGCAACTGTGCCAAGTGACGTAAATAGCAACGACCGCTTCAAACGCTACCCAGTAGTCCTAAAGTTTGACGCAAACACAGGCAAATATATAACGCGCACTGATCCCCTTCCAGGAGCCGGGCAGGTTTACACGATCGCAGAAGATCAAACCTTTAAGGAAGCTGGAAACGAAATTTTCTGGGTAGGCGCTGCCGCGACTAACGGCGCCCCATCCCTTTGGCGAGTAGATTTTGGCGGAGGCAAAAGAACAGCAACCCAAATTATTGCTCCTCCAAATGGCGCGTGGAACAAGCTGACTAACATTCGCTCATTAAGTTCAAGCCCAGATGGGCTAATCGTAGGACTTGGCAGCCCTGTCCAAATCTGGAAGTACACCTACACTCCAGACAAAAAAGGGAAATGGCAAAACATAACCCCAAACAATCTCTCAGATGAAACTGGAAAAGCATCGCTTGCCTACTCAAGTGCCATCGGAGAGATTCCTGCAAGTTCATCTACCGCAGGCGCTGCTACACCAAACGCTGATCCTAACTCAGAACAACCTAATACTTCAGCCCCATCAACAGATGGCACAGAGCTTGACGAAACAGCTTCCACTGAAGAAGGCTCCAAGCAAAACGGCGCTGAAGGAAGTGCGCCAGGCCAAGATACACCAGAACAAAACGGTACTGATGAAAGTGGCCTCGCAGAAAAAAACCCAGCGGAAGACACCTCAGGTGAAACGGACACTTCCCCCACTGCATCTACTGAAGAGAGCTCACCTACAACCAACGATGTTGAGCTTTCAGGCTTAGAAGCAGACGGCGAAGACATACAGTCTACCGAAACTCAAACAGACCTAGACGAGGCAGAATCCACGCCGGAAACCTCGGAAGAAGATGATGCGTCACCAGACACTCCAGAATCTGTGGGCACTCCAGAATCTGTGGGCACTCCAGAATCTGGGCAAACCGGCCCTGAAGATTCCACCGATAACGTGTCTGATGGAGTAGATGGTAATGCCCCCGGGAACGAAACCCTGGCCGAAGACACAGACGACTCTGATGCAGAAAATGGCAATACGGAAAATGAGCTCATAGGGCCTTCCAGCCCCGGAACACCAGCGGAAGGCGATGACCCTGGTGTCACTCCCCTTGCTGCAGGGACTCCGGTTGCCGTGGTCGGTACAGACCTTCGCGCACACATCACTGCCATCAACATGAACACCAACAAAGTCGTTAGCTACTACAACATGAGCTCCTTGGGACAAGGCATAGATCAAGTAGCCATCGACAACAACAGTGGAACCGCATGGTTCACGCTTCGCCCATTTGGCTCCCTTTGGAAATGGAACCTAAAGAAACCAAACTCCAAACCAGTACAGGTTGCAGTGCCCATTGCAGGAAGTGAGACTAGAGGACTTACCGTAAAGGCCTCGGCAGACGGAAAAACCGTCACAATCTATGGCGTAAGCAACACAAGTGACGTTTGGCAAGTAAATGGCATCACCGGCAAAGTAAGCAGCCCATACAAGCTGATCAAGAAAGCCGAAGAGCTGCCAGAAAACACCCCAATGGGACTCATAAACTTTGGCAACCGATGGCTAGTAGGCGGGCACTGGCGTGTCCAAGACGGAAACACTGTCGCAGAACTTCCAGGGGAACCAAAAGCAACGGTCACCGTCGGAAACAACCTTTACGCGGCCTTATATCCGCAAGCGGCAATCTACCGTCTAGATTCAAAGCTCAACTCTAAGAAGATTGCTAACATTCCAGGAATGGTGTTGCGCCCTGCTGCGCTTGAGTACAACCCGACCACGAAACGACTCCTTGTAGCTGTAGGTCCAAAACGGGGGGCACGGCAAGGATCATTGACTTTGGTAGACCCCGCTAATGGTAAAACGGCTAGTTATCCAAGCCCAGTTGGTAAGGGGCATCAAGTTACCCGCATCGCGGCATATGGCGACAGGTACGTTATTGGCACCAGCACTCAAGGTGAAGAAGTACCACAAAATGGAAAGCCAATGGTGGCACTTTGGACGCCATCTGGTCGGACCTGGACGGCGACTCCTGTTTCGTCAGTGTCTTACATAACTGGACTAAGGGTGTTCACAGACCGTGGTGGATCATATGTACTTGGGACAACAAGCGATGGTTGGGTTTTCACTCTAGATGCTGACACTGGACGGACCATTTGGATTGAGAAACTTGGTAGGTCAACAGCAAATCTCCCGACAACATCACCAAAAGACCGGACTATCAGCATTGATGGCGTAATCCGCGAGTTCTTCCCGAACCGGGTTGGTTATCAGTTCGGAGAAAACCTGGCAGCCGGTGTACGTTACTTTGCTGCCAAGACAGATTCTGCAGGACGCGACTACGCATACATACGCTATGAACAGCGCCCACCCCTGTTTAAAGGCAAGTCTGCCACCAAGAGGTCGACGTTTAGACTGTCGGGTGATGAACGCTATCAAACTGCCATCGCCGCATCGCAAGCAGCCCACAAGTCATCAAGGACTGTGTATGTTGCCCGCGGGGATGACTTCGCAGATGCCCTAACAGTTGGCCCACTGGCTGCTAGAGACAATGCGCCTGTGCTGTTAGCAAACTCTGGGACGCTGACCCCTGAAACGCGCGCAGAAATAAGCAGGCTCGGTGCCACGCGTGTGGTGGTTGTCGGAGGCCAAACGTCAGTTCCTGATGACAAACTGCGTGCAAGTATGCCAAGAGGTGTCACTTCCATAGAACGCGTTGCCGGAGGCGACCGCTATCAGACAGCTGTCGCGGTTGCAGAGCGCCTTCGTGGAAATCAGGCGCGGATTCCAGTGATGGTAACTACTGGCCGCGTCTTCGCTGATGCGACCACTTCAGTTCCTGCAGCCCACAAGGTAGGGGCCGCTATTCTCCTTTCTCACGGTGACACGCTGACCAGCGAAACTAGGGCCTTCATTGATGCCCATTCCAGCCAAAACCATACGGTTGGTGGCGAGGCACAACGAGCACTGGGTTCAGCGCAACTCTCCATCACAACGGCAAGTATGGGCGCTGACAGGTATGAGACTTCCACAAAGGTGGCCGCAAACTACTTTGGCAAGTCCACAAAGGCCTACGTGGCCTCGGGCGAAAACTATCCTGACGCAGTAACAGGCTCAGTGTCTTCTGCCCTAGATGGTGCCCCACTCATATTGTCAAAGAAGGATGAGCTACCAGGAAATGTCATCGCATCCGTGCGAAGAGGGATTGGCAGTAGTCGCCTAGAAATCTTGGGCGGGCCAAACACGGTTTCTAACTCAGTGGTGTCTGCCCTCAGAAAAGCCTAAAGGCCACCTAAACAGGCACTACCATCCAAAGGGTAGGCCCAAATCCACTGTCATGTTTGTCAGTTCACTGGACTTGGGCCTACCCTTTAGTGATGCCTACCAAGGCAACAAGTTCGCGGCATAAAGGAGCCAAAATGGGAACGGAAACATCTGAGCCTCAGACAAGCAAACCAAGGCTTCTTCTAATCAGTTACTCAGATATTTCAACCGATGCGCGTGTACTCAAGCAAGTAAAACTGGCCTCAAAGAACTGGGATGTCACGACCCTGGGATACGGTCCGAAACCAGCAGATTCCTCAGAGCACATCGAGATTTCCAGAACGCCGCCCCCGTTCGCGTTAGACGGACGCAAAATCACCTCGAAAATATACCCCTGGGTTTATTGGTCACTACCAGGGGTCAAAGCATCACTGAAAGCGCTGGCAGGGCGATCATTCGATAAAGTTTTCGCAAACGAAATTGATGCTGTGCCAATCGCACTCAAAGTTGGTGCAAAACTGGGAGTTCACGCAGACCTGCATGAGTACTACCCCGCTTACTACGACTATCAACCAGCCTGGAAGCGGCGCATTCGTCCCTACGTTGAATGGCAATGTCGAAAGTTCCTGCCACGCGTGAACTCAGTTACCGCCGCCAGTCAAGGTTTCGCTGATCTTTATAAACGTGACTTTGGGATTGATGCCGAAGTCGTGTTCAATGCTGCCCCATACTGGGACCTGGACCCCACGCCAATACATGAACCACTGCGGTTAGTCACTCATGGTAGTGCTCATAGAAACCGTCAAGCACTCAACATGGTGGAAGCCGTAAAAATGGCGAATACTGATGCCACTTTGGACGTTTATTTAACGCCAATGGACCCCGAATATATAGAGGTACTGAAGAAGGCGGCCGCCGATGAACCCCGGATTCGGATATGTGACCCGCTTCCTTACGCTGACTTGATTCCAACTCTTAACTCTTATGATGTGGGACTTCACCTCATCCCCACCACCCACGACAACCTCACCTACGCCCAAACCAATAAGTCAATGGACTATGTGCAGGCCCGGATTGGAATGATTGCCAACAAACAACCTGGAACAGAGCGTTTTGTACAGGACTATTCTTTGGGGGAACTGGTTGTCGGATATGAGGCCGCAGATTTTGCTCAGGCTATTGAGGCGCTAACCGCTGAGAAAGCCTGGAAATGGAAGCTTGCCGCAGATTTGGCGGCGGAGGAACTTCGTGCGGATCGCATTATGGGCCCATGGGAGGCGGCGCTTACGCTATAGCACACTGCGGCGACTAATTCATGTATCGCATTTCACACCGATGACCTATACCTCACACACCGCACTGTCTCACATGTTTATGCAGGTAGACCCGACAAAGAAGCTAATGCTAGCGTTTAACTACCCCCACATAAACCCATGGAGACAACGTCATGATTCACTCCTCCCGATTTGGTCGCGCGCGAAAAAAGACAACAGCCGGTGCGCTCACCTTTTCGGTAATAGCGTCTATATCCCTCTCAAGTGCAGCAATTGCTGTGCCTGATCCTGAAATCACAAATCCCTCGATTACAGTTGAGACCGAACGTGGGGAGGATCTCTCTCCACCCAATCGATTGGGTAATGGACAACAGTCTGGTTCCCTTCAAGAAACTGGTAATGCCCCCGGTAACGGGCCTGGCACTATTTCAAAGCCAGAAACCGAAGAACCAGCATCCGGAGTGAATCCAGAGTCTGCAGTGCCCGGCACTGAAACTGTCCCCAGTGAAGAGGAAGTCAAAGAAGACCCCGCACAAGTAAATGACGACACCGTTTCGCCCGCAGAAGTTCCCAATCCGGGCATCCTCAAAGAAGACCCAACAACAAAAGACCTAACACCAGGCAATCCTGAGTCAGAAAACCCAACACCTGAAACTCCCCAGACGCAGCCACCTGAACCAGATGGCCCCTCTGACCTAACCAAACTTGAACATGACTACATGGCATTCGATTTCAACACCGGTGAAAGAATCGATGTCCCACAGATGGCTCCTCTTGTGGCCAATCCTGGTTTCACAACCTATGGCAATGCGGCAGTGAACGCCAACACGTACACAATAAAAATCGTAAATACCCCAAGGGCAGAACAATACAGGCCGTTACTTACGTCAATAGCTAAAGAACTTAATGATACAGGGCTTGCACGAATCAGCGTCGCATCCGGAAAATTTCCGCGAACCACCACACCAAAAGCTCATGAAATCTACTTCTACACGGATCCCACCAGTCCCTGTGGCAGTGAGCAACTAGCGGCATGTGGTAATGCAAGCTTCCCGTTTAGGGCCGCACGCCGCGACAACATTGCCATCTCAGGCAGGGTCTGGATACTGCCAGTAACTGACAAATACTCTGCACGAAACAAGAGGGCTGTCGTTGCCCACGAAATTGGTCACGCATTAGGCCTGGCACACTATTCTGGAACCCACAAGGGCTCAATCCAGCTTATGCACCCAACCTCATTTGCAGTAAATACTTTCCAAGCAGGCGACCGCGCTGGCCTTCGGCATCTGGCCCGCAACTTTGAGCCTAAAGCGTCGTTCACCTCTCTAACAATTCCCAGAAAAGGGAAAATGCAAATCAAAGGTTGGGCTTATGATCCTGACACCGTTTCATCCGCAAGAATCCGGATCACGGTTGATGGAAAGAAAGCCATTGAAAGAACAACCAATGTAGATAATCCCCAGGTAAGTAAAGCTCATGGTTTGTCTAGATCGGCAACACCCGGATTTGACTTCGAACTACCTATGAAAGAATCGGGTCACGTTGTTTGCCTATCTGTCCTCAACTTCCCACGTGACAACTATGTCCAGCATGGATGCAAAACTATTACCTCAAAGGGCGTTACGCTCAGCAGTAATCGACTCTCAGGTGCAGATCGATATGCGTCTGCTGTTGAAGTATCAAAAGCCGCATTTCCCAGTCCGGTGAAGACAGTATTTGTTGCCAGCGGATTGGACTTTCCAGACGCACTATCGGCGGGTCCCGCAGCAAGCAATCTTGGCGGTCCACTACTCCTTACCGCACCAGCAAGCCTTCCATCGCTAGTGAGTCGAGAAATCAAACGCCTAAAGCCCTCACATATCGTCATTGTCGGGGGAACAAACTCCGTTAGTTCTTCCGTCGGGAAAGAACTAAAATCCCTTGCCAAACGAACTACCCGAATCGGGGGCACGGACAGATATGACACATCCCTGAAGATCGCCAATTTCGCGTTCAAACGTGCGTCAAATGCTTACGTGGCAACTGGGGTCAACTATGCAGATGCCCTAACCGCGGGGGCGGCAGCAGCAACACATGGTGCCCCACTGATATTGCTAGACGGACATGCCCGCGGCATCGATGCCGCCACAGTAAACAGGCTCAAAGCCCTAAAAGCATCCAGCGTAACCGTGATCGGTGGATCGGCCTCCGTACACCCGGCAGTATTTAATGCTCTCAAGAAAAAAGTCCCAAAAACAAACCGCCTAAGTGGGTCAGACAGGTATTTAGGTGCAATAGCCCTTAGCAAAAAC
>DAIOFF010000089.1:0-10228 GCA_036745855.1 Scrofimicrobium sp. | reverse complement strand
GCTGTCGCCCACCACCGCTGGCTCCTCCACGCGGTCCCAAACGCCCCCAGGGATACCGCAAAAAAAACAAAAAAAGCTATCGAAAGTATCTCGCGGTAAGTTCCAAGCGGAAGATCCAATGTGAGTAAGTTCTTCCACCCGGTCACAGGAGCGTGCGCAACACCAATAATCGCGTCCATTAGACGCCCAGATGAACCATATATTTCTGGCGCACCAGCCAAAACCCCAAGAACCAAATAAGCAACAACAATGACTATGGCGGTAAACCATTTGGACCAAGCCAAACGAATCGCAGCCAAAGTAATCGCGCCAGCAGCAAGCAGCGCAACCACTCCAGTTACGATCAACCATGGCGTTCGAAAAATCGGCCATGACGCAGCCATAGCAAGAAGGAGAAGAAGGTTCAGAAAAACCATATCTCCTATTAGTCCCGGAGTCTGAATCTTGGACACTACTGCACTCCTCGAATCATCAAATGCCGCAGATCTTCAAGGATCCCAATAGACAGGACTGGAATGCTTGCTAGCCTTCTCACTCCCGGTTTCCGGAATGAGTCAGCAATCACAACTATTACAGGAATGCCAAGTGGCAATGACAACGCCGCAGTTCGCACCTCGCTAATATCCACCTGCGAACCAAGTACGATAACCGCAATAGAAACAGAGTCACCACGCTCAGTTGCTTCCCCAACAACATTTTCGATACTTGCAACCCTAATGGCTGACCTAACACCAGCCATGTCATCCAGAAGTGCCCGAGGCGTAATCGTCTTCAACCTATTGATACCCCGTGCATCAAGAGGCGAAAACGGTGTCAACTCTGTGCCAGTTACAACCTGAAGATCCCGGCCGTCTCGGATTCCCCTAAGACCCAACGAAGCTGCGGCACTGACGGCCAGCTCAAACTCTTCATCATCCTCATACGAATCAATCCGCGTATCAAGGACTATCAGCATCTCAGAGCGCTTAGTCTCTTCAAACTGCCTGACCATGAGCCGCCCGGTTTTCGCTGTCGACTTCCAGTGAACCTGTCGTTGTGCGTCGCCTGGCATATACTCACGAATCGCATGAAATGCCAGATCATCGTTAACAAGGCGCACCGTGGGGTTACCCTCCAAATCCCTCACGAACCCTGTCGCAGTGCTTGGCAAAGTGACAGTGAGCGGATGGATAAACACCCGCTTCTTGTCCTCCCAAGTACGCTCATTGCGGATGAGCCCAAGCGGATCGCCTTTTGTGACACTTGGAGGACCAACATCCACAATTCCACGTTTCACAGTTGAAACATCAACCTGCTTTTGGGCAACAGCCCCACCCAAAAGCGCAGGAACCGGGACCTCGACAATACCATCGCCAATCGGCAAGTCGATGTTCCCCGAAAGCACGGGCGACTTGCGGACGTTTTTCACAAAGACCTGGGTCGGAAGAGGCTCTCCCACCACAACCCGATCTTTTTGCACCACCAAGTTCACCTCATACCCTTTTGCACCAAGCAAAAAAGGAACCGCAAGCACAAGAAGGACAGTTGCGGCCAATCCGGCAATCAAAAACTCAATCCAATCAAAGATAAAGCCCAGCAAAAGCCCAACAACTGCCGTGCCAATAACCAGCCACCCAGCGGGCGTGACAACCTCACGCATTCTAACCAGGCCCTGACTAACAGCGGTTTTTATGCCTAACCAGATACGGCCAAGACCTTCCCGCCGACGGTCCCGCCGACGCCGCTTGGCGTCTCTAGGCGACCTAGTTGTAGAACCCGTACCAGTAGTACCGGTCCCGGTTCTAGTGATATCCCGGTATGATCCGGTGGAAGTTCTCAAGCTGCGGCTCCGAGTGTCGGTGGCGTGACATCCAATAAGATTTGGCCAACTACTGCTTCTGCGGTGACCCCCTCGAACTCCGCTTCTGGATCAAGAATGAGCCTATGCGCCAGAACCGAAACCGCCAAGGTCTTGACATCATCCGGTGTCACGTATGACCGTCCTCTTCCAATAGCCCAAACCTTTGCGACTTTGGTGAGTCCAATAGCGCCACGAACAGATGCGCCAAGGCGCACTTGCTCTGCTGTACGCGTTGCTTCAATGATGCGCGAAACATAGTCAAGTACAGCCGGATCTACATGTATATAGTTGGCCATTTCAGCCATTTCAATAATCCGTTGGGGCGTTGCTACCGGTTCAACATCACGACGGCCAAGTGCTATACCCTGAAGAATATTCATTGTTGAAGCAGCATCAGGATATCCAAGTGAAGTCTTCATCAAGAACCGGTCAAGTTGAGCCTCAGGCAACCGGTATGTTCCGGCTTGCTCAACAGGGTTCTGTGTTGCAATAACCATGAATGGGTCACCAACTTTGCGCGTGACACCATCAACCGTCACTTGCCCTTCTTCCATAACTTCAAGAAGAGCGGACTGAGTTTTCGGCGAGGCCCGGTTGATTTCGTCTGCTAAAACCACATTCGCAAAAACGGGACCTGGATGGAACTCAAACTCGCGATTTTTTTGGTCATAAACCGTAATGCCTGTAACGTCCCCCGGCAAAAGATCTGGAGTGAACTGGATACGGGACGCAGTCCCCTCGATGGACTGCCCCATTGCCCTAGCGAGTGACGTTTTCCCTGTTCCTGGCACATCCTCTAAAAGCAGGTGCCCTTCCGCGATCATTGTCGTAAAGGACAACTCAATGACATGGCGTTTTCCGAGAATCGCATTTTCTGCATTCCCGGCCAGACGCGAAAATACGTCACGAAACCAAGCCGCTTGTTCGGGCGTCACTGCGTTCATATCTGTTCTCTCCTACTAGGTTCCGTTTTAATTGCCATCGCTTTGTTGGTCCCCGCCATCTTCGCCACCAGGAGGAGAAGGGGTTGAAGGAGGAGGCATTGGGGAAGGCGCTGGTGGCTCAGGTACTGTACAACTCCAAACCGGGGAACTGAGCTGATCATTGTCCCAACCAAAACGAACTTCAGTAGTCCCACCGGGTTGTCCTGGGGATAAAAATAGCTGGTCACGGCTGGTCCCAGAAACGCCTACTTGATTTAGCCCAAACTTATTTGGACACGTACCACCAGACTGTTGAGGAAACAACACCTTCCTTGGTGCCTTGAGTGCGTCTTCGCGCAAGTTCATGGCAACACCAGAGGAGCAACTGTCGTTGTTGCACGCAAACGCAAACGGCGGATCCGGCAACCCTTCATATGTGTCGCTAGGGAACAAATCATTGAGGTTAGAAGTCATCTCCCCGATACCAGCATCCGCTCTGCTTGCGTACTTAATCTGCACACCAGGTGTTGACGGTAAAGACGGCTCAGAGTATTCGAAAGTGCCCCAAGTGTACGTCTCATTATCAATATAAACGTCAGAGCGTTTGAAGCCATAAGTGCCATCATTCCCAGGCGGTTTGATATCAAATGCCAGTTCTTGAGAAGCGATTTTTGTTGCCCCAAACTCTTTCCCGTTGTAGAAGTTCTTACCGCAACCCGTGAACTTCACGACCTCTTCAGGCTTTAGCGTCTTCGATATGTGAGTTGTACCGTAGGTGCATTCATCCCCGATACCAATACCCAGTTGGGTCGGAACACCACCTGGCATGCCGTTGGAATTGGTAAGGCTGACGTCTGCAACGGCTTCACCAGTATTTTCATCGATGGTCGCCAAAATATCGATGGTTGGTGCGCCGATTCCGTGTACGAAAACGTTCGTTCCTACGCCCTCGCCTGAGCTGCCGCCGCCACTTAGCTTGGGTAAATCCAAACTTGACATTGGGATAACCGCAATCGACTTACCTTCTGAATTATTAGGTGCATCAACAATTAGTGTTGCTTTAGAGTCAATTACTTCAACTATTTTCCCGTCAATGCTCACCATGCCTGTTGTGTCGTCTGTAGTGACCGTCACCAGGGCTCTTTCACCTTGATTTCCATTAGGCGATGGTTCAGAAGTTGCTTGGGGGGCGTTTGGTGGCCTGTACGCCCAAGCTAATACTTGAGCTTCGCTAGTTGTTTTGCCCACCGGGTTCTCAGCCACCGCCTGGAAAGAAACCTTTTTCCCCAGTGTCATTCCTGGAACGGTGCATGGTTGATTTGGACTACACGTAATAGTCTTGCCGTCCCCGGTAACTGCGTAGTTAGTTACAGCAGGGCTAGAAGGTGTGGCATCAGGAACCAAACGGAGAGTAACTGAATCAGCTGAATACCCTATCCATTCAATTGTGGATGGCGGACGGGGATACCCTAGAAGGTCAAGTGTTACCGTTCCTTGCCCCGTGCGTCCTTGGGCATCTTCTACCTCAAAAGACGCAGTACAGTCTGAGCTTCCTGGAGAGTTCTCAGGCCAGCTTGCCACCACTGCTTGCCCAGACTTCGCGAACTTGACTGCCGGACAAGCTAGCGGATTTTCAACTGATACTAGTTCAAGTGGTGTGGACAACGAGTTATCTTCACCTGGAGTCCCAATGACTTGAATCGTGCAAGAGTTTCCTTCACTAGCTGAGCACGCTTGCACCGCGGTTCCACCCGTCGGATTTTGGCCAGGGGCCGGGCCCACTGTGAGGTTCAACTTCCCTTGGCCCGCATCTGAATAGTCAGGAAGACTTAGAGTCAGTTGCTCTGAGTTTCCTTGACGCGCATCGTCATGCCCGACAACTGTGAGTTGATCTGCACTTAGAGCCACATCGAAGTATTGGCCCCCTCCTGTTGCGGAATATTTGAGGCCGTCCCACCGTGGTTCACCTTCCCAAGTCACCATCTGCTTGACATCATATGTCTTAGTTTCCCCTGGTGACACCTCAAATGAAGCACTTCTTAGAATGGGTTGGGGCTCACGTGGGACAACTTCTATTCCCATTGTTAGGTAGGTGTATAGGTCCTGAGAAGAGACCTTTACGGGAACTGTGCAGCTATCATGCCACGGCGCGCCCGCGCCCGAAACATACTCGATTGTTGTGCCTTCAACTATCGAACAGGTGGCACTGCTTCTAACGCCGCTTGTATGAATTTGTGCTCCATCAATCTCTAGCCTTTCGCCTTCAGGCATGGCTACGGCGTCGCTCATGTTGACTCTGACGGACTCTTCTTCGTTTACTGTCTGGAACTGATATGCCGCCCGCAATGACAAATGGATGTCATTTGGACCCGGAACCCTCAAGAAACCATATGTGGAAATCGTATCGCCTGCGAAGTTCTTTCCGCTTAGTTTGAACGGAATGACAGTCCACTTGTCAGGTACTTTGCCTAAAACTTTCCAACCTTCGGCCGAGTAAGGACCAGTTTCGTCCCATAATGAAAGCTTCAACTCGCTTACGTTTCCGGTGTTCCACGTAACTTTATCTGTCACGACATCTATTCCTGCCGTGATTCCCTCCAGAGTCTCTGCGGTAAGTACCGTATCTTCTGCCACTGGAGTGTCTGGCACTTTGCCTCGAACTGTCTTGACTACGATGAGTCCCTTGGCGGTGTCGCCTAGTTCATTCATGACAGTGTAAACGTAACTGTTTGTCCCCGGATCGTCCCCTGCCCGAATACGAACTTCACCAGTTTCTGGGTCAACCGAAATTAGGCGTTCATGCAGGCTTTTAAATAGTTCTGTTCCTTCTACAGCATTTGGAATGACATCAGCGATCCTAAGGACTCCACCTGCTGGATCAATATCGCTGGCAACAGGGTATGTGACTGCCTCACTGTCAGATCCAACTTCAATCTGCAAATAGTCTGAATACGTGATGGGTCGCGGATCAGCTTCGGCATTGAGGATTCCAAGGCGAACGCGTCCCTCGCCGACTTTCCCAGATTGATCCCTCACTTGGTATTCGAATGAATCTTGGCCATGTTTATCTGGATACGCCGTGTAAATGATTGCATCGCCTTCAGGTGCGATGGCCGCGGTCCCATGTGTCGGTTGCTTCGTTACCTGGGAAAGTTCGACTACGGCACCATTTTGGTCTGCTTTGAACCTGTCAAATGCAATCCTGACGGATTTGCCTTGCAATACCCGACCAGTAAGTGTTCTTGGACGAGGCCTAGCTTCGTTATCACGTTCCTTTACGGTTATGCGAACGCGAGCCGTTGATGTCAGATCTGGAGAACCTAAACGTGAGGCCGCGTACGTGATGCTGTATTCACCCTGCTTTGTTGGAGCAAGGTAACGCAAGTAACGACGAGAGGCGAAAGCGAGTCCTTCTTGCTGCTCATTTACGATGCTCAGTGGATCCAGAACTAATTGGGATCCAGCTGGTGCGATGTCGTTGTCTAACACCGGAATATCGATTTGCGCTCCGACTGTGACAGTAACGTGATCGTCAACAGTAATTGGGGGCGCTGCGCCTGCCTCGCCAAGCATTATGAACGTAACTTGCCCCGTTGCTTTCCCGTTCTCATTTCCTGATCCGTCTGATACTTCAAAAGTGCCAACGCCTAGTGTTCCCGGTTTTCCATTCACTGTCCGGCCTGAGGCGTGTAGATTTCGCTGCCCAACAACGTCGGCCAACAACTCCCCGTTGTCTGAGCGTGAAACAACCAATTGGTTCACCATCAGGACTAGGCCAGCAGGATTGGTAACTGTGGGCATTATGTCAACAGTAGTATCTTCATTTGGCCTGATGAACACGGTCAATGGAACCGTAGACACTTGAGCGTCTTCAGGTTTTGTTACAATCACGCGGGCCAAACCAAGTAGAGGCTCACCCCGGTCATCTTCTAGTGTGACCTGGACGGGATAAGATCCTGGCTCAGAGGCCAAAAGCGTGAAGCTCAAGTCACTGCCGCTAACTTTCACATCAGCGCTATCTTTTTGGGTTGGTGCTGCGGTTTTCAATATTGGTTTACCCACTGTGCCTGAAATGTGCTTCGCCAGCTCAACAGATACTGGTTGCCCAGTAACTCCGGCAACAACGATAGGCTCTAGTTTCAGGCTAGGCGTGGGGGTTACCTGGATGTTTAAGGTTTTCTTTGCGCTCTGCCCAGTCGTGTCTGCCACTGTGACTTCAATCGGCACCGTTACTGGTTCTTTTGCGTTTGTGTCTGGATGCCTGTACGTGACGGTTCCGTCTGGATGGGCGATGGCAGCACCAACTTCTGGAGCAGAAACTTCCTGCACGAACATTGCATCCCCGTCTGGATCAACCCAGCCTGGAAGGACATTCGTTGTTACGGCTCCCCCTGGCTCAACGCTTGGAGTTGGCCAGATAGCTAAGCATTCTTCTACACCACACCACGCAGGGGCTACAGATTCTTCTTCTGGAACCACAGTCAGGGTTACCGCCGCGGCCTCGGACTTCAAACCATCAGCTGCTGTACCGTCGGTTGCCTTATAAGCAAACGTCGCTGAACCTGTCGCATTTTCAGGAACTTTCACGACAATTTGCTGCATGTCAGCGGCAATAGAGAGGGTACCGAACTCTTCTGGTAATCCTTCAATGGAACCAGGTGCAATAGAAAGAGCGTCTTCGTTCGGGTCGTGGTCATTCAACAAGACAGGAAGTAATATCTCTTGCCCTGCGCGAACACCAAAACTATCTGGGGCCGCAACTGGTGGTTTAGGTTCAATAATCTTTTCAGCAACAGTATCTTCTACTTGCTCAACGACGTTTTCATCAACATCCCACTGTTGTGAAGACTGAACAAGTTCACCACTGGGTGCAAGCCAGACCCAACCGGACGCTGCATCATTCACAATCATCCGTGATCCGTTTGACACTAACCTTGGGTTCAAGGTTTCAGGTGTTTCTGCGTTTCCATAACTAAGTACGGCTTCGTCCCCGTTATTCGACCACAGGTGTCCTTCAGTTGGACCAAGCCATGCCCCAAAAACTTGTCCTTCAAATGAAAGTGGCTGCGCGGCTTCAGCAGTACCTTCAAGCTCAAAAACTCTTGATGGAGTTCCTTCGTTTACCTCAATCATCCCCTTAGAATCAGAGATGAAAACAGTATCAAGGCCCGCTGAATCCTGTAGTTGCGCGCCACGTTCCGCCCCAGTTACCACCGGAGAGTTGTCACCTGCAAACCAAAGCTCACCTGTTGCAGGGTCAAACAACACCAAGGATTCGCCAGCAAATGCCATTTGCAAACCAGTCGCATCAGTTGGTGCCCATGCCTCCTCATCAGTGACATCCCCCGTAACAGGATCCGCATAGACTACGCGCTTTTCGTCTATCGAGTACGCAGCGACTTCGTCATTGGGCGAGATGGCTATAGCGTCAGCCACAAAAACCGGAGGCTCCTCGCCCTCTTCAGTCTCTTCATTCCGATAAGGATTAATCGGTATTTGAATAGTCGGGTCAGTTAAAGGTGCCGAAAAAATGACCCCTTCACTAGTCAAAAATACGGCATGGTTTAAGTTAGAGGCTACATTCGAGGTGTCGGCAGGGGTGCGTTCAAAAAACTCCGGCACCTCGCCAACCAATTCTGGAGGTCGCCCTGGATCAAGCTTTGCGAAACGCGAGTAGCCGTCCGTAAAAAGTAATGTGTTAGACCCCGATTGCACAACACGAACCGCGTTTTCCACGCCGCGGACAGTGTCCAGCTCACCTAGTTCAGTATTAACCCGGGCATACCGTTTGCCGCTGGAAGATTGCAGCGCCCAAACTGAGATTTCTTGCTTAGGAGTTTCTGCCGCATCATATCCAGGCCAGATAACGGCTCCGGTCACCACCAACGCCAACACTGCAGCGACTATCAGTCCAATAGACCACCTTGTAACTTTTCCTGGGCCAACTTCCTCTTCTGCCATCAAAAGCCCCCAAAGACCATGAACAGGGTTACCCCGATTGCCACAGTCAAGACCACGGCAGCAGACACAAGGAGAGCCACAGTCGACCCTTTCATGCCTGATGGAGTCGGATCTTCAATCCTGATTCGCCGCGAGTATGTTTCCGAGGGTGCGTGGACCCGTCGCCCCGAGTCATACTCCACTATCGACCTAATTTCCCCCCGGTTAGCTGGGGCAGCACCGCCCCCATACCTTGCCCCAGTACTTGAGGAATACTCCAATGGTGCTAAAGGCAGCCCCATTTGGAACTGGACCCTTTGCAGATCTTCAGCAAAGGCGGCAGCGGTTGGGTAACGATCTTCTGGGTTGCGCGCAAGAGCCTTACGCAAACAATCTTCTAATTCTGATGGGACATCCGTGCGGCCAATAGGGACATACTTTGCCTTCGTAATCCGGGCCTTCAAGTGACTACGCGTGTTTTGTCCGGGCTGCTCAGATTCAAACGGACTTCTACCGGCCAGCATTGCATATACCGTTGCGCCAAGTCCCCACACGTCTGACGCAACAGACCCTGCCACCTTTTCATTCACAACTTCAGGTGCCGACCAGGGAACAGACATAGCCACAAGCCCCCCGCCCCCAGCGTTGGCAGCAGAAGCAATCCCAAAATCGGAAAGAACTGGTGAACCCATTTCGTTTACAAGCAGGTTCGAAGGCTTGATGTCCCGGTGCAGCATTCCACTTCGGTGTGACGATTCAACTGCTGTTCCTAGCCTTACCCCCAAGTCAAGAACTTCAGGCACCGGTATGTACTCATCCCTGTACCTTCGCGCGTATGACGCAGGGCAATATTCTGTGACCAAATATGGCCGCCCGTCAGCGGCAACGCCAGCCTGATAGACAGTAAGAATAGATGGATGGGACGACAAAAGTGCCATCGTGTCGGCTTCATTGTTAAACATTTCGAGTGCACGCGGATTCATGACCTCATCCAGCATGACTTTTACAGCCACCCAGCGCTTTGGCCGATCCTGTTCATATAAGAACACGTCGGCGAATCCTCCGGCCCCTAATGGGCGGACATGATGAAATCCTGGAATGACTGGAGGTACACCAGGAAGCCTTTCCGCCATCTCACTCCAATGCAATGGTACGCATGAAACATTCAACGACCAATCTTACCGCGCGAAAGGATTCCCACGAATTCACCTTTCGAAGCGTCGTCATGCTATTGGACGCAGACAAATATTTCTACTGATAGTTTTTGTTTGACGAGGGCTCCGTCACAGTCACGTAAACGCAGGTTGCATAAAAAATCGCCATCATTAGTCGTTGCGATGGCTCATGAACTTGGCTTTGTTTTGGAAGAACCCGGTAGGTTCTTTTGAAGCTAAGCTAACTCATTTGAGATAAGCACCACGAAAAGCAAAACTGCAGGAACACGGCTAATAACTTTAAGAAATCTTGCACCTGTGTGCGTGACAGCAAAGAGTAATCGCAGGAAATAGGAATGTCGAACAAAGTA
>DAIOFF010000088.1:0-10228 GCA_036745855.1 Scrofimicrobium sp. | reverse complement strand
TCCTGGGTTACGGGCTTTTGAGTTTCGGGCTTTTGACCCGCAGGCAGGTTTCCTCCCAGGTCATAGTCAACCCGCGGGTCCTCTGTTCCGGTAACCCCATACTCTTCCTGTTCTTGCCTCCGGCGCCGACCAACCCTGCGATCCTCCACGTCATCAACAACCTCATCATGTCCAGTTAGACGCCACGAACGGTATGCCAAAGCCAAACCGAAAGAAGTAGTACCGAGCGACAATACAATCGAAGTCAAGATGAGTGCTTGCGGAAGCGGATCCACGATTACGTCAGATTCAGCACCCAAAAGAGGTGGCAATCCTGCCGGTCCCCCCATAGATAAAATCAAAACATTAATGCCATTAGTCACTAAAGCAAGACCAATAAATACCCGCGTTAAAGTGCGCTCTAATGCCAAGTAAATGCCCGCACCAACTAGCACACCTGCAAAGATCAATACCACCAAAGCCGGCATCAGCGCACCTTCTTCCCGGTGCGAAGACGCGCACGCGCCTGTTCAGATTGACGATCAATCTCTGCCCCCAACGCAGACACTAAATCAATAACCAAACCAACAACCAGAATATAAACGCCAACATCAAGGATCATTGCCGTGGTCAAATGAATGTCACCTAACCACCCCAAATGAATATCAACCGGCGTTGACTCAAGAACAGAGTTGCCAAATAAAAGAGGCGCGCCGCCACCAGCCGCAGCAACAAACAACCCGAAACCCAGGATCTGACCAGCGGGAATCGGGGCGGCCTCGCCAAGATCAAACCTGCCACCCGCAAGATAACGCAAAACAAACGCCAACCCCGCCAGAACACCACCCGCAAAACCACCACCAGGATTATTGTGCCCAATCAACAACAACCAGACAGAAATCATCAGCATCGTCGGAAATAACGCCCTTGTTGCCACCTCCAAAACCACAGACCGATCACGCAGACGAAGCGTTGCCGCACCCGGAAGCATTTGTGCATTCTTCAACTGCTCAGTAGACGGCCGATCAATCCTGCCCGTCCGGGACTGAACATAGATCAAAGAAGCCACACCCGTTGCCGTCACCAACAAAACCGAAAGCTCCCCAACCGTGTCCCACGCACGTATATCAACCAAAATGACGTTAACAATGTTCTGGCCATACCCAAACTCAAGCGCCTCAACTGGCATCAAAGTCGAAACCGGAGAATGCACCCGGGAAGCCATCGCATACCAGCCGCCAACCACCACCAGTAAACCAACCACAACAGCAACCACCAGCCGCCAATGCCGATTAACCGCAACCGGTCGATCAGAAAAATACTTCGGCAACTTTCGCACAACCAACACAAACACAACTATCGAAACGGCCTCCACCAGCAGCTGTGTAAGCGCCAAATCAGGAGCCCCCTGGGTGGCGAACAAAAGAGTCACAGCCAAACCAACAGCCGCAAGCCCAAGTACGGCCTTCATCCGTTTGCGCGCGCGAACCGTAACAATAGCAGCAACCACGCCAACTATTACAACCCCCACCTGAAGCAGACTATCCCACCAAACAATATCCGCCGATGGCATACCCATCATGAAAATCGGATACGCCATCACCCCAATCAAAGTAATGAAAATAACCGCCAAATAGTACGGCAGTGAACCACGCTGCAACAACGACGTAACCCTGGCAGACACCAGCTCCAACTCACGAAGCGTCCACGCATAAACCGAAACAACCGACGCTTTCATCGACACGCGTCTCTGGAAACGAGCCACACCTGGCCGAAGCCAGGCAAGCACACAACCGCCGCCAATGATAACCGCGGTCACAATCGCTGGACCCACGCCAGACCAAAGTGATACATGCACGTGACCCGGCAGCCCCTCGGCAATAAACACCGCCATCTTCCCAATTGGCACATAAAACACGCCCAACAACGCGCCAAAAGCAAGCAACAAAATAGGTAACTGCATACCCCAAGAAGTCGGTTTCACAGCCACCTGCATTTTCACGCGTTTATCACCAAATGTCCCCCACCAAAACCGCCACGCATAAGCAAAAGTCATCATCGAACAAACAGCCAACACCGCAAGTAAAAACCAATCAGCCCACCTTCCAACCCAAAGCGCCTCTGAACCGGCAAAAAGCGTGCTCACAAACGACTCTTTACCCAAATAACCTGTTGTAACCGGCACACCCGCCATCGAAAGCGCCGCCAAACCAGCAAACACAGCCAAAACCGGTTTACGCCGCCAAAGTCCAGACAAGTTCCGCAAATCCCTGGTCCCAGTCGAAGACTCAACAGCCCCAACCGTAAGGAACAAAGCCGACTTGAACAAAGAATGCGCCAACAGCAAAACCAAACCGGCAGCCAAAGCCCCCTGCGTTCCAAAACCAGTTGCAGCCATCATCAAACCCAACTGCGAAACCGTGCCATACGCCAACACCAGTTTCAAGTCATACTGGCGTAACGCCCTATAAGCGCCAACCACCATCGTCGCGAAACCCACAGTGACTATGGCCGCGGACCACCCAGGAACCAAAGTAAACCCCGGAACAATCCGCGCTACCAAATAAATCCCGGCCTTCACCATTGCGGCAGCATGCAAATATGCAGAAACTGGCGTCGGAGCCGCCATTGCACCTGGAAGCCAAAAATGAAACGGCACCTGCGCCGACTTCGTGAGAGCCCCCAAAGCAACCAACAAAGCAGCCACAATCACAAGCGGTCTTCCTGGATCCAACTGCCCACTTGAGAAAGACTCAATCAGCTCAGAAATGCGGTAGCTTCCACCCTGAACTTGCCCCAGCATCACGAACCCAGCAAACATCGCCAAAGCCCCACTAGACGTCACAATCAACGCCTGGCGCGCCGCGCCCCGCGCGGGCCTGCGCGAATGATGATGTCCAATCAGCAAGAAAGACAAAACACTTGTGAACTCCCAAAACACGTACAACATGATGGTGTGATCGACCGAAACCACACCCAGCATTGCCCCCGCAAACCCCACGAAGACACCCGCAAATCTACCGAGCCCACCCGCATCCGACGTGAAATACCGTGACGCATAGAGCATCACCACAGCCCCAACGCCAGACACTATCAAAATCATCAACCAAGACAACACGTCAACGCGAAACGAAATCACCAAATGGAGGGAACCCACCCACTCCATTTCCTCAACATACGCCCCACCAAAAGCAACAGACGTGTGCAGAAAAGCCCAGACAACCGCAGACAATGGAACCAACATCAAAACCCAGAAAGCAGACCTGCCAAGCCAGCGAACCAAGAACGGCGCGGCAATTGCAGCTGCCAGATGCAGTCCAAGGAGGGCCAGCATAGCGTCCTCTCGTTTGTCCCGGACTATTTTACCGAGGCTACCCAGGAATGCGATTTGCAACTTTGCGACTGCGTGAGCATTATGAAAGAAAAACGGCGAAAGGGAACACGTGGCGTCCTCGGGAGTTATGGCCGGTGCCTTGGCAATATCTATTGTTGCCACCGCAATTGGATTACTTTCATTTGTCCGCGGCGTTGTTGCCATGGTTCACAGCCTGAAAAACGGCGAGGCAGATCACACCCGAAGTAAACCGTTTTGGAAACGTTTTTGGAACATGGCCTGGACGGTCATCAGTCACAGAATGTTTCGCGGCAGACCAGTAGTCCGGGCAGCCCACTGGTTAGTGATGGTTGCCTTCGTAGTTCTGTTCTTCACCCTGATTACCTCTTACATCCAAATATGCAAACCCTACCCAGTGCCCGGTATGGGATACGTGTCGATTTGGAACTGGATAATTGAGTTCTTCGCTGTTGCCAGCACGATTGCAATCATTGCCCTAATGGTTGTGCGCTCAATTGCTGGCAGGCGGCGCACATCACGTTTCTATGGCTCAACTAATTGGCAAGGCAGATTCGTTGAATGGATTATCCTTCTAGTTTGCCTTTGTGTATTAGTAATACATGGTTTGGACTACGCGTATGCGGTGAATACACACTCAGCTGCAACATTTGCGGTTCCAGTTAGCTACAGTTACCCATTCACTGCGCCTTTGGGAAAGATTTTTACGGGTCTTTCACTAACGGCAATCTTGAATGGGATTACCATCGCCTCGGCAACAAAAATCGTAATATCAATGTCCTGGATGGTGGTGATTGGAACCCAAATAACAATGGGTGTCTCGTGGCATAGATTCTTAGCCATCTTCAATATTTTCGCGGCGCGGGAAGACGACGGAACAAAAGCTCTTGGACCGTTGACACCAGTCATCGTCAACGGAGATCCGGTCCATGACTTTGAAGAAATACCAGACGATGTCACGTTTGGTTTGAGTGACGCATCTTCGCTGACTTGGAAAGATCGACTCGATCTGCTTTCTTGCACAGAATGCGGGCGCTGCCAAGACGTGTGCCCCGCGTGGAACACACAAAAACCACTTTCGCCGAAGCTACTCACCATGGCCATGCGCGAAAGCACGAACAGTGCCGACACGGTCGAAGTCAACACAGATACTACTGATGGGCCCACAATCGAGGCTGGGATATCACTCATGCCCGGGTCATCAGACCTGCGTTCTGCACTAACCGCAAGCGACATCGAAGTAGCACCTGGGGAATCCCAGTTTGTTCCCGAGGTCTTGGGTGACCAAATGATTTGGGATTGCACAATGTGCGGCGCGTGCGTTGAACAGTGCCCGGTTGATATTGAACATGTCGACCGTATTGCAAACTTGCGTCGCTACCAGGTGCTAATGGAGTCGGCTTTCCCGCGTGAACTGGCGAAGCCTTTCAAGTCAATGCAAACCAAGGGCAACCCGTATGGGCGCCCGGCCCGCGCACGTCTTGACTGGGCCAAGAATTTGGATTTCAGTGTTCCTGTCATTGGTGAAGATGTTGAGGATGCATCTGAAGTTGACTACCTTTTTTGGGTTGGATGCGCTGGTGCCTACGATGACAACCAGAAGAGGACAACTGCGGCGGTAGCTGAACTTCTTCACACTGCAGGCACAACGTTTGCAGTTCTTGGAAGCGCCGAGTCCTGCACTGGTGATCCTGCACGTAGGGCCGGGAATGAAGTTTTATTCCAGCTGTTAGCTTCAACTGCGATTGAGACCTTAAAGGACGCACGTGCACAGAAAATTGTTGTCACCTGTGCGCACTGCTTCAACACTATTGCCCGTGAGTTTCCTGAACTAGATGGTCATTTTGATGTCATCCACCACACACAGTTGTTGAACCGTCTGGTTCGCGAGGGGTTGCTCAGTCCGGTCGCCCCAGAGCGCGGGGAAGACATCACTTACCACGACCCGTGTTTTATTGGGCGTCACAATGGAATATTTAGTGCCCCGCGTGAACTACTTGGTGCACTTCCTGGTGTGGAACTACTGGAAATGGCAAAAAACCGTGAGAGCGCAGACTGCTGCGGGGCTGGTGGCGCCCGTGCATGGATGGAAGAAAAGCAAGGCACACCCATTTCTGCGATGCGGATGGAACAAGCCGAAGCGACAGGAGCTAAAACGGTTGCAACCGCATGTCCTTTCTGCACTCAAATGCTTAAATCAGCACCTGGGTTTGGGGATGGTCCCGAAGTTAAAGATGTTGCAGTTCTCCTGTTGGAATCAGTTCATAGGGGTCCACAAGGAAGTCATCCTCATCAATGATGGCGACTTCACCTAACGCATTTGCAAGTTTTATGGCGGCCTCGGCAATCGATAACTTTGCATTGTCCCGCACCCGGCGCACTGAACGGGTCATTGTCCTGCCCTCTTGCTGCATGCCACCCACCCAAGTGAGTTCGTAAACATTCACCGGTCTTCGTAGCCAATCTTGTAACCGCAGGGACCTGGGAACCTGATCCACAGGCCGAACGCCAGCAATAATCTGCGACATGGCCTCACCAATAACCACGGCATGTGGTGAGTTGGCGACTGTGCTTTCAGGAGCCGGCAAAGGCTGTCCTTCTAACAGGGACGCCAGCTGCCACGACTCTAAATAACTTGGGGAATAGACACGTAAGTTAACGGCAGAACCGGCCTCCGGCGCAAATATGTGACCTGATCCTGTCACCCGGAGTGCACCATGAAGACGGCGCGCCATTTTGCGCATAACTAAAAGCGTCTTCAGTTCAACACCATTTGGGAAACCTGTTGGAAAGGCAACAGTCCAGTCGTTTGCCATTGACCGGCCTCTGCCAGGTGCATCCCTTCTACTCATCGGAACCTGCAGCATCCATGCTGTAGTAAGACCGTCTGGGATCCCTAACTTCTTACCAAAAGCCGCATCAAATGACCAAGGCCCCCTCATTAGAGCACCCTCGGTCAGGTGCAAAACTCCTGAACCAATCCACCCAGCTTCATCCCAAACGGAAATCGCTAACTCTTCAATGTCATCTTCATTAATATTCCCTGGAACGCAAAGAAGGTGAAAATCGGTGGCATTTGGCGGCAGAGGTTGTAATACTGGAGCCTCATGTAAATCTGGGGGAAAATCGACAGGACCAACTTCACCGGTCTCATGGACACGAAACGACAACATCGTTGCATCCGGGACAGACCGCGGCGCAGAAAGCTGCGTGTCATCGTTTGCTCTAGATCTGTATGAATACTCTGTTTCATCGTCAATTTCTGAAGCCGCCAACCTGGCACTGGCCGGACGCTTCAAGCTATTTAGCTCAGCCATCCGTTCTGCGATTGAACGCCGAATCACCTCACCAATCACGATCCTCTAACTGAATGGCATCGAACCTTAGGAACGATTTTGATGGAGTGGGCCCACGTTGGCCTTGATAGTGTGAACCAGTTCCAGCAGTCCCATAAGGATGTTCCGCTGGCGACGACAAATCAAAGAAACAGAGTTGACCGATTCGCATACCTGGATACAACAAGATCGGCATTGTTGCAGTATTCGAAAGCTCAAGTGTCACGTGACCAGAAAATCCTGGATCAATGAACCCAGCCGTAGAGTGCGTCAATAATCCGAGCCTGCCAAGTGAGGACTTCCCTTCCAAGCGGGCTGCAATATCATCACCAAGCTCCACAACCTCATAAGTGGAACCTAAGACGAACTCACCTGGGTGCAACACGAAAGGTTCCTCACGCTTTGCCTCAACCAGCCGGGTGAGCTCCGGTTGCTCTTTTGCTGGATCAATAACCGAATAACGGTGGTTATCAAAAAGGCGAAAAAACCTATCCAGTCGGATGTCAATGGAAGCAGGTTGAACCATCGACTCATCGACCGGATCCAAACGGATTCGGCCTGATTTGATCCCACTGCGGATTTCACGATCACTCAGCAACATGGGATCAGTTTCCCACAATTTTCCCGGCAATGATCCCTATGACTTCTATGGGTCCTATCAGAAATGCTTGGCTTACCTTAGTTGGCCAAGCACTGCCTGTCCTTCCTTGTGAAAAGAAACATTTTTGGCCAGAGTAAAGGGATGAAGTTCTTTCGGAGATACCCGGCTTTGGGCGCGGCCATAGTGTTGTTTATCATTTGTTTGCCCATCTACTTCGCGGGATTCCACGCTGCCGCTCAGGTAATAGTGACCGTCATGGTTGGTTTATTCTGCGCATACACATTCGTAGACATGGTTCGTGAGATCCTTCGGGGGCATTTTGGCCTAGATATTCTGGCTTTGGTCGCTATGGTGTCCACGCTGGCTGTTGGTGAATATTGGGCTTCATTAGTGATCGTGATCATGTTGTCGGGTGGCGAGGCCTTAGAGGATTTTGCGGCCAGGCGCGCCTCTGGTGAACTCACTTCCCTGCTTGATAGGACTCCGACAGACGCTCACGTCGTTGAGTCAGGTGATAGAACCAAGGATGTTCCGGTGGGGGAAGTCAAAGTTGGGGAAGTTTTGCTGGTGCGACCAGCTGAGGTTGTACCTGTCGATGGCATCCTTTTGACCTCGCTTGGCTCATTCGACATGTCCTCAATCACTGGCGAGAGTCTTCCTGTGACTTTCATTTCTGGCAAAGAAGTCCCGTCTGGGGCGGTAAATGGCTCAACAGCTGTGAAGATGAGAGTTAGTAAGCCGGCTTCAGAAAGCCAGTATCAGCAAATTGTTCGCCTTGTGGAAGAAGCGCAGGAAACTAAGGCCCCCGTGGTCAGGTTGGCTGACCGCTTTGCGGTGCCTTTCACAGCGGTTTCTTTGCTGATTGCAGGGATCGCATGGTGGGTTTCTGGTGATCCAGTCAGATTTGCTGAGGTTCTTGTTCTTGCGACGCCATGTCCACTTCTTATCGCTGCGCCGGTTGCTTTCATGGGTGGGATGTCGCGGGCAGCTAAGGAAGGCGTTGTTGTGAAGGGCGGCGCGGTGCTGGAGCGAGCGTGGCGGGTCCGTTCGGTTGCTTTTGACAAGACTGGAACGCTTACAAATGGTGAACCGAAAGTTGTTCGTGTCATTGGCGGCGAACATGTCCTGAAAGTAGCGGCCAGCGCTGAGCAATATTCGTCACATGTTCTTGCCGAGGGGATCCGCCAGGCAGGAAGTCACTTTGAACTTCCAGCGGCAACGTCTGCAGAAGAAGTGTCCGCCCAGGGTGTTATTGCCCAGGTTGAGGGCAATGAAGTGAAGGTTGGGCGACTTCACTTTGTGGTTGGAGAGGATTCGGATGCAACGCCTATTGAACTTGGCGCTGGTGAAGCCGCAGTTTATGTGTCCGAGGGCGGCAAGTATTTAGGGGCCGTCATCCTCGCTGACACGGTTCGCGAAGAAGGCAGTGCGGTAGTTGATTGGTTAGGCTCCCATGGTGTCAGCAGTATCACCATGGTCACTGGTGATTCACCACGCGCAGCGAATGCTGTAGCAGAAGAACTTGGTATTACTGACGTTCATTCAAGTCTGCTTCCTGCAGACAAAGTGAAGGTGGTCCATGAACTGACCCCAGGACTCACGATGATGGTTGGGGATGGAGTAAACGATGCGCCTGTACTGGCAGCAGCTGACATTGGCGTTGCAATGGGCGCAAAAGGTTCGACTGCTGCGGGCGAGGCCGCCGATGCCGTCATTTTGAGGGATTCTTTGATGGGGATTCCCAACTTACTTTGGATTGCAAAACACACACTAAACGTGGCGTTAGCAGCCATTTGGATAGGCATAATACTGTCAATCTTTCTTATGCTTATTGCAACAACTGGCGTAATCCCAGCAATTGTTGGCGCAGTTGCACAGGAAGTACTAGACCTAATCTCTATCCTTTATGCGTTGCGCGCCTTGACTGGAAAACCTCTTGACTTAAAGCCTCGAAAAACTAGGTAATGCCCCAGGCCAACACGCCTATGGGGCTGCTAGAGAAGACAGATTCTTATGCTCTGCAATAATGGCACAATGGATAGGTCACAGATGATCACGTATGAAGACGGGGTCTTTTACTTACAGACTGCTAGTTCCAGTTACTGGTTCAAAGTCACGCCCTATGGCCATTTGGAGCACATTTATTGGGGCCCAAAGCTTCCCATTCAAGACCCAAGTGCGCTGCAATCCAAACGCACAATTGGTTTCGGGGGAACAGTAGCTTATGAAGATGAAGATCAAACCTATTCACTAGACGCACTACCCCTGGAATGGTCAGGTTACGGCGTTGGAGACTTCCGCATATCTCCCCTTGAAATCGATACTCCTCAAGGACCAACCACAGATTTCACCTATACGGACCACGAAATTCACGATGGTCCGCCAGAAAGTGACCTTCCCCTACCCCACGGTGAGTGTGAGACCCTAAATGTGAAGTTGGCAGATGGGCCGTTTGAAATCATTTTGAGCTATACGCTTTTTCCTGATTCCGACGTCATTTGCAGGCAAACTACTTTCTCTAACCGGATTGGTGAACGGGTATTGTTGCGCGCCCTGGCCTCGACAACCATCGACTTTCAAGATCAAGATCTACAGATGCTCACTTTGGATGGGGCTTGGATAAAAGAATCCCATGCGACAAGCAGCCCAATGCGACCTGGCCGCACTCAAATAAGTTCACGCACGGGATCATCAAGCAACCAACACAATCCTGGTGTCATTCTTCACCGCGCAAATACCACCCAGGCGACGGGTGACGCGTATGGATTCAACCTCATGTACTCAGGAAACCACCAAAGCACTGCAGAAGTGAGCCCCCATGGGTTCACTCGTTTTGTTCAAGGCATCAACCCTGAGGGATTTGCTTGGTCAGTTGGACCGCGCGGCACGTTTTATTCCCCAGTTTCAGTGATGGCATTTTCTGACCAGGGCTTCACTGGCTTATCCCAAATAATGCACCAA
>DAIOFF010000087.1:0-10233 GCA_036745855.1 Scrofimicrobium sp. | reverse complement strand
ATCCATTGATATCGGTGTGAGTCAGTGGTAGCGTCTCCATTGCGTGGCTGTCTGGCTGCTTGGTCGTAGAAAATACCGGAACTGCGCGGCCACGCTGTTTGCCCCCAGTGCTGAGGGCAACATCAACTACATGGAGACACTTCTGTCGGAGAGGACGGCTGTGAAAGTAGGAAAGCGGTTTAGAAAACAAAGGGGAGTGGCAGGTGCCCTGGGAGTCGGAGCTGTTTGCGCCTTGGCTTTAGGGTCAGTTGGCATGGGTGCGAACGCGGCAACCCCGAATCAAGAACCAAGTGAAATGGAAATCGCGCACGGCGCGCTATCGCGGGAAGCAGCGACACAGGTCATGGTCCTGCTGGACAATCGGTCTAAAACTTTGCCCCTGAAAGAAAACACGAATGTGGCGCTCTATGGTGTCGCCTCGTACAGAACAGTTGCAGGCGGAACCGGATCAGGAAGCGTGAATAACCGAAATACGGTAAACATTCATGATGGTTTAGAAGCTGCCGGATTTAACATCACAACCAGCGATGAATACTGGAATGCCTTGGTGAAAGCCGGTGACGAAGCCGGAAGCGGTGGCGGCATTTTTGGCGGCATCGATTACGCGGCTATCGAACAAGCATTGACGGACGAATCAATCAAACCAAAAGCAGACACTGACACTGCAATATATGCGGTAGCCCGAAACTCGGGGGAATTTACGGACCGCACAGTGACAAAAGGCGACTACTACTTGGGTGAGACCGAGCGCGCAAACCTCGAAAAGTTGGCCGCCGCCTATGACAACGTGATCGTCTTGCTCAACACCGGAGGAATTGTTGACTCCAATGAGTTTGACCAGATCAACACGGCTGTTAAGGATCCCTCTGGTGGGGATGCAATTGACGCGGTGCTACTTGTAAGTCAACCGGGTCAAGAAGCCGGGCATGCCATAGCCGATGTCATTAAAGGCGCAGCAGTGCCGCAAGGAAAACTAACTGATTCTTGGGCCTCGAAATACGAATATTATCCAGCTTCAGATACCTTTGCGAATCACGACGGAGACAGCATGCGTGAGGAGTATAAGGAATCTATTTACGTTGGATATCGCTACTTCGATTCTTTCTATAAAGAACTGAACGAAGAAGATCCTGACTCTGTCGTGACCTACCCATTTGGGTTTGGCCTGTCATACACAGACTTCGAAATTGACTGCTTATCTGCGGAAGCAAATGCGGATAAAGTGACGGTAAAGGCCCGCGTTCGAAATGTTGGTGACAAATTCTCAGGGCGCGAAGTTGTGCAGGTTTATGCATCGGCTCCAGATGGCAAACTTGATCAGCCGTATCAAGAACTAGTCGGCTATGGAAAGACTTCCAGTCTTGCACCTGGAAAATCAGAAATCGTGACAATCACGTTTGCGACATCGCTGCTGGCTTCCTATGACGAAGAACTATCGGCGAATGTTTATGAGGCCGGAGATTACTTGCTGCGTGTTGGAAGTTCTTCGCGTGACACCAAGGTAGTCGCAAAGATTCCGGTTGCTGAGCGGACTGTGGTCGAACAGCTTTCAACACAACTAGTTGACGATGACAGCCCTGAGTCAGAACTCAAAGCGGATCGAAGCAACTTCTATGGGTATGAAACTGAAGCCGCCGAAGTTGAAGCTGCGGTAGAAGTCCCACTGGACTTGAGCGGGTTTGAAGCGGAAAACAATGCGTCAGAAATTGCGCAAAATGTTGAGGTCGGAGAGGACTCTGCGTACTACGCCCTAGATCGGAACTTAATTTCCACAGTCAAGACCTATCTGGATCCTGAGCAGACAAACTGGGAAAACACGGGTGAACCTTACAAAGTAAAGACAGGTGAAGTTGTCGAGGCCACAGTGCCAGCGAAGGACGCCACCCTTTACGACGTTTACCGCGGCGACGTGGCAATGAACGATTTCGTAGCAGGACTTAGCGTCACCGAAATGGCGAACATCGTTGAAGGTGCGCGCCAAGGCGGATCAACAATGACTGCAAGCGGTTCTGGTGGGTACACCACATTTGCCTACGAAAACAGGGGAATCGCAGGGATGGCACTTTTGGATGGCCCTGCAGGTTTGCGCATGACGCAAAGACTCAACACTAATCCGGTGACATACCAGTGGGCGACGGCTTGGCCAATCGCATCAGGTCTGGCACAGACTTGGGACCCGGCACTCATCGAAAAGATTGGTGAAGCAGTCGGCGCAGAAATGCTTGAATATGGTGCAACCATTTGGCTAGCTCCATCGCTAAACATCCACCGTGATCCAATGAACGGCCGCAACTTTGAGTACTACTCTGAAGACCCACTGGTCTCAGGTGTGTCGGCTTCTGCCACAACGCTGGGTGTTCAATCGAACGCTGGCGTTGGTGTCTCACTGAAGCACTTCGCAGCCAACAACCAGGAAACAAGCCGTATGGGTTCAAACTCTGTCATTGGAGAGCGGGCTTTGAGGGAAATTTACCTGAAAGGCTTCGAAATTGCGGTCAAAGAGGCTGCTCCAATGACAGTCATGTCTTCCTACAATGCGATCAACGGCACCTACGCGCCTGGCAGCTATGACCTTCTCATGGATGTTCTTCGCGGCGAATGGGGTTTTGCAGGCCTAGTCATGACAGACTGGACTTCGATCCGATACACAGGTGTCTTGGCTGCAATGTATGCGGGCAATGATTTGGTCATGCCCGGCAATGCTCCAAATGAGATCATCAACGCAATAGTTGTGTCGAAGCCAACAATGGAAAACTTTGGTTTGCCGGTCATGAACAAGACGGTTCAGGCTGATGGGCGAACAAGCTATTCATATGCACTTGGGCACTACACGCTTGCGGCAAGTGGAACCTCCGAAATCTCAACTGTGGTGAACGGCGACACCGATCTTGAAGCTGTGCCAGGCACTGGCACTACGACGGTGGATGCCATTAATAACACGACATTTGAGCCGCTGGCTCCATTCAAGACAGTCGATAACGCATACGATTATGTTGCAGCGCAGCTTGAAGCTGATACGCCAGGACTCTCATCAGCTCAAAAGGCTGCAATCAGCATTTCAGACATTCAGATCCGTGAGTGTACGCCTGAGGAAGAAGCTGAGGCGTTTGGAGTCTGTAAGGAAGTGTCATCTTTCAAGGTGACTATGAAGGTCAATATTCCTGAGCGGGCTACTGACATGCGTCTTGGTGACTTGCAGCGTTCCACGGCCGCGGTGCTTGATATTGTCATGCAATCGCGTCCGTTTGAGGAACTAGCCGAAATCAAGGGCGTTGAAGGAATCACTGTTGCCCCATATGCTGACCAGTTCCCAGACCGCCCTGATTATCTGGTGTCAAGTACTGAGGAAGATGCGCAGCCAGATGTTGGTGTCACTGTTCAAACGCGCTGCGTCGCGAAGAAGGTGACTTTGGCTGTGTCGGTCAAGAACAATGAAGAAACTGCTCAGAACGTGACGGTTTCAACTCCGTATGGCAAGAAAACCATAGAGGGTGTGGCTCCTGGCAAGACTGTCAGTCAAGCATTCTCTACGCGGCTTGGAACCATGCCTGTTGGTGAGGTCTTAGTGACCATCTCTTCAGGCGAAGGTGACCCAGTCGATATTTCAGTGCCTTTTGACGAGGCTACCTGCCAGTAACCAGTTTTGGTGGGAGTGGACTGGTTTCCTCTCCCACCAAAACTTTATGTTTGTGCTTCTTGGGTCGCTGGCGGCGCTTTCTTTTCCCCTGGATAAGAACTGCCAGGAAACATTCAGAGTAGAATCGGCCCCGGACGTAACTCAATGAAGGAGCGCAAATGGAGAAGATCAAAGTAGTAGGTCCCGTGGTTGACCTCGATGGCGATGAAATGACACGCATTATTTGGCAGTTCATCAAGGATCGACTGATTTTCCCTTATTTAGACATTGACCTGAAATACTTTGACCTTTCTGTCCAAAACCGTGATGCCACAGATGATCAGGTGACGGTTGACGCGGCTGAAGCCATAAAAAAGTATGGTGTTGGCGTCAAATGTGCGACAATCACGCCCGATGAAGCCAGGGTTGAAGAGTTTGGTTTGAAGAAAATGTGGCGTTCACCAAACGGAACTATCCGAAACATTCTTGGTGGCGTGATTTTCCGTGAACCAATTCTTATTAATAACATCCCTAGGTTAGTTCCAACTTGGACTAAACCAATCATCGTTGGCCGTCACGCTTTTGGGGATCAATATCGGGCCACAGATTTTAAAGCACCCACTGGTGGTACTGTTACTTTGACTTTCACCCCAAATGATGATTCTGAACCAATGGAGTTTGAGGTTGTAGAGATTCCTGAATCTGGCGGCGTCGTCATGGGAATGTACAACTTCAATGAGTCAATAAGGGACTTTGCGCGTGCATCATTTGCTTATGGGCTGCAGCGTGGATTCCCTGTTTATTTATCGACCAAAAATACTATTCTTAAAGCGTATGACGGTGCATTTAAAGACATTTTCCAAGAGGTATTTGATACCGAATATAAAGAACAGTATGAGACCGCTGGGTTAACTTACGAACACCGGCTTATTGATGACATGGTTGCCGCTGCCATGAAATGGGAAGGCGGCTACGTTTGGGCGTGTAAGAACTATGACGGGGATGTCCAGTCAGATGTCATTGCCCAAGGATTTGGCTCTCTTGGTCTAATGACATCCGTTCTGATGACGCCAGATGGGAAGACAGTCGAGGCCGAAGCGGCTCACGGCACCGTAACCCGTCACTACCGTCAACACCAGGCCGGAAATCCGACTTCCACCAATCCAATTGCGTCGATTTTTGCGTGGACCAGAGGATTGCAACATCGCGCCAAACTTGATGAAACCCCCGAAGTCGCTGATTTTGCAAACACGCTAGAGCAAGTTGTAGTTCAAACCGTCGAAAACGGCCAAATGACCAAAGACTTAGCGCTCCTTATTGGGCCTGACCAGAAGTGGCTAACTACTGAACAATTCCTTGAGGCCCTTGATCATAATCTGCAAGTGGCTCTCGCATTGTGATTTTGATGGTCGCATGCAACTACGATTAGGTCTACAACGTTAGTGCGTGGGATATAAGTACTGAAGTATGTTTCTTGAGTTTTGGTGGGTAGAAAAGAAATGGAAAAACGGCGATGAGTGACGACCTGATAGTCGGGGTGGACGAAAAAACTGGAAAGCCGATCCGGTTAGGCGTTCTTACTTCAGGTGGTGATGCTCCAGGGATGAATGCCGCTGTCCGCGCTGTCGTGCGCACGGCGCTTGCGGCAGGTGCAGAGCCTTTTGCCATCATGGAAGGTTGGATAGGTGCTATCCAGGGTGGGGATGCGATCCGCCCAATGGGATGGCGAAGTGTCTCAGCCATACTCAACAAAGGTGGGACAGTTATTGGTTCGGCCCGTTCTGATGAGTTTCGTACTTATGAGGGGCGAACCAAAGCCACCAAGAACTTGTTGGAAATGGAGATTGACAAGCTTATCGTCATTGGCGGTGACGGGTCGCTGTCAGGCGCTGATGAGTTCCGCAGAGAGTGGGGGCAGCAGCTGGAAGGTTTGGTTGATTCCGGGCAGGTTAGCGCTGAACTTGCGGCGGCTCATCCAGAACTCACGCTGGTTGGATTAGTTGGTTCCATTGACAATGATCTTGTTGGAACTGACATGACGATTGGTGCAGATACTGCGCTAGACCGCATTGTTACTGCTATTGACCAAATTACTTCCACGGCGGCTTCCCACCAAAGGACGTTCATTATTGAGGTTATGGGGCGCCATTGTGGGTATTTGCCGCTCATGTCAGCTGTTGCTGGTGGTGCTGACTATGTTTTCACACCTGAGGCCCCCGCAACTGATGGTTGGCGGGAAGACATTTGTCAGCGTCTTCAAGAAGGACGCCAAGCCGGTAGGCGTGAGTCGATCATTTTGGTGGCTGAAGGGGCGCGGGATGTTGAGGGACGCGAACTTACCACTCATGACATTGCTGATGCGCTTCGTGATGGACTTGGTGAAGATGCCCGCATTTCGATATTGGGTCATGTGCAGCGTGGTGGTGCGCCGTCGGCTTACGACAGGTGGATGTCCACGCTTCTGGGTTATGCGGCCGTGCAGCAGGTTTTGAACCCAGCAGATTCCGGCGAGGCCTGCATTTTGGGTGTCCAGCACAACCGGATAATGAAGTTGAATCTTGAGCAAGCGGTGAAGAATACGCGCGCCGTTCAGAAAATGATCGACGCGGGGAACTATGACGATGCCAAGAAGGCCCGCGGCGCTACTTTTTACGAAATGAGTCGGATCTTTCATCTGCTTTCCGACCCGCCTGCTGGGGATTATTCGCCTAAAGAAGGGGCACCGCGCGTTGGAGTGCTTCACGCGGGTGGATTGGCTCCTGGCATGAATACGGCCGCCCGTGCGGCCGTCCGCATTGGTATTCACCGTGGCTGGAATATGGTTGGTATCCAAGGTTCTTGGCAAGGCTTGGCGGATGACAAAGTGGAAGATTTGCTTTGGTCAGACGTGGAGGGATGGGCATTTGAGGGTGGTGCCGAACTAGGAACGCGCCGTGAAATTCCACCTGTCGAGTCCTATTATGCAATCGGCCGCGCGATTGAACGTAACTCTCTTGATGCCTTGATTGTGGTTGGCGGGTTCAACGCATACAAGGCTGTTCAAGAGCTCACTGCTGAACGGAACCGGTTCCCTGCTTTGGCAATCCCGACGGTTTTGGTTCCGGCCAGTATTGACAACAATCTTCCTGGCGCTGATTTGGCTATCGGCGCTGACACGGCGCTGAACAACGCGGTTTGGGCATTGGATCGAATAAAGGAATCCGCGGCGGCCTCGCGAAGATGCTTTGTGGCTGAGGCCATGGGGCGTAAGTGCGGGTATTTAGCGTTGATGAGCGGTATTGCGTCGGGCGCTGAGTATGTCTATATGAATGAGGTCCCGCTGACTTTGGACCAGCTGTCACGGGACTCAGTCACTCTCAGGGAATCGTTTGAGGAAGGTCGCAGACTTCTTCTGGTTGTCATGAATGAAGAAACTTCCCCGCACTATAACCGCAGTTTTGTGGCTAAAGCTTTTGAGGCTGCTGGTGAAGGGCTGTTTGACGTTCGTGATTCTGCTCTTGGATATGTACAGCAGGGCGGTGCGCCAACTCCGTTTGATCGGTTGCTTGCAACTAGACTCATCCATTCCGCAATAAGTCATTTAGAAAATGCCCTAAAAAATGACGATAATGAGGCCGTTTATATTGGTACTGGTGTAAACAGTGTCGAAGTGACCTCGATCGACGAAATAGATAGAAGCGTCGACTTGGTGGCGCGGCGGCCAAAACATCAATGGTGGCTTTCTATTGCGCCGGTGTTAGAGGTAGTCTCGCTTGAGAACTCCAAGGTACCCGTTAGGGCCGTCCCAATTTTTGTCCCCGAACCGTGAATGGAAAAAGAATGAGTATTCCAAAACCAATAGACCCCACATTAACGGATGCGTGGAGCGAGTTAGACAAAAAAGCTGATAACTTCACCTTGAACTTGCGTGAGGCGTTCAATGCAGACAGTGAACGCGGGCCCAAATGGACTTATAAAGCAGGTGATTTGGTTGTTGATCTGTCAAAGAATCTGGTTGATGATGCCGCTTTAAGTCAGCTCTTAGCCCTTGCAGAGCAAACTGGCGTTTTAGAGCACCGGGACCGGATGTTTGCTGGGGAAAAGATAAACGTCACGGAAGGCCGCTCTGTATTGCATACGGCTTTGCGCAGTCCAGAATCTGATGAGCTTATTGTTGACGGCGAAAATGTTGTGTCGGATGTCCACAAAGAGCTTCGTAAAGTGTTTGACTTTGCTAATGCTGTCCGTTCTGGTTTTGCGGTGGGGATAAGTGGCAAGAAGTTTAGAACTATTGTCAACATTGGGATTGGCGGATCAGACTTAGGGCCAGTGATGGTCTATGAGGCACTGAAGCCCTACGCGGCGCTGGACCTAGAATGCAGGTTTATCTCAAACGTCGACCCAACGGATGTGGGCGAGGTCATCAGGGATTTAGATCCTGAAACGACGCTTGTCGTGGTCACCTCGAAAACATTCACTACCATTGAGACAATCACGAATGCGAAGGTGGTTCGCGACTGGTTCCTGAAAGCACTCAGGTCTAAAGGGATTAATGGGTCTGAAGCTGATGCTATTTCTAAGCATTTTATTGCTGTATCAACGGCTTTGGATAAAGTGGCAGAGTTCGGTATTGATCCTAAGAATGCATTTGGATTTTGGGATTGGGTCGGAGGCCGCTATTCAGTGGATTCCGCGGTGGGAACATCTTTAGCAATTTGCCTTGGACCAGATACGTTTGCGCGGTTACTGAATGGTTTCCACACTATGGATGAGCATTTCAAGACTGCGAAAGCCAGCGAAAATGTGCCGCTCCTTATGGGGCTTTTGAATATTTGGTACACGAACTTCTTGGGCGCAAGCACGCACGCTGTTTTGCCTTATTCTCAGTACCTTCATAGGTTCCCTGCTTATTTGCAGCAATTGACAATGGAGAGCAATGGTAAGAGCGTGCGTTGGGATGGTTCGCCTGTCACGTATGACACTGGTGAAGTGTTTTGGGGCGAACCCGGTACAAACGGCCAGCATGCGTTCTACCAACTTATCCACCAAGGAACACTATTAATCCCTGCAGATTTCATTGCATTTGCTAACCCTGAATATGTGTTCAATGATGGCAACACCGACATGCATGAGCTTTTGCTTTCGAACTTTCTTGCACAAACTAAAGCATTAGCATTTGGAAAAACGGTTGAGGAAGTTCGGGCTGAAGGAACAAAAGAAGAAATTGTTCCTGCCCGCGTTTTCAGGGGTAACCGCCCAACGACCTCAATAATGGCACCAGCGCTTACCCCTGAAGTTCTAGGACAACTGATTGCCCTCTATGAGCATCTGACTTTCGTTCAAGGCGCAGTGTGGGGAATTGATAGTTTCGATCAGTGGGGCGTAGAACTTGGAAAAGTTTTGGCGCGTGAGATTCTGCCTGCAGTTGAGGGAGATAAAGCGGCTTTAGATATGCAAGACAGCTCAACTAAAACACTAATCGACTTTTACTTGGCAAACCGAAAGAAATAAAGAAATCCCACTCAGGTCCCACATTTCCTGGCCTGCCAACAGGTACGCTTGTGTGGGCAGAGATGTACGAAGGAGTTAAGACTAATGACAGATCCCCGCATTGTAACAGTGACTGGTGCAGCCGGAAATATCGGCTACGCACTGCTATTTCGGATTGCGTCTGGAGCCATTTTTGGACCAGATGTTCCCGTGAAGTTGCATCTTCTTGAAATCCCTCAGGCCGTGAAAGCTGCTGAAGGAACCGCAATGGAACTGGACGATTGTGCCTTCCCGTTGCTTTCAGGCATTGAGGTCTTTGATGACGTTAATGCCGCGTTTAATGGGACAAATGTTGGATTGCTTGTTGGGGCTCGGCCTCGGTCAGCTGGAATGGAACGCGCAGATCTTCTTGAAGCTAACGCAGGCATTTTTGGCCCTCAGGGCAAAGCAATCAACGATGGTGCGGCAGACGATGTTCGTGTCTTGATTGTTGGCAATCCAGCAAACACCAATGCTGTTATCGCCCAAAATGCTGCGCCAGATGTTCCGGCAACGCGTTTCACATCAATGATGCGCCTTGACCACAACCGGGCGATGGCGCAACTTGCGCAAAAGACGGGCCACGGTGTGGCAGGTATCAAGAATGTTGTTGTGTGGGGTAACCACTCTGCAGACCAATATCCAGATGTGTCTTTCGCAACAGTTGATGGTAAGCCAGCAGAGGAATTGGTTGATGAAGGTTGGCTTGCTGACTACTTCCGCCCAACCGTTGCAAAACGCGGTGCCGCAATTATTGAGGCACGTGGGGCCAGCTCAGCAGCATCAGCAGCTAACGCAGCCATTGATCACATGTACAACTGGATCAACGGAACTCCAGAAGGAGAATGGGTGACGGGCGGCGTCTATTCAGACGGCACTCATTATGGGGTGCCAAAGGGATTGTCCTTCGGCTTCCCCGTCGTTTCAAAAGATGGCGAATACCAGATTGTGGATGGGCTTGATCTTAGCCCAGCAACAGTTGCAGGTATTGAACACAATATTGCTGCACTTCAAGAAGAGTATGACGCCGTGAAAGCGTTGGGATTCATCAAGTAGTGCGTTTTATGATGTAGTGCATTTCATGAAGTAAGTACTTTGTGAAAAAAGGG
>DAIOFF010000086.1:0-10324 GCA_036745855.1 Scrofimicrobium sp. | reverse complement strand
TTGCGCCTTGGAGTAGGCATAGGAGGGCGATAACGGAGAAGAATATTGTCCAGTTCGGTGTGTGTTCAAACCAGATATAAGCTAATCCGAGTTGGCCGATGCCGCAAAGATGTGCGGTGCCGGCTAGTGGTGTTAGGAAGAGTCCAATGCGGGTGGCGTTTGCATCGGATGTTGTGTGTGTTTGTAGCCAAGTGGTTCCGTATTGCGCTGTTGCTATGGCAAGGATGAGGCAGTATTGGGAAGAGGTCAAAGTGGTGGCAAACCAGATGCTTATGATCAGTGCGATTGGGGTTATTACTAGTCTTGCTAGTTTGAGGGGCTCGGTGAATACTGGTGGAATCAAACGTGGTGCTATTAGTGCAACAAGATTGATTAAGAATGACAGTGATATTATGACCAGGAAATACCATAATACCGCTAGGCTAAGCAGTGCTGTCATTGACAGGGGCATAGAAATTAGGAATAGCAGTGTTAGGTATGCGATTAGTTCTTGTTTGAGGAATAGTGCGGCAGTGCCATAAAGAAAAACACCAACTATTGAAGTTGTGACCCAAGCAGCTATTGGTGTTATTCCATTGATTAATGACAGGGTAAAGCCAGCAAAAGGCAGAACCGCTAACCCAGTGCCAACGAATGCTTTTGCAGCAGGCTTGAACTTGTCGCTATATCTAAAAGTGACTAGGCCTGCGATGTAAAACAGGGCCACTGCAATCCATAAAGTAATTACGCGCAACTGAGGGGACGTGGTAAAAGTGGCAAATACTGCAGCAGCCGCCACCAATAAAAAACTAGCCACATAAAGCAAAACATTCAGATTCTGCAGACTGCGCCGTCGCCCAAACTCTTCTTCATCAACCGAACCATTTAACATGATAACAACAGTTTACGTTGTACATGCTAAAGAAAATGTCAGCTCTTCCCGCCAAGAAACCTTGCAGCCGTAACCGGAACAGAAAGAGAAATATCCGCTATCTCCGCCGGGACTTCAGTATCTATTGGATTTACGCGGATAAGGCGCGCATCAGGATGAAGAGCTGTGATGTTCTCAGCTGGCCATCGAATCACACTAGGTGTGCTGTAACCAACACCAATTTCTAGAACTAATAGTGGTTCGTCAAAGACCGAAATCCATTCACCCAGGCGGTTTGCGGCTGGCATGAAATAATCAGGGACGAAGTTTTTACCCATGTTTATGTTTAGGAATGTTCGTCCACCACAACTTGGGCACTTAGGCACCAGCTCTGTTGGAATCATTCCGGTGTTTAGATCTACATTTGGGCGAAGGCGCTTCAAAATAGCTTCACAGTTCCAGACTTGGTTTGTGCAGGGTGAGAAACATTGAAGAGTTCCGTAGTCGCCTTGAGGAGCATAGATTCGTTCTGAGCGGAACTTATTTCGTGCAAAAAGCATATCTACGTTCGATGTCATTACAAAGTAATCGCGATTCCCGATTAGCGCTCTAAGTGCCCGGTAGATTGGGCTTGGTGCCTGACCAAACCGTATATCAGCAGTGTGTATAGCCCAGTATCCCCAGAGAATCTCATCTGATAGTTCTGGACTTACGAACTGTTTTCGGCTGGTGAATCCTTGCTTATGGAGGCCGGGGAATAGGTCTGCAAAGCGGTCTTCGTCGTCATAGTCATACCCGGCAGCGGCAGATAATCCGGCCCCTGCGGATATAAGAATACGATTCGCGTTACCAATCCATTTGAGGGCTTCATTTTGCAGATACGTACTGTCCATCGTTTGCAGAGTCATAGCACCTCACGAAGTCTCTTGAACCACACCCATGCAGCAAAGCATCGGCCAACAATCAATGATGTTTGCTGCGAACACTATGGTAGCGTCTTTTGTTCTTGGATGGGCCATAATCCAAACCTCGAAAACACACTTGAGTGTATTGCTGGCTTTTGTTACTGAGGTTTTTCGGTCAAATATCGTTGGATAGCCCTCTACCTACTTATTGCCGGTCTTTTGATGTCCCTTCTGGTAGGTGGTGCAAACATAGGATTTCGAAAACGTGACCTGGCAGTGTCGTAAAATCAGGAAATAGGCTTTGAATGGGCCGTTGAATCCAATATTAGATAGTGCGGAGGCCGTTTTGATTTCGAAAACTCCTTTAGTGGTCGACGTTGATACGGGCATTGATGATTCGTTGGCCCTTTTGTACTTGATGGCAAGCCCAAAGGCAGAGATATTAGGTATCACGTGTACTGCTGGAAATGTATCTGCGCGTCAGGTGGCCAGGAACAACCTTGCATGGTTGGACCTTTGTGATTATCAGGAGGTCGAGGTCGCACTTGGCGCTGAGGTCCCGATCGTACATAAAATGCCGGGCACTATTGGGATTCACGGCCCAAAGGGGGTTGGATATGCAGACCTTCCAGTTTCAAACCGCAAGTTATCCCGGCGCCACGCAGTTGAACTCTGGATCGAAAACGCAAAAATGCGCCCAGGGCAGATAACAGGATTGGTGACTGGGCCACTCACTAACCTTGCCTTGGCAATAAAACTTGAGCCGGACCTGCCAAACCTTCTAAAACGCGTCGTGATAATGGGCGGTACTTTTAATCATCCAGGCAACACCAATCCGACCACTGAATGGAATATTGCGGCTGACCCAGAAGCAGCAAAGATTGTCTTTGACGCGTTTTCTGATTTGCCAGGTGAACCCAAGCTAATCATGTGTCCGCTAGATATTACGGAAAAGATTCAGATGACACCGCGTCATGTGGCTGCGCTTGCTACGGCTTCTGGTTGCGCTTTGCCTGAGGAACTCTCTGCGGGTGACCCGGTGGGGAAACGCTCCACGGCCTCGCGAAAAGTAATTCGGTTTTTCTCAGATGCCGTTCGCTTTTATATGGAGTTTCATGAAAACCGCGGTCAAGGATACCTTTGCTACATGCATGACCCCTTCGCTGCGGCTATCGCTGTAGAACCGGGGCTTGGGACACTTACACCAGCAGTGGTTGATGTTGAACTATGTGGCGCGTTAACCCGGGGGCAAACGGTGGCTGACTGGCGCGGAATGTGGGGGCGCAGAGCGAACACGCAAGTTGTGACGCATGCTGACCCAGAAGTTTTCTTTCATCGCATCACAAGTGAAGTGGGCGCGTTAGCTTCAAGGGTTGGCGATTAGTCCTTCTTCCAAAGAAAAAGGGGCAAAGACCTAGACAATATTGTGTCCTGAATGGATATACTGGGCCAAAGAAGTACTTTAGTCCTACAGTTTTTCAGATCCTATATCGACAAAGAATGTTGATGCAGGCAGAAATGCTGTGAGGAAAAAGTGCAGTGGTGACCATAGATGTGTAGGTGGTACGCGTGAGGCATTTGGGCACAATCTTGGCAAGCATGTTTCTGGTTGGGGCATTGGGACTATCTTCGGCTGCAAATGCTGAAGAAGGCATCGGCTTGAACCCGGGGGCGAATGGAACGTCAACAGACGCAGGTACAGGGGCACTCAAAAGCTCTTGTGAACAGGAAATCACAAGGCTTACCAATGAAGAACGGCAAATAGCAGGGGTGCCCAGTTTGAACTTCAATGCAGAGCTTTCGCAGTTGTCGCGGGTCTGGGCAGAATGGATGGTAGCAACAAAACAATACGTGCATCTGTCAGCAAAATACCCATATGGGAAAGATTTTTGGGGGGCTGTTGGAGTAGTGGGGGCCGGGGAGAATATCTATCTGGGAGATGACAGTGCTCAAACCGTGATTAACTTTTGGATGAGCTTTCCAAAAGAAAGAGCAAACATCTTGAACAGTGCATTCACCGAAATGGGGATTGGGTGTGCAAGTGATGGCACAAATCTCTACTGGGTTCAGCAATTTGGCGAAAGCAAACGGGCACCGGTGACCGCATACACAAGAATGCCAATCCCGACAGATCATCTGATTCCTAAAGTTGACGGAGTCATGATGGCTGGTGGAACCATAAATGCTGACGTGGGCGGAAGGTTGCCAGCGAAGACTGAACTGACATATGAGTGGTTTGCTGATGGTAAGCCTTTGAAAGATGCCAAAGAATCCTCCTATACACTTACCGATGCTGAGATTGGGAAAGTCATAAGTGTTCGAGCTAAAGCGACAAATGATCCCAAGTTTTATGAAGAAACTGCAATTAGCTTTCCTAAAACGCCTATCATCCAACATCCAACAGACTTTGTCAGAATGCATGGTCGGAACAGATATGAGACGTCATTGTCTGTTTTCCGGGCCGGTTGGAGGACGGGCGCGACTCTTTTTGTTGCCTCAGGTGAAAAGTTCCCAGATTCTCTTACTGCCGTGCCAGCAGTAAACCAAGAAGATGGAAGCCTTCTGCTTACCGCAAAAGATGGTTTGAGTGAAAGTCAAATATCATATTTAAGTACAAATATTCCAGGAAAGGCATTCATAATAGGTGGTCCGAATTCGGTATCTAATTCGGTAATCAATCAACTAAATGCACTTGGCATTAATACTACCCGCATTTCTGGTGCGGACCGTTTTGAAACTTCACTTCGGGTCACAAAAACTTTTTTTGAGGCTTCACAATACGCATACTTGGCGTCAGGAACTGATTTTCCTGATGCACTTTCAGCAGGTGGAGCGGCAGGGGCGGTTGGTGCACCCATATTGCTGGCGCGCCCCACGGATTCTTGGTTGGACTTCGATCAAGCACTGGCAATGCTGGAGTTAGGGGTGAAAGAACTGCGGATAGCAGGTGGGAAGAATGCAGTGAGTGTAGACCTTGAGATCTCTACCAGAAATGACTACAAGAAGTCATTCAAAGTCGTTCGCCTTGGTGGGGCCGACAGATATGAGACTGCAACTTTGGTGAATAAGCAAGTATTTGGCCCGGCCTCCAGAGTTTGGCTGGCTTCCGGTGAGGGGTTCCCTGACGCTTTGTCTGCTGGCGCGGCAGCCGGAGCGAGGGGGGAGCCTTTGTACTTATCCAAGAAAGATTGTCTTCCTGGTTCAACCTTCGACTCTGTTGAGTCGCACCGGCCTTTGACGCGAGTAATCGTTGGCGGTCCAACTGTGCTTGATGGTGAACTCTGGCGTTGTTCCTGATGGGAGCCAGTATTTTGCAATATGAGAGCGCGATAGGGGAACAATAGACATATCAGTAAATAATGATAAGATGTTGGCATGAGTAGGGAGACAGCATCACATGATCATGGGCAAAAACCATGGGAACTTTATTTTGCAATCGCAGCCGGCGTCACATATTTCGCCGGGTTACTAGCGGAGTTTGCTTTCAAAGCGCCAGGGGCCATATGGCTGTGCCTTTACCTGGCAACCTATTTCTTCGGAGGTTTCTTTACCACCAAAGAGGCCTTGGCATCCGTTCGCCGCGGAAGTTTTGAAGTAGATTTCTTGATGATTGTGGCAGCCGTGGGTGCAGCTGCTATCGGAAAACTTGGCGAAGGTGCCGTACTGCTGTTCCTTTTCAGCCTTGGCCATTCTTTGGAAGAATACGCGATGTCGCGCGCAACCAAGTCGATCAAAGCACTTGGCGACCTAGCGCCAAGAGTAGCCACTGTGAAACGTGATAGCGGAAGAAATGAAGAGGTCCCTGTTGAGGAACTAAAAATAGGGGACACCGTCTTGGTTCGGCCACATTCACGCATTCCGGCAGATGGGTTCGTCATTGAAGGGCAAACGAGTATCGACCAATCGGCAGTGACAGGTGAATCCCTTCCCGTCGAAAAAGTCCGGGTAGATAGCGAAGCCGCGATTTTGTCTGGAACAATCGCGATCCCAGACGAATCGAAGGTTTTTGCCGGGACCGTGAACGGTGCTGGTACTATCGAAATCTGTGTGATGGCGGCAGCTGCAGACTCTACATTGGCGCGCGTTGTGAAAATGGTTGAAGACGCAGATGTTTCGGGTTCCCCAACACAAAGATTCATTGATAAGTTCCAACTTTGGTATGTGCCGATTGTGATTATCAGTGTGATAGCGACGTTACTATTTGGAATGTTTGTTTTTGATGAGTCTTTTACTGATTCTTTTTATAGAGCAATGATCGTTTTGGTTGCTGCCAGCCCATGCGCGTTAGCGATTGCGACGCCTTCAGCAGTCCTTGCTGCAATAGGGCGCGCTGCAAGTGCAGGAGTTCTAATAAAGGGTGGCATGCCGTTAGAGGTTTTGGGAAAGGTCGATGTTTTTGCTTTTGATAAAACAGGGACATTGACGTGGGGACAACCGACTATTTCAGAGATTATCCCTGGAGAAGGGGTCTCAGTAGAAAGGCTTCGCGAGGTGACGTTTGCCGTCGAAAGCCTCAGCAGTCACCCACTGGCTGAGACTATTGCGTTCGAACTTGCCCCAGCAAATGGGCTTGGCTCCAAACTGAAAGCCCACGACTTAGTGGCGTTACCTGGCCGTGGCGTTCAAGCTACCATGGATGGTCAAATAATCCGCATAGGAAATGAACTGATGATGGGTGAAGCAGGCCTTGACATTCCAGATTCGCTTCGCGCAAACGTGAAACGCCTCCAACAAGCGGGGCAAACCATCATGATCATCGCAGAAGGAAACGCCTTTCTTGGGGTTATCGCAGTCATGGACAGGCCTCGTGAAGAATCACGAGAAACGCTGGAAGTTTTGCGCGAATCCGGAGTGAAGCAACTGGTGATGTTATCTGGAGACAACCAGTTAGTCGCGGGTTCAGTGGGGCAGGCGGTTGGCGTTGACCGCGCAATCGGTGGCTTGTTGCCAGAGGACAAAGTGGCTAAAGTGCGCGACCTTGCAAACGGAAATGCGACCATTGCGGTTGTTGGGGACGGAGTAAATGATGCCCCAGCGATGGCGGTTTCAGACGTTGCCATTGCCATGGGCGCTGCGGGCTCCGCAGTTGCTTTGGAGACAGCGGACATCGCTTTGATGAGCGATGACTTAGGGAAGATTCCATTCGCCCGCCGCCTATCGAAGGCGACTACTTTAATCGTTCATCAAAACCTGCTTATTGCGTTGGTAATCGTAGCCATCCTGGTGCCAGCAAGTCTGCTTGGCCTAGCTATTGGTCCCGTGGTGATTATTCACGAGGGCTCAACGTTGCTTGTCGTTTTAAACGCGTTGCGCTTACTTGCGTTTGATAAAGGAAAAGAACATCACGGTATTGTTCACGAAGATAGGCCAGAGCGGTCATGATTTGAGATTGCCGAGGTCCTAGGGGGTATTATCACTGGCGCATTCGGATCTTGATAAGGGCGATAAGGATATAATCATCAAATGAAACTTTCGAAGAATATTGGCGTTATGTTGGTCGCTTTGGCTGTTGGAACCCTTGTGGTTGGATGTTCATCGGATGACGCAGATGCACCTGAATCTGGTGGAGCACAGTCCGCAGTGGTCGTTGAAACAAATCCTGACCAATTCGCGGCTTTGCAGAAAATGGTTGATGACACCAATGCGCAGATGAGTGGGGAAACGCAAAGTGGGGGTGACAGTCCGTTTTCAAATGTTCGCCTTGCCGCTCATGAACCTTATGTTTTGAACTACACCTACACTTATGCTGAGCAGGTTGATCCGGTTGAGACGTCGACCAAACTCACTGAAGAACTAGAGGCTAAGGACAAAACTGAAGTTTGTAAGGAAGCCTTTGGAAGCCTGACTGAAAGTGGAGTGAAGGGACCTTGGACTATCGGATACGAGTATTTGAATGCTGATGGGTCAACAATTTCCACTCAAGTGGTTGACTGCCCATAACTAAACCCGGCGGTCTACACACCGAAGTTTTACTAACGCATAAATGTAGGCTCTTTTGACTGTTTCGATAGCAGTAACAGTCAAAAGAGCCCACATTGCGTTCATGAAACAGGTGCCCTCTTAGGTTTTGAGGACACCTGCTTTTTTGATTACAGTCCGGGCCGTTTGCCTATGGTTAGGGTTACTTCCTGCTTGCCAGCAAAGAAATCGTTGCCTTTGTCGTCAACCACAATGAAGGCAGGGAAGTCTTCGATTTCGATTCGCCACACGGCTTCCATACCCAGTTCTGGGTACTCAAGTACTTCAACTTTCTTTATGCAGTTGGCTGCAAGTTCTGCGGCGGGGCCGCCAATGGAACCAAGATAGAAGCCACCATATTTCTTGCATGCGTCTGTGACTTGCTGTGAGCGGTTACCTTTTGCCACCATGATCATGGAACCACCAAGGGCCTGGAATTGTCCGACGTAGTCGTCCATGCGTCCTGCCGTGGTTGGACCAAATGAACCTGAGGGCATTCCTTCCGGTGTTTTTGCGGGTCCTGCATAGTAGACCGGATGGTCTTTCAAGTACTGTGGCATGGGTTCGCCAGCTTCAATGCGTTCGCGAATCTTGGCGTGAGCGATGTCGCGGGCGACAACCATGGTGCCATTCAGAGAAAGCCTCGTTTTTACGGGGTGTTTAGATAGTTCTGCAAGTACATCTTCCATGGGCTGATTCAGGTTGATTGAAACGGCTTCATCGTCAGAGCCATGACCAAGTTCTTCATCAGTTACGTCTGGAAGGAACCTGCCGGGGTTAGTGTCAAGTTTCTCCAGGAACACCCCTTCAGGTGTGATCTTGCCTTTTGCTTGCCTGTCAGCGGAACATGAAACTGCGATCGCAACTGGTAGTGAAGCACCATGGCGGGGCAAACGAATGACGCGGACATCGTGGCAGAAGTATTTGCCACCAAACTGAGCACCGAAACCCATTTGACGGGTGAGCTCTAAGACATCTTGTTCCATGTCAACATCACGGAAACCGTGTCCAACAGGGGAACCAGAAGTTGGTAGTTCGTCAAGGAAATGAGTCGACGCATACTTCGCTGTGCGAAGTGTGTATTCTGCCGAGGTTCCACCAATGACAATCGCTAAGTGATATGGCGGGCAGGCAGCTGTTCCAAGTGAACGGATTTTCTCTTCCAGGAACTGCATCATGTGCTCAGGGTCCAAAATGGCCTTTGTCATTTGGTAGAGGTATGACTTATTAGCTGAGCCGCCACCTTTTGCCATGAAAAGGAAATTATATTCGTCTTCGTGACCGGGGTGCGTATCTGCATGAAGTTCGATTTGTGCTGGAAGGTTATTTCCCGTGTTTTTTTCTTCGTACATACTAAGTGGTGCATTTTGCGAATAACGCAGATTTAGCTCTGTGTATGCATCAAATACGCCGCGGGCTAATGGGCGCTCATCTGGTCCATCCGTCAAAACATGTTGACCACGTTCTGCGGAAATGATTGCAGTTCCAGTGTCTTGGCACATTGGCAGTACGCCAGCGGCAGCCACATTGGCGTTTTTGAGCAGGTCAAGGGCCACGAACTTGTCATTTGCTGAGGCTTCAGGGTCATCCAAAATAGACGCCACTTGCTTCAAGTGAGCGGTTCGCAAATAGAAGGAAATATCGTGGTATGCCTCTTTAGAAAGTAATTCCAGTGCCTCATTACTGACGCGCAGAAATTTTGTTCCATCTGGCCCGTCTACCGTTTCTACGCCATCTTTGGTTAGAAGCCGGTACTCTGTGGTGTCTGCGCCAACTGGCAGCATGTCTTCGTAGGCAAACTCGCTCACGTTCACTCCTGGTGTACTTTATATATAACGCAACTACCGTAGTCCCGCTGGCTGTATGCGGGCTGGGACCTAGGAACTGCCCCCGCCAAAGGAAGCCAGTTTTCCGCGGCCTACCAGCAAAAACGTCGCAGTCTGCTTCTAGGGGGATTTATGTTAATGCGTGAAGTGGGTGTCCTTTGTATACGGGATTCGATAATACTGGTGTGTGCTTTCTCTTCTTTACCCCAGCCGTCACGTACCGCAGAGGTAACGCCACTTAGCCAAGGCACGCTTAGGTCGCAGCAGTCCCGTTCAGGCCGCCGGGAACACTCGGTGTCCTTAGATGTAATCGACTTCGAAGCTACACGTAAGTGAAATTCTACCGGTAATTTTGTTTTGATTAGTCAGCCTCTTCAAATTGATATTCATATCAAGTCTGCTATCGGTGTGACTATGCCTCGAAATGGTGTTATGTGCTTTTGAGATGAGTTTGGGGCCACGTTTGTGATGGTGTAGATTTTGGCCATCAGCGTTTGCTAGTCTTATTTACGGGCTTTCACTAACCAATGGAGGAATATTATGGCACACGTTTTATTTACCAAAGAGCTAAAGAAGCTATCAATCAGATAAAGCCAATTATAAATGGGGGATTTACCGATCAAATCACGTAATTGATAAGTTTCAGTGTAGACGACGGTTGCGTTACAACGGGAACAAATCCAGCATGCTTGAGGGTTTGTTAGAAAAGGGGGTTTCTGGTGTTTAGGAATGTTGTGCGTGGGTTTGTGCGGTTTGTGTGTGTTTTTGTGTGTGGTGTGTTGGTG
>DAIOFF010000085.1:0-10352 GCA_036745855.1 Scrofimicrobium sp. | reverse complement strand
CCGTGCCAAAAGCTCACCTCAGCTAGTGCGCTGAAAGATCAGCACAGGGATTAGCTTTAGGCTTCCACCCTATAATGGCGCAAATCCCTTCAGCCAGGAAGCGCGGCATCTTCACTTCCAAAGGACTCACACCTTCAAGCAGCTGCCCATGGCGGGCGCACAAACGTAAATGGGTCCCAGCCGGATTGGCTGGGACCCATTTACGGTCCAAATACAAAGACTTAAGTGTCTTTTATACTATCCCTTGCTTCTGGATCAGAAGCTTGCACGCGGGAATGCGCTACGACCAGCGTATGTGGCCTCATCCCCAAGGGCTTCCTCAATGCGCAGAAGACGATTGTACTTCTCAACGCGCTCTGAGCGTGCTGGCGCGCCAGTCTTGATCTGACCAGAGTTGGTTGCAACAGCCAGATCAGCGATCGTGGTATCACCGGTCTCACCTGAACGGTGTGAGGTCATGCTGCGGTAACCATTGCGGTGTGCATCCTCAACGGCATCCAGAGTCTCAGTGAGTGAGCCAATCTGGTTCACCTTGACCAGCAGAGCGTTGGCAATACCTTCTTTGATGCCCTTATCTAGACGCTCAGGATTGGTTACGAACAAGTCGTCACCCACCAGTTGAACCTTGTTGCCAATGGCATCCGTGAGGGTCTTCCATGCGTCCCATTCGTCCTCAGACAATGGATCTTCAATGGAAACCAGCGGGTAATCCGTGATGAGCTTCTCATAGAAGTCAACCATGTATTCAGTTGAGCGAGCTTCGCCCTCAAACTGGTAAGCACCATCTTTGAAGAACTCTGTGGAAGCCACATCAAGTGCCAAAGCAACATCCTTGCCAGGCTCATAGCCTGCACGCTTGATGGCTTCAATGATGAGGTCAAGGGCAGCAGTGTTGGACTCTAGGTTTGGCGCAAAGCCACCTTCGTCGCCAAGACCAGTTGAGAGACCACGTTCTTTGATGACGGCCTTCAATGTGTGGTAGACCTCAGCACCCCAGCGAAGTGCTTCGCGGAATGTTGGGGCACCGATGGGAGCAATCATGAACTCTTGAATATCAACGTTGGTGTCAGCGTGCGACCCACCGTTCAGAATGTTCATCATTGGCACTGGTAGGACGTGTGCGTTCGGGCCACCCAGGTACTGGTAAAAAGGCAATCCTGCGGATGCAGCGGCAGCCTTTGCAACAGCCAGGGAAACACCAAGAATGGCGTTTGCACCCAGTTTGCCCTTGTTGGGCGTTCCGTCAAGGGAGATCATTAGGTGATCGATGAGGCGCTGATCGGCAGCGTCCAAGCCAATTACGGCAGGAGCAATAACGTCGATCACGGCCTCAACGGCGCCTTCAACGCCCTTGCCCTGGTAGCGGTCATCGTCGCCATCGCGGCGTTCAACCGCTTCAAATGCGCCGGTAGATGCGCCAGATGGAACGGCAGCGCGAGCGCCAATTCCGTCGTCCAACACAACTTCGACCTCAACAGTCGGGTTACCGCGAGAATCTAGAATCTCACGTGCGCCGATGTGTTCAATGATTGACACCTTGGTTTCTCCTTATTGTTGGATTTCCTAAATCGGTGGCGTCAGCCGCCAAGTTATTGTATTTGTTCACTAGAGACGGTTACTACATCACCAAAAGTTGGTGAAATCGCTCCGCCCTTAATCTGTCCGTACCGCGGGTTCACCTTAGAGCCAGCGGGCCAAACCTGGGCGGCGTTCACGATCGCACTGGCACCTTCAGGATCCACGTTAGCCACTTGCTGAATAACCTGACCCACACCGTTGTTCAACTGGAAAACTATTCCAAGCTCAGGGCTGAAGTCTCGTCCAGCCTTTTGGACGTCGTCCGCTGTGGCGATACCTGCTCGCTCAAGCGCCTCAGTGATTGCCCCAAATTCGCCAAGGAACTTAACCGTGTCCGCTCGGGTCGGTATCTGAGCTCCTCCCGGATCTATCTCTCCATTGGCTACGGCCGCGTCAACCATTTCTGAGTATTCATTGAGGAAAACCGAAATATCGTCCTCGGTGTAAGTTACCCCACCCACTACAACGCTAGCTTCTGGATTGTTGGAGCATCCCGTCAAACTGAAGGCAATGCCAATTGCTGCGACGGCAGCTGTAACACGGACACGGCGGCTGAGTCTCACAGATCCTCCTTGGGATTGAACCTCATACATTCTACGCTATTCCCATGCCCCCTTGGGTACCCGTTTGGAACTGAAATCTAACCCCAAAACGGAATGCGGGAACCATAGTCATGCATTTCGCCGTGGTGCAACAATCTTTCGCAATAAGTCCTCAACCCAATCAAGCATTTCTTCATTTTCGGGGGTCTCTTTGCCTGCAGGGACCAAGATTTGCCGCGTGGCAGTCTTGATCACGGAACCTGGATAGAGCCGCTTAAGCCTCAACGCTTGAGAGTCCGCTAGTTCAACAGGACCTAAGCGCACATATTTTCCTTGCATGCCTACTTCCGTGACGCCAAGCTGACGAAGCATTGCCCGCAAGCGTGCCAGGCGGAACAGGCGCTCAACCTGCGGTGGCAATGTCCCGTACCTGTCTTCCAGCTCATCCCGAACCTCATTCATTGTTGCTGGATCACCGACGCGGGCAATCTTTGCATAAACCTCAAGGCGCGCATCCTCACCAGGAATAAGTTCTTCAGGCAAGTGGGCGTCAACAGGAAGTTCGATTCGCGTTTCAACGTTCTCTTTTGGCACTTCACCTTTATATTCAGCCACGGCATCTGCGACCATGCGCACATACAGATCAAAACCAACGCCTTCAATGTGTCCAGACTGGGCCCCACCAAGTAAGTTTCCCGCGCCGCGAAGTTCAAGGTCTTTTTGCGCCACGGCAAGCCCCGAACCCAAATCGCTGTTTGAAGCGATAGTTCTTAGCCGCTCTAAAGCAGTTTCTGTAAGTGTCTTGCCCGCAGGGTAGAAGAAGTAAGCATACGCACGGTCACGCCCGCGACCGACGCGGCCCCGCAGCTGATGTAGTTGCGATAAACCAAAAGCGTCTGCGCGATCAACGATAAGTGTGTTGGCATTTGATATGTCCAAGCCAGTTTCAACAATGGTTGTACAGACAAGGACGTCAAACTCATGATCCCAGAAATCAACTATGACCTTTTCAAGATCGTGCTCAGATAATTTTCCGTGCGCCACCCTTATCCGAGCTTCAGGGACTAGTTCTTGAAGATCCGCCGCCACCTTGTTTATTGATTCCACACGGTTATGGATGAAAAAAACCTGCCCGTCACGCATGATTTCACGCCGGATGGCTGCCGCCACTTGAGCATTTTGATACTGCCCGACAAATGTGAGCACCGGTTGGCGTTCTTCCGGAGGCGTCTGAAGCACCGACATTTCCCGTATTCCAGCTACCGCCATTTCCAAAGTCCGCGGTATTGGCGTAGCTGACATGGCCAGGACATCAACCGATGCGCGCAGTGCTTTCAGTGTTTCTTTGTGCTCCACACCAAAGCGTTGCTCCTCATCAATAATGACTAATCCCAGGTCTTTGAAACGGACTGCCCCCGTGAGTAAAGAGTGAGTACCGATGACAACATCGACTGTTCCTTCACGAAGCCCAAGGCGTACTTTTTCTGCTTCACTAGCAGTGGAAAAACGCGACAGCGTTCCAACGTTTATTGGGAAACCGGCAAACCTTTCACTAAAAGTCTCCAAGTGCTGCTGAACCAGCAACGTAGTTGGAACCAATATGGCCACCTGTTTGCCATCCTGGACGGCCTTGAACGCTGCCCTAACTGCTATCTCCGTTTTTCCATATCCGACATCACCGGTCAGCAAACGATCCATTGGAACTGGCCGTTCCATGTCGGCCTTGACCTCTTCAATAGTCAGAAGCTGGTCAGGAGTTTCAACATATGGAAAAGCATCCTCAAGTTCACGCTGCCACGGCGAATCTGGAGAAAAGGCAAAACCTTTTGTGCTCTGCCGCGCAGCATATAGTCGCACCAGCTCAGCTGCAATTTCCTTGACAGCAGCTTTCGCCTTTTTCTTGGTTTTAGCCCAGTCACTACCGCCCATTCGTGAAAGCCTGGGTTGGTCAGAACCCGTATATTTCGAAACCTGATCCAAGGAAGACGTTGGGATATAAAGAACGTCGTTAGGTCGCCCCCGCGCCCCCGCATATTCGACAACCAGATAGTCCCTTTTCCCTGCAAGACCCGGCACCTCTCTAGATGCCATCTGAACGAACCGCCCAATTCCGTGGCTTTCATGAACAATGAAGTCACCAGACGCCAAGGTTAAGGGATCAAGTTTCCCTTTTCTTCGCGACGGCATTTTCCGCATTTCACGCGTAGAACCGCCCTTGCGCCCGCCTGTGAGATCTTCCTCAGTAAATACCGCAAGTTTTTCATCTTGAAAGACAAACCCAGCGCCAGCATCGGCTGGAACTACATGCACAATTCCGCGCTCAGGTCCCGCAGGAAGAGACTCTTGAAAACGTGCAGCGACCTGAGCATCACCAAGAACCTGAATCAAGCGACGCGCAGTGCCCTCAGCAGGAACCGTGAGAACCAGCGTCCAGCCATCCTTCGCAAGCTTGGAAAGGTCTTCTGCAGCACCTTGAATATCGCCTTTGTAAGGAATGACATCCCTGGCATCAATCTTGATCCGGTTGGGTTTTCCATCTATAAAGTCAGCGCCTACAAGATCAGAAAGTTCCCACCACTTCGCCCCATCGGTTTGCCAAATATCATCTAGGTCAAGGAAAGATACCGCGCCTTTGCTGAGCGGAGCAGCCCCACCATGGCTTGCGGCACCCCATGCAGCCGCCTCAAACTCTGCTGCCGAGGTTTTTAGGTCCTCTGCCCTTGATCTCACCCGTTCTGGCTCATCTATAAGCCAAATAGCATTTTCTGGGATGAACGTGGAGAGAGGAACCATGTTCTCAATAAGGACCGATGAGAGCGATTCAATCCCTGGTGCATAGATTCCTTCAGAGGCCAGTTCCAAGATGTCGGCTGCACCAGGCAACGTCTGCTGAAGGCGTCGGGCTTTTTCTTTGATTTCGTCAGTCAACAAAAGTTCCCGTGCAGCGGGTGCCCACAATCCTTCCGGCATGTCCTCAATACTGCGTTGATCGGACAGGTTGAAGCTGCGGATTTCTTCGACTTCATCCCCAAAAAGTTCAATCCTGAGTGGATGGTCACCTGCAGGTGGGAACACATCAACAATGCCGCCATGAACTGATAATTCTCCGCGTCCCCTCACAGTATCTACCGCGGAATACCCCAAGTTCATTAGGCGCGCAGCCAGTTCATCTCTGTCAATCCAGTCCCCGGGCTTTACGGTAACCGGCTCAGCATCACCAAGTTTTTCGGCTACAGGCTGCAGCAATGCCCTAACTGGCACCACCAGTATGTCTATAGGACCTGATGCTTTAGGCGCATTTTTGCCTACACCTGGTTTGGAAAGCCTTCGAAGTACTGCCGCACGCCTTGCCATTGTGTCAAGACCTGGCGAAAGACGTTCATGCGGAAGTGTTTCCCACGCAGGGAAAACGGTCGCCTCACGCCCCCAACAGTTGATTGAGCTGGCCATTCTTTCCGCAATCCGACCATTTGCGGTGACAACGACAGTTGGCACGCCAGGTGTTCGCGGAGACAAAGCTGCAAGGGCTGGGCGCAACCCACGCGGTGCAACAATCTTGCCCGCCCCCAGGCGCTCCATTCCTTGGATGGCAGCGCCCACGCCTTTCTCATGTTCTAAAGGGGATCTCAATCCCAAAAGTTCGTTCATGATCTTGAATGCAAATCTTGTTGGGCCGCAATAAATCCCCGCAAAAATACATCCTCAACAGCATCGGCCGCAAGCGCGTAGGTCACGTCCCATTCGGTTCGTTCGCTGCTTGAAATCTTTTGGAGGACAAAGTCTGCAGCGCTAGCGCGCCCAGGGGGCCGCCCAATTCCGATGCGAAGTCGAGCGTAATCTTTGGTGTGGAAGTGTTCTGTCAGACTACGAAGCCCGTTGTGTCCGCCTTCCCCGCCGCCTTTTTTTAGCCGTAAGTCGTGGGCAGGCAGGTCCAAATCGTCATGTAAAACCAAGGTTTCTTCGGCAGGTACGCCAAGATATTCGGCCAATCGCACTAGCGGTCCCCCAGAAACATTCATGAACTGGTCGGCAACTGCAAGCGTGGCCTTTGGCCCCGGCGCTCCGCCCGGCAACGTACCCAAACGGACTTCCGCTACATGACACCTGCTTGGATGTTTCCGGAAAGTCCCACCGTGCCTTTCGGCCAGCAATCTGACTGTTGCTGCCCCGACATTGTGCCGCGTGTCTTTGTACTGCGATCCCGGATTTCCAAGCCCAACTACTAACTTCATGCAACCACTATGTCAGAGGCATCCGACAAATCGAATATGTGTGGGGCAAAAACAGCATTTGGATGCCCACTCACTTCTGCCCATTTTTCGAAGAATAACCTGGCCCATTGCGTGTATGCCTTGGTGTTTGGGTGGAACAGGTCGGCTGCGTGGTTTCGAAGTGCATAGTCGGCGGTCCCAAGGGAACTTGTAAAGCCTCGAATGTCAACAATATGATGTCCATCACTAATGCAGATGTCTTCGAGGATTCTACTAAACTCCGCCGCACGTTCCTCCTGAGGCATGACACCGAAAGAGGGGATATTCGCAACGAAAGATCCCTTAGGAAGTCCCTCAGAAACCTCTTTCGTACAGTACGTAAAGCGCTCTACCGTGGTGTTTTCATTCATCACGTCGTTCGAACCTACACAAACAATAGTGATGTCAGGTTGCCAGCCAGGTCGCCTCTGCTTGATTCCATCTAACGCAGTAAGTTGACGTACCGGAAGCGTCGGCATGACCTCGCCAGAAATTGAAAGATTCAGTAGCTCAAGAGGCGCTTCTAGCTCGGCTTGAACAGCCGCAGCGAAAAGAGAGACGAAACACTCTTCTATCCGTTTGGCACCAACGCCTTGCACAGAGGAATCCCCCAACGCTAAAACAGTGGGTGCATTGTTTGCCCACTGCTGCATGCAAACAGCGTTGTGCTCGGCCCACTGGTGGGTCAAGCGCCCCACCTGTTTGTCTACCCAAAGTAGACGGGCCGCCCAAAGTCCCATGCCAGCGATGCCAGCACCAGCTGCAACTTTCCCTCTCATCGTTCCCTCGTTGGCTCGAAGCTCGCTGGCGACATCATAAAATGCGGCTGCGCAAAACCGCGGTGCGCAAACGCCGCATCAATCTGATCAGCAACTTCATCTACTTTGTCAGTTGGAACAAGCGCAATAGCTGACCCACCAAAACCGCCCCCAGTCATGCGGGCACCAATGGCACCGGCAGCCATGGCCTCGTCAACCACTAAATCTAGTTCTGGGCAAGTAACTTCATAGTCATCGCGAAGGGACATGTGCGAGGCCACAAAAAGTGGCCCCAGCGCCGAATAATTCCCTGCCCGCAGGACATCAATGGCCTCATGTGTCCGCTCAATCTCAGTCACAACGTGGCGCACACGCCGCTTCAAAACGTCACTTGGCAGTTTCACTAATGCCGCATCGAGGTCACGAATATCCGCTAGTTGGTCAACCCCCAAAATAGAGGCGGCCTCTTCACAAGCGGCGCGGCGCTGTGCATACTGCCCATCTACCAATGCGTGAGGGGCGCGCGTATCCACAACGAGCAATGAAGCTCCACTATCTTCAGGTGCGAATGGAACCTGTTGTCCCGTGAAATCGTCACAGTTGAGCGCAAGTGCGAAACCTTTACGGCAACGAAGCGCCGCAGATTGGTCCATGCCGCCAGTCTTTGCACCAGCAATTAAGTTTTCGGCTTGGATACACCACCGAACTTGTTCTTCCTCACTGGCTGTTATGCCAGCAAAATCCATAAGCGCACCCACCACCGCAGTTTCAAGAGCCGCAGATGACGATAATCCTGCGCCAAATGGCACACACGAATCAATCGCCAAATCAAAACCGGGAACCGTGGCACCAGTTTCGCGCTCCATTGCCCACGCGACACCCACAACATAGGCAGGCCACCCGTCAACGCGGTCAGGCGAATCAAAAGTGCCTACTTCGTCTAATGAGACAGTCCGCACACCTTCTTCTTGCGCAGAAATGAGACGAACTGTTCGGTCTGTCCGCGCAGAAATCGCGGCATAAGTGCGAAACGGGATCGCAATCGGCAGTGCAAGACCGCCGTTATAGTCAGTGTGCTCACCAATGAGATTCACGCGTCCTGGAGCAGACCAAACCATGTTCGGTTCCTCACCAAACGTATCAACGTACAACGCCAAAACCCGGGCCGTCCCCTCTTTTGAACTCCACGCTTCTAACCAATACGTCACTTACGCCTCCTCGCAACAAACAATCCCCTCTACCGTAGTAGCCAAACAAAAAGATCGCGAAATGGTCCTAATGGGATTTAAGGCCACTTACTTTTGCTAACCTTGAGTTGCAGACCATCCCACCGATCGAGGACAGTCCATTGTTCTTGCCCGAGAAAACTGAGAGCCAAGACTGGCTTGGCGTACTAATCGCCGTACCAGAACCTTGGAATGCTCAGATCACTGACTTGAGAGAAGAACTAGGTGACAAGTCTGCTTTTTTTGTTCCAGCGCACATCACGCTCGTTCCGCCAATTCCCGTAGAAAAAGACCAGCGGGAGGACGTTATTCGGCATTTGAGAGCTGTCTCACGAAACTTCCCTGCATTTAGGATGCGAATCGGGAAAGTCGACACGTTTGCCCCAGTTTCTCCTGTGCTTTTTTTGTCGGTTGACGAGGGCGCGGCAGAGTGCGTTGAGCTGGCTGACCAGATTCGTGGTGGACCCCTCAATTACAATCCGCGTTTTAGTTATCACCCTCATGTGACGCTTTCAATGGAGAGCAACGCAGCAGAGTACGAGGAGTTATCAAAGAGAATTCCAGACTTTGGGGCAGAGTGGACAGTCCCTGGTTTCCGGTTAGATAAGGTGAGTCCCAATGGCGCGTATTCCTCAGTTGCCATATTCGACTTTGCACTTTGAGTAGGTTGCTGTGGAATAGTTCCATGAAAGAAACGGTGAAGGACGCAATTGCCGAAGCAAGTGCCCTCCGAATTTTTCGTGCACTCAGCCGTTTTCTAAGTAGTCGAGGCCCGCTCTTGTGCGCTGGGATTGCATACATGGGTTTATTCTCAATTACTGCAATGCTAACAGTTGGGTGGGCCTTTTTTTCGAGCCTTCTGGGGCGGCATCCTTCATTTCTGTCAACTATTATCGATACGGTAAATCAGCAAATCCCTGGTCTACTAAAAACAACAAATGATCCTGAAGGGCTAATAGATCCCAGCTCATTGGTAAACACTCCTGGTACTTCCGCAACTGGTTGGATTGCTCTTGGTGTTGCTATCATTTCGGCCTCAACTGTCATTTGGTACCTGGGGTTAGCGATTCGGTCAATGTTTGGCTTAGAAAATGTGCGGGAACACCTTCTTTCAGCAATACTTGGCCGATTTTTTGGCCTTTTCGTACTCATTTTTGGAGTCGTAGTTACGGCGGTATTGACTTCTCTCACCACATTCTTGAGTGATTGGTTCGTAAAAGTTTTAGGTGAAGAATGGTCTACGCTCGTTGACGTATTAGCCTACGGTATTCCATTTGTAATGGACTTAGTGATTTTTATACTCATGGTTCGCGTCGTTGCTGGCGTACGCCCGCCAAAACGTGACATGGCAATGGGCGCGTTGATTGCCGCAATGGGCTCTGGGCTACTTCGTTCCCTTGGGCAATCAATCATTTCTAGAGTGTCTGACCCAGTTCTTGGCGCAGCAGCATCGGTGGCAACAATAATGCTGTGGATAAACTTCCTTGGATGGATAACCCTCTACGCTGCCGCGTGGGCCAGTAATCCGCCCCCGTCTGGGCATCCGAAACTCACTTCAAATCGATATGCCACGCAGCGCCCTAACTTCATCACGATGTCAACACCTGACACACTCAACTGGATCAATAACGATATCGCACTGTCACCGGAGCGTGATCAGAAAAACGAAGATCACCCGTAGAAGCCCGGTACACGTCAAAACTTGATGAGCGTTTAGCAAGTTCTGGGGTCGCAAACTGATAGTCGATTCTCCACCCCGTGTCATTATCAAACGCCCGTCCCCGCCATGACCACCACGAGTATGGCCCAAAAACATCGCCCGCCAAATCGCGAACAACATCAACCCAACCCGCCTGCACCCAATTGTTCACAAACGCGATCTCGTCGTCCAAAACCCCAGCATGCTTATTGTGATTTGGCTTCCAGTTCTTAATATCGTTTTCGCTGCGAACAATGTTGAAATCACCCGCAACCAAAATGGCAGACGGACCATCAACG
>DAIOFF010000084.1:0-10448 GCA_036745855.1 Scrofimicrobium sp. | reverse complement strand
AATCTATGGATAGTATTATAGGACTGGGAAAGAAGGGAAGGCATGTCAAATCAGTGAGATTGTACTTTTATTTGTTTTGATGCAATCATTGTCGGGGGTGGCATTGCTGGCAGTGTGTGTGCATACTTATTGGCCCAAAGAGGTCATGAAGTTTTGCTTATCGAACGTGGAAGTGAGCCGGGGTCGAAGAACCTTTCAGGTGGGGTATTTTATTGCCGCATCATGGAAGAGATTTTCCCAGGCTTTACCGAAAATGCGCCAGTTGAACGCGTAATTACCCGCAATTGTCTGAGCTTTTTAAACTCATCCTCATTTGTAAATGTTGATTATTGGGATCGAAGACTTGAAAGTCCCGTCAATGCTGTGACGGTACTTCGCGCGAAACTTGACGTGTGGTTAGGTGAGCAATGCGAAGAAGCTGGCGTGACCGTAATGCCTAGCATGAAGGTGGATGGATTGGTCCGTGAGGGCAGTCGATTTGTTGGCGTGCGCGCAGGTGAGGACGAACTTCGTGCAAAAGTGGTTGTGGCTGCTGATGGGGTCAACTCCTTTATCTGCCGGGACGCCGGAGTGCGCCGCAAAGAACCCTTAAAGAACCTGGCTGTAGGGGTTAAATCAGTTATCCAATTAGATGAAAAAACAATGCGGGATAGGTTTAATCTGAGCGAAAACCAAGGTGCCGCATATGCGATAGTTGGGGATTGTACAAAGGGCGTATCTGGTGGCGGTTTTATGTACACCAATAAGGATTCTGTGTCCATTGGAATAGTTGCCCGATTAGACGACTTGACTGAGAAAGGCTTTGCTTCTTCGCATTTGCACGACCATTTCGTTTCCCATCCTGCTATCACTCCCTTTCTTGAAGGTGGCAAGTTACTTGAGTATGGCTGTCATCTGATTGCTGAGGGCGGAGAAGCCATGCAGCATGACCTGGTAAAAGATGGCTTAGTTGTCATCGGCGATGCTGCTGGTTTCACGCTGAATACTGGATTCACTGTTCGTGGGATGGACTTGGCAGCAGGCAGTGCTCAAGCAGCAGCAGACGCTATCAGTGAAGCAATCGAAGTTGGAGACTATTCAGAAAGGCAACTTTCGGCTTATCTGGAAAATTACAAGCGCATTTTTGGTGGCCAAGATATGTCTACGTACGCGAAGGCACCGGCGTTCCTCGAAAATGAGGAAATGTATGGGCCCCTTGGAAAACTAGCCGCTGATGTTCTTTTTGACGTTTATAACTTGGATCTGACCCCTAGAAAACACTTGAGGAAGAGCATTAGGGGTGCTTTGAAGGGGTCGGGATTGAAGTTGGTCCGTTTGGCGAAGGTTGGATTGCAAGCAGTGAAAGCGATGTGAACCTAATGGAAATTTTTGAAATTGGTAGTGTGCCAGAGCGCCTTTCGAAGAATATGTACGTGGTCGACGAAGGAAACCCACATATTAAGGTCAATCAAGAGATTGCCCGTGCTACTGGCACTGGTAAGTTGCTGGTTCAGGTTTGCCCAGCGCATGTTTACGCTGAGGAAGAAGATGGCACTATATCCGTAGAGTATGCAGCGTGTCTTGAGTGCGGAACCTGCCTGGCAGTTGCTGCGCCTGGGGCGTTGGAATGGCATTATCCAAGTGGAGGAATGGGAATCATCTATCGGGAAGGTTGATGAACGATTGAATGGGAAACCCCAAATGGATGGCTGTAGTCAGTTACTTCCATGACAATTGGCTTGCCTTTCCTCGAAGGATTGCTCATATTTTCTGATGATGTCTTTCGCCGCAAATAATGGCTTTCGTACGTCTTGATCGTCGTAAGGTATGCCGCAATCGTTAATTGTGAATGCGTCTTCCTCGCCGTCAGTGTATTTGAGCGTGAGATGGTAGGGGCCTCCGTCTAGGCACCTATTGTGATAAGGTTTTGCTTCCTCTGCCGCCATCAAAAGATTTGTCAACATTTGTGGCATGTCATCACCCCCCAATTTTTGCCGTACGTCTTCGATCTCGGCAGGCGTAGCAGAGCCTCGTTCAACAACAAGGTTTTCACCACTTTCTGTCGTTATGTCAAAAGATTCTTGAATTGTGCCATCTACAAAATTGATGTGGAAGTTAGGAAAATCGCAAACAGTTCCAAAACCGCTTGCGGCGAATGTCATTTCAAGGATTTCGTTGGCGGAGTGAGTTGGAATAGTTATGGGTTCAATATCGTCACGGCTTGAATCGGTGAAGTCGCAAGCTGAGAGTGTTACCAGGGCAAGGCCCGCCAAAACCAGCCCCCTTCGAGTACGGCAATTTCGCATGTTTATAAAATACTTGACGTATTTGCCCAGATCATCGCGGTCTCATTTGCGGCCGTGCGGTCTCAAGTAGACCTGTAGTACTGCGATTTATGCTGGTTCATTCATGCGATTAAACTGATCCCATGGCAATACTTCCAATCGTTATTTGTGGCGACCCAGTTCTGCATAGTGAAGCAGCACCCGTAACAGAGTTTGACGCGGAGCTTCGAAAACTGGTTGATGACATGTTTGATACTTGCGAGGCCGCGCCGGGGGTGGGGCTTGCCGCACCTCAGGTTGGGGTTGGTAAGAGACTTTTTGTTTGGATGTATGAAGATCAAGATGAGGCACCACCAAGGGGCGTCGTGATTAATCCCGAGCTTTGGATCACTCCCATTGACCCGGGAATCCCGGGGGAGGATGAGGAAGAGGGGTGTCTTTCTTTTCCAGGTGAGCGTTTTGCGCTTCGCCGATCGGCAGACGCATTGCTTCGCGCGCAAGATATAGATGGCAACCCATTTGAAATTGAGGCCAGTGGGTGGTTTGCGCGCATAATGCAGCATGAGTTCGATCACTTGAATGGTTTGATTTATGTCGATCGTTTAGTGCACCCTGAAAGCCGCGATGCTCAGAAAGTCAAACATCAAAATGGCTGGGGAAAACCAGGACTTAGCTGGATGCCGGGGGAGGATAACTTAGAGGACTGGTGAGGTTTACTAGTGCTCTAAGAGGTCGCGCGCCTCAATGATGGCGCGCCGGTTTTGTGATGAAAGCAGACGTGCGTCACCAAGGTCTGTCCCATTTATAAAGTAACCAGCTGATTGCAGGGCGTAAAGCATTGTTTGTGCGCGTTGGGATGGCGAGGTTTTGATTCCAAGCCACTTGATCATGGCTGTCACGGTTCGCTTTGGATTAGTTTGTGCGAACCAAGCATTATTGTGTCCGGCAATCCAACAAATGGCTGCAGCAGTATTTTCGTTTCGGGATTTACGACGAAAAATCTCTGGAGATGCGCATGCGATAAAGTTTAAGGTTCTAAGGGACGCAGTCCTTAGTTCTTGATCTTGAAAGAAACCGTCACTGATTTGAGTGACTATTTCACCGATTTCTTGTACGTGTGATTGAATATCATTCTCGACATTTTCCAGGCTGAGTGGTTCATTAGGTAGCGGTGTATCGTCCAAATTTTGGAGGTTATCTAATCCGCCAACCTGTGATGCCAGAAATAGCATAAGTAAGTCAGAATCTGACTCATTTAGCGTAGGCTCAGGTGAGTCCTCAAAACCTTCAAAACCTTGTCCTTCAATTATTTGGGTAAGCATGTCTGGGGCAATATCTATTTGCTCCAGAGGTGAGGCACCCCCACTTCTTCCGCTCCCTTTTATTTGTCGCCGGTAATCAGGTGTCATAGCCTTCAGATCACTTTGAACGTCGGCAGTAATCTTTGGGTCAACACCCATTTCTTGATGGGAAAACGCAATCAACGCTGAAAGGACTTTGGGAACAGCCAAAAGATCCTTCTTACTGGTCATTAGTTTTCTAGGGGCCAAGTCAAAAAGAGTGCGTTCTATTAGCCGGGAACTCCAAGCCCGCGGATCACCTGAGCCATAGTTACAGGCAAAATCAATAAGTGCATGTGCAAGCCATTCTTCGCCCTTGCGTAAACCACTTGCGACGGAAGACGCAAGGAAGGCCTCGAAAAACTGGCCGAATTGTTCTTCGGTCCATTCGGTACGCTCTAAGGGCGAACCCCCTTCAGGAAGCAACCTCATTTGCCATTCAAGAAGTGCTCTTACACTAGGCCAAGTCTCAGTTTCAAGTGGCGGCCACATGTGGTCGGACATTTCTAGGGTTTCTTCAAGCCTGGCTTTTGCGTCCGCTAATGAGAGTTCAATGACTTTTGTGCTTGAGGGAAGTACCTCTTTGGCTTTTTGCAAAAAGTCCTCAAGTGAGTCTACGGAGACGGAAGCGTCTTCAATGTAAGGGGCACCCATGAGGTCTATTGCGATTAGTAGAAGAAAACTTGCGCGCCGACCTTCCGATTGGATGACAATGGTTTGGTTGTCCTGGAAGAGGTCCTCAAAAGCCACTATTTTTGTGGGTCGGATGCTGTCGATCATGGTTATCCACCCTGGAAGCACCTGTACGCGTGGTTTGACAATGCTATTCACTTGGTTTGCTAGCTCTGCATTGTCAAGCATTTCGGCCCAGACCATGAGCAATGCGTCAGTTTCAGTACCGGCGTTAGTAAGAAGACTGTCTATTACAACGTTCAGATCTGCTTCAGGGCCATTGCCGTCTATGTCAAATTTTGGTGCCATTTGGGTTGCGGCAACCAAAGTACTGGCAAAAACCAGGAAATCTAGGGGGTCTGCGGAATCCAGGGCAGCGCGGATCTCTTCCATGAACTCAGGCACATTGTTATCCATAAGGACATCGTAGAGCGCCAGGCATGGGCTAGGAAATATCTAGTTTTGGGTTGGGCAATCTTGCTCTCTTGAATGTTTTGTGCCGTGATGGGGTTTTAGCTGGTTTAGAAGCATTTTAGAGAGTTCTTCTGATGTTTGGGTAAAGCCTGAAGAAATCCATTGATCAACAATCGCAAATGATGATGCGGCGTGTAAAGCCACCAAATATTTGTCCAGCAGATCATCGGATTTGGCCGATTCTGTGGTACTGCGATACATGAATCGGAAAAGTAGATAGTCAAGCCCCGCCGCATAAACGGTTTCGAAAACTGCTTTGTTCGCATAGATACGTGCAAGGTGGTCTTCGAAAGCGGTTTGGATGTCAGTGCGAGAGATATTTTTGGAAGGCCCCTTAAAGGGGGGGTGCTTTACGGCGCGTCCGAAAATAGTCTGGAACTCGTAAATAATCAGGTCATCTTTTGAGCTGAAGTGACGGTAGTACGTGGTGCGTCCAACATCCGCTAGGTCCGTAATTTCGCTAACGGAGATCTCATCAAAAGGCTTTGATCGCAAAAGTTCAATCAACGCGCCTGCAAGTCTGCCTTTAAGGCTTTCTGTAGTTCGGGCATCGCGGGCCATCTTTTGCTCCTCTCCGTGGATCAGCTTTGACAGTACTACATCATAATGGTACAAATACACCTCAGGAACATTTGTTCCGTTGGAACATGTGTCTCTTTTGTCACATGTTCCAACGGTGATAAATAGGCAAGGACACGGATGAAAATCACCAAATATATAGGTAAACGCGAATGGGGGCTACTCCTCATTGCCGTGCTGGCGATTGTTGCGCAAGTATGGCTTGATTTGAAGCTACCGGATTACATGCAGGCCGTTACGAAAATAATCGTCAGCCCAGATGCACAAATGTCAGATGTGATGCGCGAGGGCTTTTCAATGCTTGCCTGTGCATTAGGTTCCATGGTGGCAGCGGTTGTTACCGGATTCTGTGTTGCACGCATTGCCGCGACTCTTGCCAAGAACATGAGGGCGGCCGTGTTTGCCAAAGCGATGGAGTTCTCATCAGATGAGTTTGGGCGTTTCGGCACCGCTAGTCTCATCACCCGTTCCACTAACGACGTCACGCAGATTCAAATGTTTGTCACAATGGGCATGCAGATTCTCGTAAAATCCCCCATTTTGGCTGTTTGGGCCATTATGAAAATGGCAGGAAAAAACCTAACGTGGACGGCTGCAACCGGAGTCACCGTCCTCATCATGATCGTTATCATGGCGATTGTTTTACGCTTAGTAATGCCAAAAATGATGCGAATGCAACGCATTATTGATGACCTAAATCGTGTTACCCGTGAGCACCTTGGCGGAATGAGAGTCATTCGTGCGCATAACGCTGAAGAATTTCATGAAAGCCGGTTCGAATACACAAATGATGAGCTGACCGGCACCAACCTTTATGTAATGCGAGCCATGGCATTCATGATGCCAATGATGACTGCCATTATGTCTGGCCTTTCCCTAGCGATTTATGCTTTGGGTGCCTCAATGATTAACTCCGCTTCAGGCGTTGCCGACAAGACCACGCTTTTTTCGGAAATGATTGTCTTCTCTTCTTATGCAATGCAGGTTATCGGCGCGTTCATGATGATGGTAATGGCATTCATTCTGTTGCCCCGTGCTCTTGTTTCATATAGGCGGATTGTCGAGGTCCTAAAGGCTGACCCGTCAATCAAAGACGGCAGTGTGAAAGACGCAGATACTCACGGTTCAATAGAGTTCCAAAGCGTGAACTTCCGCTATCACGATGCCGAAGATGACGCCCTCCATGACATAAGTTTCAAAGTGAATCCAGGCGAAACAGTTGCATTAATAGGTTCAACGGGTTCTGGAAAATCATCCATTGTCAACCTGATTCCTCGTTTCTTTGACGCAACTGATGGCCACGTTTTAGTCGATGGAAAAGATGTTCGGGACTGGGATCAATCTTCCCTGCGTGATCGCATTGGTTATGCGGCACAAAAGGCGACGCTGTTTTCTGGCACTGTGGCCTCGAACATCGACTATGGAGAAGGGACAGCCCAAATAACACCCGAAGGAATAGTCGATGCTGCGCATACTGCTAGTGCAGCTGAGTTCATTGCTGACAAGGAAGATCAATATGCGGCTGCCATATCCCAGGGAGGCACTAACCTTTCGGGCGGCCAAAAACAGCGGCTCTCTATTGCCCGCACAGTGGCGCGAAAAGCCGAAATCATGATTTACGATGACTCATTTTCGGCGCTTGATTACCGGACAGATAAGAATGTGCGTGAAGCCTTAAAAGAAAACGCGAAGAATGCGACGGTTTTGATTGTCGCGCAAAGAATAGGAACCGTTCGCGGCGCTGACCGCATTTTGGTGGTCGACCACGGCCGCATTGCCGGTTCTGGCACCCATGAAGAACTGATGGCATCAAATGAGGTCTACCGTGAGATCGCCTTCTCGCAGCTATCTGAAGAGGAACTGGTATGAGCGCCATGACATATGAAGAAGAAGTTCAGTCCGCTGCGCATGGTATTGACCCGGCGGTGGTGGCAAAAGTCCAGGCAGATCAGCAGCTGGCTGGCATGATGCCGCATGGTAGAGGGGGTCATGGGCATGGCCGCGGCGGCGGAGAGATTAATAGCAAGACTATTGCCGCCATGGTGCCAACCCTTGGACGCCTTTTGCAGATTGGACGCAAATACTGGGGAGTTTTGATCCTTGCTGTGATCTTGGCTATTGGCGGGGCGGTCCTGTCCGTCATGTCGCCTGGATATTTAGGTGACATTACAGATGAGATTGCTGCTGGCCTTATGGGCAGTATCAATATGGGACAAGTCCGCAAACTTGTCATCATTTGTACGTCAATCCTGGTGGGAAGCTTCCTTTTTAGCTACTTGCAGTCTTGGCTGATGGCAACCGTGACGCAGAGGCTTGCGCAAAAGCTTAGAACTGATGTTGACCGCAAGATTGACCGAATGCCTTTGCGTTATTTTGACCGCACTAGTCAGGGCGATATTTTATCGCGCGTAACAAATGATATTGACACACTTTCTCAAACACTAAATAGTTCAGTGTCGTCAATCTTGTCTGGCCTTACTTTGCTACTTGGTTCCATGCTCATGATGTTTACGACCGAATGGCGCATGGCGTTAGCAGGAATTGCAGCTTCTATTGTTGGTTTTGCACTGACACTGATGTTAATGGCTATCAGTCAGAAACATTTCGTTGCAAAGCAGCGAAACTTGGGTGCCTTGAATGGACACATTGAAGAAGTTTATGCGGGGCATTCTGTTATCCGCGCTTACAATGCAGAACCAGAAGCGAAAAAAGAGTTTAAAGCGCGAAATGACAAGCTGTATAACTCAACGTGGAAAGCCGACTTCCTCTCTGGAATGATGATGCCAATCATGGGGTTCATTGGGAATCTGGGGTATGTGATTGTGTGTATTGTGGGCGCAGTATTAGTGATAAATGGTGACATTGAGATTGGTGTTATCACTGCATTTATGCTGTATATTCGCTTGTTTACTCAGCCACTTTCAAACATTGCGCAAGCTGCAACACAGTTCCAAGGAGCTGCGGCGGCAGGGACCCGCGTGTTTGAGCTGCTTGACGAAGAGGAACTAGAAAGTGATCCAGAAAACCCGCAGCATCCAGGCGAAGTTGAGGGTGAAGTTGTTTTTGATAATGTTCATTTTGGTTACTCACCTGACAAGGAAGTAATCCACGGTTTTTCTGCGGCAGTAAAGCCAGGTCAGAAGGTAGCAATCGTTGGGCCTACTGGAGCCGGAAAGACCACGCTTGTGAACCTATTAATGCGGTTTTATGAAGCGGATTCGGGTCAGATACTTCTTGACGGTGTCCCAACCTCACAGATGCGCCGCAAACATGTGAATGACCAGTTTGCCATGGTTTTGCAGGATACGTGGACGTTCCGTGGGACGCTGCGTGAGAACCTGGTTTACAAGACTGAAAACGTGACTGATGAGCAGCTTGATGAGGTTGTTGATGAGATTGGGCTTCGGGACTTGGTGAATCAACTGCCCAAGGGGTATGACACGGTTCTTGGTGAAGAAACGTCTTTGTCTGCCGGGCAGAAGCAACTTGTGACCATTGCCCGCGCCATGATTGCAAATAATCCGCTGTTGATTCTTGACGAGGCCACCTCGTCAATCGACACCCGCACCGAACACCTGATCCAAGAAGCAATCGAAAAGCTCACAAAAGGACGCACTTCTTTTGTCATTGCACATAGGCTGTCAACGATTCGTGATGCTGATGTCATTTTTGTGATGAATGAGGGTGACATTGTTGAAACTGGGACCCATGATGAGCTTTTAGCTAAGGGTGGTTTCTACGCAGAACTCTACAACTCGCAGTTCGACACTGTGGCGTAGGGGAACTAGTCGGAGGATAGGGGTTACTGCCGGAGTAGTATTTTGCTCCGGCAGTAACATTTTTGTTCCGATATTCTCCCAAAATCTAGGGTCAGAGCAGTTTTCGCTGTTGCCAGAGACTAACGCAGAGCCCCAAGGATGTTACTTACTTCTGTCCGTGAGGTTTGACCATCTTGGCCAGGGGCTCTCATATGAACAGCTGTTATGTTTGCTGCCGCCGCGATTTCGCGGACGTTGTTGGAGCGAAGCCCGCCAGAGGCAAGGATTTCGATGCGGCCATCTGCCCAGCTCACCAATTTTTCCAGTTGCTTGGGGTTTGCCTGACTGGGGTCACCGCCTGTGGTTAGCACTGATTCAAACCCAGCATCTATCAGCATTTCAAGCGCCGTTTGTTGGTCCTTCACTTGGTCGAAGGCTCTGTGGAATGTAAGAGGCCGGTCTCCTGCCGCCGTGCGGAACCGGTTTAGGACTGTGGGATCAAGATTCCCCGTATCAGTAATGGCACCAACAACGAAACCTGCCGGGGGAGCGCCCACAGGTTCTTTGCCGAAAGTTTCGGTGCGAAGAAACGTTACCTCGTCAACAATCCCATTTATTTCGCCAGCGGAAAGAATAAAACTTGTCGGATTTTGACGGACAAGAATGCGTAAGCCCTGAGGCGGATACATTTCTAGAGAGTCCATGATTTCTGGAAGACTTGGTGTGAGGCCACCACATTGTAGTTCGCGGCAAAGCTCAATCCGATCGACACCCAGGCCAACACCAAGGCGGGCGTCTTCGGCGCTTTCGACACAAAGTTCAATTGTGCGTACTTTATTTCCCATCAAGAGACCAACTTTCAAAAGATGTAGAGCCAGCAGCCATTGCTCCCAGTATGGCGGCGCCCCATTTGCCGGCATTTTCGCCAAGCTGTGATACTTCAAGCCGCGGGGGCGTGCGCCACGCCATCATCTGTTTCATTGAGGCATGAAGAGGAGTGAGGAGCTTTTCACCTGCGCCAGATAGACCGCCACCTATGATGATGAGTTCCGGGTCAAGGATAAGGGTCACGTGGGTCAAACCAAGTGCCAGAGCTTGCACTGCTTCATGCCACGTTTGATCTGCATGTAAGTCTTTGCCTAGAAGTTGTTCTACTTCCAATGCAGTTGCCTGCTTGCCTGATAGTTCACCATATCTGCGGGCAATTGCGGACGCGGAAGCATAAACTTCCATGCATCCGCGCTGGCCGCATGAGCAAGGTGTTCCGTCAGGAAATACTGGAATATGGCCGATTTCTCCAGCCGAGTATGTGGCTCCTGCAATAACTGAACCACCAGTAAAAAGCGCCGCCGAAATACCAG
>DAIOFF010000083.1:0-10546 GCA_036745855.1 Scrofimicrobium sp. | reverse complement strand
AAATGGTGAAAGACAATGAATTCTTAGAATGGGCAACTGTTCACGGGGCAGCAAAATATGGGACGCCTCGAGCATATGTAGAAGAGCAACGACAATCGGGGAAACCGGTTATCTTGGAAATCGATCTTGAAGGTGTACGACAAGTTCGCAAGACACTTCCTGATGCTTTATTTGTATTTTTAGAACCCCCTTCTTGGGAAGAATTAGAACGAAGGCTCATAGGTCGGGGAACTGAAGGCCCGGAAGAACGTGAACGTCGTCTCCAAACGGCGCGCATCGAGATGGCTGCGCGGGACGAATTTGATGTTTGTGTGACGAATGACAACATAGATGACACCGTGCGAGAGTTGGCGGACCTAATGGGCCTCAGCTAATCTTGCTGGGTTAGAAGTTTCTAGAGAGAGTGATACTGTGAGCGGAATCGTCGCCCAGCCTGAGGGAATCACATACCCACCAATTGATGAGCTGGTGGAACGAACGGACTCAAAGTACGCGCTCGTGATCTACGCCGCCAAGCGCGCGCGTCAGATCAACGCTTATAACGTACAGCTTGAGTCCAACATGGTTCAGTTTGTTGGCCCAGTTGTCCCGGTTCAGCCAGATGAGAAGCCATTGGCCGTGGCCTTACGGGAGATTGTTGATGACAAACTCGAACTCAGCGGAGAAAAGAAGTAGTAGGACCGGTAAAACAGTCTTAATCGGCGTAGGCGCAGGAATTGCGGCCTACAAGGTTGCGCATGTAGTCCGCGCACTTCGTCGTGAAGGTGTTCGCGTGTTGGTGGCCCCAACGCGCGATTCCCTTCATTTTGTCGGTGAGGTTACCTGGAGTGAGCTTTCAGAGAATCCGGTTGTGACTGATCTTTTTTCGCAAGATCAGACTGGACATATTGCTCTGGCTAAGTCCGTAGATTTGATTTTGGTGGCACCGGCGACTGCCGACTTAATCGCGCAAATTCGCGAGGGCAGGGCTAGCTCTCTTTTGACGGCCACAATACTTGCTTCAAGCGCACCTAAATTGTTGGTTCCTGCGATGCATACTGGTATGTGGGAAAATCCTGCCACTCAGGACAACATTTCAACCCTTGTTCAGCGTGGTTTTGAGATCCTGCCACCTGAGTCTGGTGCTCTTAGTTCTGGTGACCTGGGTAAAGGAAGATTACCTGAGCCAGACGTAATCAGTGATTGGGTTTTGTCACACATGTCCAACGGCATTTTGAGTGGCCGAAATGTGACTGTGACGACTGGTGGGACTGTGGAGGCTATCGACCCTGTTCGATATATAGCGAATCGATCAACTGGAAGACAAGGGATAGAAATAGCGCTAGCTGCAGCTAGGTTAGGTGCCGATGTAACACTTGTTGCTGGCAACTGTTCTGTTCCACTTCCAGTGACTAACCCTCGCATAGATATTGTCAGGGTGGAAAGCGCGACCGAAATGGAAACTGAAGTAAACAAGACACTTCATGCTGCGCATGCATTGATAATGACAGCTGCTGTGGCTGACTACAGACCAGTTGATGTTTCTGCGGCCAAGCTGAAGAAAACGGACATGGGGGATTCTCCGGTTCTTTCACTCACCCAAAATCCAGATATCTTGGCAAACGTATGTCATGGTTCAAGCAAACCAGAAATTGTTGTTGGATTTGGGGCAGAGACAGCTGAAAACTTTCGTGAGCTGGGCTCAGTAAAGGCCAGGTCTAAAGGTGCCGACTATTTGGCAGTAAACAAAGTGGGTACGAATACTGGTTTTGGCGATGTTGAGAATCGGCTCGTGATTTTCGACGCATCGGGTCAGATAGTGGCTGAACACCTAGGGGATAAGGCGGCCTTGGCAAAAGACGTTGTGGGCTTACTTGTCGGAGTGTGGTCTTAGGATTGTCACATGACACTTGTGACTGCAGAATCTGTAACTGAAGGCCATCCAGACAAAATTTGCGACCAAATTTCTGACGCAATATTAGATGCGATTTTGGCTGACGATCCTTGGGCCCGTGTGGCGGTTGAGACGGTTGCCACTAGAGGACTTATCCAGGTGGTTGGTGAGGTAACTACGGATGCTTACGTAGAGATCCAAGATATTGTGAGAGCTAAGTTGATTGAGATTGGGTATGACTCATCACTGGCCAGTTTTGACGGTAATACGTGTGGTGTTTCGGTGTCTTTGGGACAACAAAGTCCCGATATTGCGGGTGGTATTGATAACTCGCGAGAAGTACGCACGGGCAGTTCTTCGGATCCTATGGATGCCCAGGGTGCGGGTGACCAGGGGGTTATGTTTGGGTATGCAACAGATGAAACTCCTGACCTCATGCCTACCCCCATTTGGCTCGCTCACCGGTTGGCTCGAAGGTTAACTGAAGTCAGAAAACAAGGCATTATTGCTGGACTTTTTCCTGACGGGAAAACACAGGTGACCATGTGCTATGACGATGGAGTGCCGAAGAGTGTCGACACAGTTGTCGTCTCAGCTCAGCACAGTCCTACTTGGGAACAAGAAGCTCTGGCAGAGATCGTAACCGAAAAGGTGATAAAGCCGGTGCTTACTGATGCTGGTTATGGCATAGAGGGGGTTCGGATTTTGGTGAATCCTTCTGGCAGGTTTGTTGTTGGAGGTCCTGCGGGGGATGCAGGATTGACGGGACGCAAAATAATCGTTGATACATACGGTGGGGCTGCTCCACATGGAGGGGGAGCCTTTTCAGGAAAAGACCCATCCAAAGTTGATCGCTCTGGGGCGTATGCAGCGCGTTGGATTGCCAAATGTATCGTTGCTGCGGGGTTTGCCCATCGCGTTCAAATCCAGGTCGCGTACGCCATAGGTAGCGCACGTCCTGTTTCAGTATCGATTGAAACATTCGGCACTGAAACTCTGCCAGTTGCCGAAATCGAGCGGGCGGTCTCAAAGACATTTGATTTGCGTCCACTTGCGATTTTGCGTGATCTTGACCTTTTGAATGTTCAATATCAAACGGCGGCAGCTTATGGGCACTTTGGCAGGCCGGAATTCCCTTGGGAGGACACTGCTGCTGCTGAACGACTACGCGCAGCAGCGGGGTAAACATGACGGGAAACATCGCCCAGGTTGTGATTGATGTCGATGTCGCCCATCTTGATCGCCCATTTGACTATTTGGTGCCAGAAAATCTAAGTAAAAAGATTGAAATCGGATCTTTAGTTAGAGTGAAATGGGGTGGTAGACGCATAGATGGTTGGGTGGTCGGTTTCAAAGACAAATCTGAGCATAAACTGATGCCAGTACTGTCAGTTGTGTCTAAGTTCCCTTTGTTCGATGCTGAAATGTTGGAAACATATCGGTATGTGGCTCTTCGATATGCTGCGACTTTGTCACAAGTCCTATCGGTCGCGATTCCCAAAAGGCACGCAAACGCAGAAAAAGTACTTCCAGACCCTGAAGAAGCGCATGATGTTTTCCCAAGCGAAATGCCGATAGACAGCTTATATCCAGGCGTTACGTTGAATGCGTCATCCCGCATAGTCGCCATGGCAGTGCCTCACAAGGAACGGCAGGCATTGGCAAGCGTCCTGTCTTGGGCAACGGGTACAGGGGTGCGGGTCATCATCGTTGTACCTACCGTGAAGTTGGCTAAGTCTTTGTTTACGTGGCTTCACAAAAGTGGAAAAGACAGTGTTGCGCTTATATCGGCCGAAGAGCCGGCTGCAGACCGATATTCCATTCACTTGCGAGCCATGAGAGGGGACTACAAAATCGTTGTTGGAACGATGGCTGCAGTTTGGGTTCCATCCCCAGGCCCTACTATGACGATCATTTGGGATGAAGGCAATGATCTGACGCGTTTTCGCCGAACACCTCAAGCTGATGTTTTGGATATTGCGGTTGCACGCTGCCTTGAGGAAAATCATGGTTTGATTGCCGTATCTTACAGTCGGTCTTTGAAAGCAGAGGCGTTGGCTGAGTCCGGGTGGGCAGTGCAAGCATTGCCCACCCGTTCAGTGATTCGGTCGCAGTGTCCCAGAGTCAGTGTGGTGGGGCCTGAACAGTTTGAACGTGAGGGACTTACGTCTTTGTTGGCATTGCCTGATTCGGCTTATGGGCTTATTCGGGGGGCACTTCCGCAGGGACCTGTTTTGGTGGAAGTCCCAGGGCCGGGCAATATTGAGTCGGTAAGCAACCTAAATGTTGGCAGTGGGTTAGAGCTTGCACAATCAGATCGATTCGGCGCAGAAAAGATGGCAGCAGATCTTGGCCGGGCTTTTCCAAACACGCCGCTTGTTGTTTCTGCAAGTACCACCCGGGTTCTCACATCAGTGACGAAAAAACCAAAGATTGTCATTTGTACCCCTGGCGCTGAACCGTTTGTTCAAGGCGGATATTCGGGTGTGGTTGTAACTGAAGGGCATGCACTTGCTTACAGCGAAAGGCTTGATGCCCATGAAGAGGCACTTCGGCGCTGGTTCACTACTTTTTCGCTTGGAGCGCCGGGTGCACCTTGCATGTTGAGTGGGGATATTCCCCCTGGAATAAGTAGGGCACTGGCCTTATGGAATCCTTTGCCAGAAATGGCTTCAGCTCTTCGTGAACGGGAAGAACTAGGGTTTTTTCCAAGTCGTTGGATTGTCGCTTTAGATGGCGATGCCGAAGCTGTGGCTGAGGTGACGTCAGAACTTGAGGCTGCCAGACTTGATCCGCCAGCTACTGTGGTTGGCACGGTTGCCCTTGAAACGCCAGCTGAAGAAGGAGCTCTTTTTTCTAAGCTGCGTGTGCGAACAATCGTCGCATGTAAGCCTGCTGGGGCACTTGACCTTATGAAAGCTCTTCGTTCGGTACGGATTGCCCGAAGTTTGGATAGGCAAAGTCCGGTTCATGTGACTCTTAATCCACCAGAACTGTTTTGATGTTTGTTGCGTGCACGCTGTGGGCAGGGTCTTCATTGAAGAGTTTTCCCCGGGCACAGTTAGGATGACTTTGTGAAAATATTGTTTGCTGGCACGCCAGCTGCCGCTATTCCAACCTTGGATTCTCTCTCAAGAAGCCTTGAAAACGTTGTAGGCGTTCTTACGCGGCCACCTGCCCGCCAGGGGCGAAAGTCGATGTTGGTTCCATCTGAGGTGTCAAAGCGTGCTAGCGACCTTGGGATTTCATTGGTTGAGACATCTAAGCCAAGTGATGCTGTAGATGAGTTGTCTTCGTTCTCGCCAGACCTTGGCGTGGTTGTTGCGTATGGGGCTTTGCTGAAGCCGGATGTGTTGGCGTTGCCAAAACATGGGTGGATTAATCTGCATTTTTCTGCACTTCCAAGGTGGCGCGGTGCCGCGCCCGTGCAGCACACTATTTGGAACAGGGATGAGTTTGCGGCTACTTCGGTGTTTCAGCTGGAAGAGGGCCTTGATACGGGGCCGGTTTATTCGACGTGGAAAGTTCCGTTGGCAGGGGACGAGACTTCTGGCGACTTGCTTGAGCGCTTGGCAGTTTTGGGTGCCAGGCAGGTACTTGAAGTCGTTGATCTGATTGCTAAAGGTGTTACTCCGACTCCACAAAGTGATGAAGGAGTGACTTATGCGGGAAGGATTTCTCGTGAGGACGCATTTATAGATTTCCAGGGGACTGCTGAGGCAGTATCGGCCCATATCCGCGCTGTGAGTCCGACGCCTGGCGCATGGACTCTTTTTCAGGGGAAGCCATTGAAACTTGGGCCCGTTAGGATTGCCAGTGAGCCTTTTACGGGTGCGCCTGGCACCATTGGAGCTTCAAAGAAAGATGTTGTTGTTGCATGTGTTGGCGGGGCTGTGAGGTTGGGTGAGGTTGCGCCTGCTGGGAAACGGATGATGAATGCTGCCGATTGGTGGCGGGGCACGCGGCTTGGTTCCGCGATTTTTGGTGAGGGGAAATCTCATGAGTAGGAATTATCGAGGCGGGCCGCCTGTGAGGACGTTGGGTGATCCGGCGCGCATTTTGGCTTTGGATGTTTTACTTCAAGTTAGTGAGGAAGGCGCGTTTGCAAATCTAACGTTGCCAAAAGCTTTACGTGAGATGCAGCGTAAAGATTCTAGGTTTTCTTTTCGGGATTCTGCGTTTGCCTCTGAGGTAGTTTATGGAACATTACGTTGGCAGGGGTATTTGGACACGGTTTTGGCGTCTTATTGCACTAGGCCTCTCGCGTCCCTTGACACCGTGGTGCTTGAACTTTTGCGGATGGGTGCGTACCAACTGTTATTTATGAGAGTACCTGATCATGCTGCTGTGTCAGAGACTGTAGATATTGCCAGGTCCCGTACCCATGAGGGCGGGGCGAAGCTGGTAAATGCAGTTTTGAGGGCTATCACTAGGGCTGATGAGAATGAGATTGAGTCGATATTTGCGCAGTTGCCTGGTGACGAACAGATTGCTGCCAGGACTTCTCACCCAGTTTGGATGGTTCGTAGTGTCCGTGAGGCGCTTGTGAAGCATGGTGGCGATGGTGATGATGTAGAAGTTGCATTGCTCGCTAATAATGAGACGCCTGAGGTGAACTTGGTTGCGCGTCCTCATTTGATTTCTACGAATGAGCTTGCTTCCGAGGTGGAAGATATTTTGGATCGCGAGACATCACGTAGTGATTTGTCTCCCTATGCTGTTGTTATTGAGGGCGGTGATCCTGGGGCTTTGCCGTCTGTGCGATCGGGTGAGGCTGCTGTCCAGGATCAGGGGTCCCAGTTTGCGGCAATTCTGCTGGCGGAAGCACCGATTGATGGTTCAGATGAGAAATGGCTTGATTTGTGTGCGGGGCCTGGGGGTAAAACAGCATTGTTGGCGGCACTTGCCCCAGAGGGAACCAGTATTTTGGCTAATGAGGTCAGTGCAAAACGCGCAGGCTTGGTTGTGCGCTCTGTGCGGGCACTGGATAATGTTTCGGTGCAGACGGGCGATGGCAGGCATATTGGAAATGCAGGGCAGTTTGATCGGGTTCTCATAGATGCCCCGTGTTCTGGCATAGGTGCGCTTCGTCGGCGTCCAGAGTCGCGGTGGCGTCATCACGAAGAAGATCTAGAGCAACTGCTTCCTTTGCAAAAAAGCTTGTTTGATGCGGGAATTGAAGCTGCCCGAAGTGGCGGTTTGATTGCGTGGGTTACGTGCACCCCGCAGGTCGAGGAAACTCTTGACCAGGTTGATATGGCAATGAGCCGGGGTGATGTAGAACTATTGGATATCCGTTCTTTAGCGCACATAGCGGCTCCGAAGGTCTTCGATGCTCCTGCTCTAGATTCACCTGATGATTCACTGGTTTCGAGGACCATACAGCTTTGGCCACACGTTCATGGCAGTGATGCAATGTTTATTGCGTTACTCCGCAAGCGCTGATGATTGGGTAAGGTACAGGCATGACAGTCAAAATTAGTCCTTCGATTCTGAATAGTGACCTTGCTCATCTTGCGCATGAGGTTGATGTTGTAAGTAACTCGGACCGGATCCATGTTGATGTGATGGATGGTCATTTTGTGCCTAATCTTTCGTGGGGTTTGCCGATTGCGCAGGCAGTCATTGACTACACGAAGCTTCCGGTTGATACGCATCTAATGATTGAAGATCCTGATCGGTGGGCGCTTGATTATGCGCGGGCTGGAAGTGATGTTGTCACTTTCCATTGGGAGGCCGCGGCGGCGCCTATTCGTTTGGCCCGTGAGCTTCGGGCGCTTGGGGTGAAGGCTGGTGTGGCGATTCGTCCGGGTTCACCGGTTGAGCCTGTTATTGCGCATCTTGATGAGTTTGATTTGGTTCTGGTCATGACGGTTGAGCCTGGTTTTGGTGGGCAGAAGTTTATTCCTGCGGTTTTGCCGAAAGTGTCGGCTGTGAGGTATGCGGCAAAGCAGCGTGGCTTGGATGTTGAGGTCCAGGTTGATGGCGGCGTGAATCAGGAGACGATTGCACAAGCTGCTGCGGCTGGGGCGGATAATTTTGTGGTGGGTTCTGCGCTTTATGGGGCGCGTGATCCGCAGGCTGAGGTTACGCTGCTGAGGGATATTGCGCGGGCGAATCTTGCATAGAAATAGATTCATGGCATACTAGCAATGTTGCTTCGGGGTCGGTGAAAGTCCGAACCGGCGGTTAAAGCCCGCGACCCGCCAAAGGCGGTTGAATCGGTGGAATTCCGGTGCCGACGGTTATAGTCCGGATGAGAGAAGCAATGGGCGTTGACGCGCCCGTTATGGACACCCCGGGGCCGAAGGGACCCCTCGTGTCACGTCGGCTCACATGGATGGCACCGCTGGTGCTTCTATTTTTGCTGCTTGCTGTTTGGGCTTTGGCGTCTTCTAGCCAGGGACCAATGTCTTTTTCGTTGCCATCTCCTGGGGCGGTGACTAAGCGTTCGATTGTGATCATGCAGGAATCTTGGTTTTGGTCGCGCGTTGGGCTCACGCTTACGGAATCGATTCTTGGTTCTTTTTTTGGTTGCGTTGTTGCGCTTCCGACTAGTTGGCTGATTCATAAATTTAGGCTTATTAATGCGGCGTTGCAGCCGTTTTTGGGGGCAACTCAGGCGATTCCTGCTATTGCGCTTGCTCCGTTGCTGGTTCTTTGGGTTGGCTATGGGCTTGGTGGGATTGTGGTTCTTTGTGCGTTGATGGTCTTTTTCCCGATTTTGGTTTCGACTACTGTGGGGCTTCGCCGTCTTGACCCGGACGTTATTGAGGCGGCTAGTTTGGATGGTGCGTCGGGTTTTCGGTTGATTTTTTCGATCGAGGTGCCATTGGTGTTGCCGTCTTTGTTGGCTGGGGTTAGGAATGGTTTTACGTTGTCGATTACTGGGGCGGTTGTTGGGGAGATGGTTATGGGGGGTGCTGGTTTGGGTCAGCTTTTGGTTCAGCAACAACACAACTTTGATACGGCGGGAATGTTTGTGACGGTGTTGTTTCTTTGTGTTCTTGCGATGTGTCTTTATTCTCTGGTTTATTTCGGTGAGACGAAGGGCCGTAGTGCTCTTGGTCTTGAACGTGGAAGGAAGAAACGGTCATGATTAAACGCGGTGGTTTTGTGGCTTTAGTTGGGGTGTCTGCGCTTTTGCTTGCGGGGTGCACTGGTGGCAGTGATGTGCCTGAGTCGGTTGAGGGTGAGTCGGTTGAGGTGTCTGCTAATGGCAAGCCGCTTACGCTTGGTTTGACGTTTGTGCCGAGTGTGCAGTTTGCTCCGGTGTATGTGGCGGCTGAGGATAGTATTTTCACGAATGCGGGGTTGGGTGTTTCTATTCGTCATCATGGAAGTGATGAGGGGCTTTTCCAGGCACTTACTTCGGGGGACGAAGATATTGTTATTGCATCCGGTGATGAGGTTTTGCAGGCGCGGGCTGCTGGGGCTGATATTGTCGCGATTGGCCAGTATTACAATCAGTATCCGGTTGAGATTATTGTTCCTGAGGATTCAGGCATTGTTGAGTTGTCTGATTTGGAGGGGAAGAAGATTGGGTTGCCTGGGGAGTTTGGTTCGAACTGGTTTGGGTTGTTAGCTGCTTTGAATGAGGCGAATCTTTCACAAGATGATGTGAGTATTGTCTCGGTTGGGTACACTCAAGCGTCGGCGTTGGCATCTGGGGATGTTGATGCGATTGTCGGGTTTTCAAATTCTGAGGCTGTTCAGCTTGATGCGCTTGGTTTTGTCACGCGTTCATTGAAGTTAGCTGATGATGTGCCACTTGTTGGTGCCAGTATTGTGACTACCTCAAAATGGGCGGAAGAGAATGGGAGAGCTGCGTCCGGCGTGGTTGCGTCATTGAAGGCAGCAATGGAAAGGCTTGCAGCTAATCCGGCGCATGCCCTTGAAGTTAGTGCAAAGTGGGACAACACTCTTACTGATGAAATGGCGCAGCGCGGTGCGAAGGCAACGCTGGAAGCCACAATTCCGATGTGGGTGGTGGATGGCAAGGCCAATATGACACAAAACACCCAAACTTGGGAGGAAATGGCACCTTTCCTTGCGAATGTGTTGAATGATGAGGAAATAGCGTCAGCGTTGGATGGTGCGGTAACTAATCAATACACGACCGGCTAGCCGCTAATATGCTGCACTCCCGTATCCTTGTTTCATGACATCATTTGAGGAGCTTTTCGCCCTGCTATCTGAAAAGGCCAAGACTCGGCCTGCTGGTTCTCGAACCGTGGAAGAGCTGGATAAGGGAATCCACGCGATTGGGAAAAAGATTGTTGAGGAGGCCGGTGAAGTCTGGATTGCGGGTGAGTATGAATCTGACGATGAGCTGGCGCTAGAGGTATCGCAGCTGATTTATCATGCTCAAGTGATGATGATAGCCCGCGGCCTTAGCCTTGAAGACGTCTATAAACACCTGTGAGGAATAATGCTTCAAATTGCTGTCCCAAATAAGGGTTCTTTGTCCGAGGCTTCGGTTTCGATGTTAACTGAGGCCGGTTATCGTTGTAAGCGCCGTGGGCGGGAACTTGTCATGGAAGACCATGACAATGATGTGCGCATTTTCTTTTTGCGTCCTCGTGATATTGCTGTTTATGTTGGTGCTGGCAAGATTCAGGCGGGAATTACTGGGCGGGATCTGCTGTTAGATTCTGAGACGCAGGCTATTGA
>DAIOFF010000082.1:0-10579 GCA_036745855.1 Scrofimicrobium sp. | reverse complement strand
AGACAGTTGCACCAGTGGCTTTTTTTGCTTCTGCCACGGTTCCAAAAACTGGAACATCCACATGTTTTGACCCTACCTGTGACGCAAGCGGACCATAACCAATAACATCGAACCCCACTTGGGTTCCGGCTTTGCGCGGGTTAACTCCAGCAACGACTTTGGTGCCCGAAGAGAGCATTCGAAGCGTGTGCTTCATGCCCTCACTACCGGTCATACCTTGCACAATGACCTTGTCATCTGCATTTAAGAAAATGCTCATTGACCGGCCTCACTTCCAAGTTTGGCGGCAATTTCTGCCGCTTCATCCATTGTTGGCACTAACGTCACCAACGGGTTGCCTGCGGCTTCCAGAATTGCTACGCCCTCTTTAACGCGATTACCATCCAGCCGAACAACAATAGGCTTTGATGCTTCGTCGCCAAGCATGTCAAGGGCCCCAATTATCCCATTGGCGACCGCGTCGCATGAGGTAATACCGCCAAAAACATTCACGAACACGGATCTCACTTGTGGGTCAGACAAGATGACTTCCAGTCCGCTTGCCATGACCTCAGCTGAAGCTCCCCCACCTATATCTAGGAAATTGGCGGGTTTCACGCCATAGGGTTCTCCGGCAAGGGCAACCACGTCAAGAGTAGACATCACTAGTCCAGCTCCATTGCCGATAACGCCGACTTCGCCGTTCAGCCTCACATAGTTAAGGCCAGCCTTTTGGGCTGCAACTTCCCTTTGATCTGATGCTGATTCGTCTGCCAAGTCTGCGCGATTGGGATGGCGAAATGCCGCATTGTCATCAAGCGTGACCTTTCCATCCAGTGCAATAATCCGTTTGTCTTTGAGTTTCACCAGTGGATTTACTTCGACCAGAGTCGCATCCTGATCATGATACACATTCCAAAGCGCGATAAGCACTGGCACTAGGTCAGTTGACTCAGTTTCATCGAATCCTGCTTTGTGCAGTATCTTCTGAGCAACATTTGTATCAATCCCTACCTTGGGATCTAGCTCAAATCGAACTAAGGCTTCTGGACGCTCTTTAGCAAGGGACTCAATATCCATTCCACCTTCCCTAGAGCACAAGGCAACATGGGTGCGTTTTGCCCTGTCAAGCAGGATTGAAAAGTAGTATTCCTCAGCAATGTCTGCGCCCTGCGCAACCATTACCTTTGAGACGGTATGTCCTTTTATGTCCATGCCAAGGATTTCAGTTCCAAACCGCTGCGCTTCTTCTGGGGTTTGAGCAAGCTTCACTCCGCCTGCTTTCCCTCTTCCTCCGACTTTCACTTGTGCTTTCACCACACAGGGGAATCCAACTTCTTCCCCGGCGGCCCGTACATCATCTGGCGTCGTGACAGTTATTCCGCGAAGAACCGGCACGCCACCGGCTTCGAATAAGTCACGAGCCTGGTACTCATAAAGGTCCAAAGTCCCGCCCTTCATTGCATTGCGATAAAGACCACTTTAAGAATAACGGGTTAGAGCTTCTTTAGTGGTGCCATACGCAGCAGCAGACGCTTCTGTTTACCCCCAAAATCAATCCGAGCAACAGCTTGGTCTCCGGTTCCGTCAATTCCAACAACGGAGCCTTCACCGTACTTGCCATGCTTGACACGGTCCCCCACAGTCACAGACAGAGTCGGCTTTTTGGCGGAAGCATCCAGTTTTGGCGTACCAAGGCGTTTTGTCGGTTGGGATTTCACAAAGGTGCTTTGTAGTGAGCCAGCTGTGCCTGACCCGAATACGATCCCACCCGAACTGGGCATGGAACGAATGGTGACTTCATGTCTCAACTCAACGTTTTCGGCTGGAATGTCCTCCAAAAACCTGGAGGCCGCCATGGCTTCTGATTGACCCCACGCACTCCTTGTTGCTGCACGAGTTAAATAGAGTTGTTTACGGGCCCTTGTTATCGCAACGTAAGCTAGCCTTCTTTCCTCAGCAAGCTCCGATTCGTCTTCTAAGGAACGGCGATGTGGGAATGTCCCATCTTCCATTCCGGTTACGAAAACATAGGGGAACTCTAGCCCTTTCGCAGTATGAACTGTCATCATAGTCACGGAACCACGTAAATCGGCTTCACCTGGAACCTGATCAGCATCCGCAACAAGGGCAACGCGCTCCAGAAATGCTTCAAGTGGGTCGCCCTCTTCACCTGCAAGACGTCGTTCTGTATCAAACTGTTCTGCCACAGATAAAAGCTCTGCCAAGTTATCAACCCTTGAGGCATCCTGAGGATCCTCTGACTGCCTGAGTTTTGCGAGGTAACCGCTTCGCGTGATGAGTTCGTCAAGCAATGTGGCCGTTGGCTGCCCTTCGCGCGCCATCTTTCGCACGTCTTCCAGTAGATGCCAGAACTCTGCGGCTGCCGAGGCCGCCCGGCTGGAAATCCCTTCGATGCCGCCGCCTTGTCCCAAATGGGCAAGAGCCCCGCCAAAAGAATCCCCCATTCGATCTGCGTAAGCCATTATTGCCGCTTCAGCGCGATCCCCGATGCCGCGCCTTGGAACATTGAGAATCCGCCGGGTTGCCACTGTGTCCTCTGGGTTAGCCACAACCTGCAAGTACGCCATAGCATCCTTGACTTCGGCCCGTTCATAAAACCGCGTTCCCCCAACGATTCTGTAAGAAATTCCTGAGCGAAGCATCATTTCTTCAAGGGATCGTGACTGCGCATTCGTCCGATAAAAGACTGCAATATCCCCCCAATCGACACCTTTTGCTTCTAAATCATCGATTTCTTTTACAACTGATCGTGCCTCTTCATATTCAGAATCAAGTGCGTCAACAATGATTTTTGGCCCGGCCCCTTCCGCCGTCCAAAGATTCTTCGGCTTGCGCCCCTTGTTTTTACTGATAACAGCATTGGCTGCTTCCAGGATATTTTGTGTGGAACGATAATTTTGTTCCAACAAAGTCACATGCGCGTTTGGATAATCGTGTTCGAATTCCTCGATGTTTCGTATTGTTGCGCCACGAAAAGCGTAAATGGACTGGTCTGAGTCGCCAACGACTGTGAGTTCTCCTGGTGCCACGCCATTTGTCCCGTCCCCTACCAACAACCGCACTAGGACATACTGGGCATGGTTTGTATCTTGATATTCGTCAACCAAAATATGGCGGAACTTGCGTTGGTAGAGCTCTGCAATGGCAGGATTATTTTGCAGCATTTGCACCGTCAGCATGATGATGTCATCAAAATCCACTGCATTAGCCTGCCGCAAACGCCTGTTGTACTCAGGATATGCAAGTGCCACAATCTGTGAAACGGGATCCTTCGGGGCTTGCCCTAAGTAATCGGATGGCGTTATCAGTTCATTCTTCAGATCAGAAATTCTGCCCGCAATAGACCGCGGTTTGTACCTTTTTACGTCAACATCTTGCGACTTTAAAACCATGTTCAACAAACGCTGCGAATCAGCTGTGTCGTAAATAGAAAAGGATGACTTTAATCCTGCAGCGTCATGATTGGCACGCAGGAAACGCACGCATGCTGAATGGAACGTAGCAATCAGCATTCCTCTGGAGCTACCGCCAACTAGTTCTCCAATGCGCTCACGCATTTCCCCAGCAGCTTTGTTCGTAAATGTGATGGCCAAAATCTGTCCCGGGATTGCCCGGCCAGTTGCCAATAGATACGCAATCCGATGAGTAAGCACGCGGGTTTTACCAGATCCCGCACCAGCCATTATGAGCAGTGGGCCACCAGAGTATTCAACGGCTTCTGCCTGCTGAGCGTTCAGTCCGGATAGCAGTTGTTCGGCTTTGTCCACTGCCCCCTCACCAGATACATCCCGGTAGCCAGCCATCAGCGAACTAGATTGCGCCCAAGACGCGCGGTTAGATTGAGTGTTCAATCCAGAACTGGGCCGCTGGGCGGCGCTTGAAGAAAATGATTCGAAGAGATCCATAGCGCTTCAAGCCTAAAGCACCCCTCCGACATGTTTAGTGTTTGGTCTCTTTCGGAAGTAAATGTGAGCCCAATGCCACTGTTTCCCGCAGCGCCAAATGTGGCAAGTGGGCGTGCGCAATGGCAAGCCCAACTGTTGGCAGTTCTGCTGTTGTTGGAACTGCCAAATAGATGGGCACATACTCAGGGTTGAACGCCGCCTTGAAGTTCAGCAAAGAGCGAAAACCGTACACCGGTTCCAGCGTTTGACCAAGAACGTCCAACAGCTGGTCCAGCCCAGCTGATTCGTCGGTTCCTTTTTGGCCTTTTGTTTTTACGAGGGGGGTGCCGGAAAGCGACAAGGTCTCATATCCTTCATCTTTTGCCCAAAGCGCGGCTGAGACAATCAGATACTCCATTACTGGACGGAATCCGCCTGTGAGGCGCCGCATGAAATCTAGCGTCCATCCTGTGATCTGCCCTTCATCATAGATAGGCATCCAAGACGTGACGCCGTGGACTGTCTGCTTTTCGTCCACTGCCAAAAGAATACGCACTTCAGGATCATTGAGTTCGTTGATACCGCCAAAGGTGAAACTCATTCCCGGAAGTGGTTTATCCGAAACCCATTCTGCCGAGATCTGCTTCACCTGTTCTAACAACGCAGGTTTACAGGCCTCGTAAGTAGTCCACTCTGTATGAATACCTTCCCTTTTTGCCCGATTAAGCGCAGTCCTTACATCTCGCAGCCGTTTCCCTTTGAACTCCAGCTCTGAAAGCAAAAGGACGGCTTCTTCGGCTACTTGCAACCGGCTCCATCTCCATTGATCAGTCACTGTGACTACTGGAGCATGAACAGAGTAGAAGGCAGGAGTAAGACCTTGATCGGTAGCAAAGCGGGCAAACTCTTCCAAGACCTCAGGCAAATCTTCAGGCAAAACCGCAGGATCACTCACAGTCAATGCGACACCACGATCCACCCGGTAGGCGATTGCCGCACTACAAGAACTTGCTTTCCAGTACTTGTTTTGCGGCCAAGTAGTAATCCACCCCATAGAGCCTGGTCCCGTTGTCTTGGCTATCGCAATGTACTCACTTTGCCCAATCGAGTTAGGCAGTTCTCTACGCCTAAAAGAAATCAGCAGCAAGGCACATATTGCGACCCAAGGAATAATCGGCATCCAGGACATCAAGATAATGCCCGCCGCCGTTTCTTGGTCCATTTGTGGCGTCACTAAAGATAAGACAGAAGACGGCAATAGTCTAATTAAAAAATCTGTTGTCAAAACCCAAATAGTAGACAAAAAAGTTTTTGTGGCACCGATTATGACACCGATAATTAATGTAACCAATAGAGTCGCAGCGGTTACTGCAGAAAAATTGCGCCACAAGCGCTCATAAGTTCCCGCAGTCGCCCTAACAGTAAAGAGCTTTCTTTGAACAAAAGCTACTATTAGTAACACCAATGGCATCATTAGTGGAACGATGAAACGCGCAGTAGGTCTTCCAGACTCTGTGAATCCAAGCGCTTCAGCACCCTCAGACCAACTGCGCACCTCATTCCAAATGACCAAAAGATGGATACCCGCCACAACAGCGGTTAGGGCTTGCAAAATAATAGTTCCCCACCACGCTGCTCTTCGTCCGCCACGAAGACCCCATGCCAGGATCAATTGCAAAAGCAAGGGCATTAGCGCAAGGATCGTGTTTCCATTGCCACCAGTGCGCAGCAAATAGCTATAGTGCAGGCACATTCCGCGAAGGTTTTCCACGGAACAAATCTGTGACACAGTTTCCGCGGAAAGAGCGTCAGCTGGCATTGGGTAGCGCAAACTAGAGAGCCCCCCAACCATGTCAGGTGAACGCAAAGTTATCAGTGTTCCAAAAACAATCCCTGCCACCACAATCGCAACTAATGCACGTTTATCTTGAGGCCCGCGCATGACTGCTGGCCGTTTATCACGATTCTTTCCCCAAAAAATGAAACCAAACAATGTGCCTATTAATGCGGCAATAAAGGTGAAGATAGTCCCTAATGAACCGACAAAAGCCAACATGACTAACAGAATCGACGCAACCATAGCCCTAGTCCGTTTTCGCCACTCTGCAATCATTTTGAAACTGGCTGCACTTGCGATCCCAATCAAAAACACTGCGACACCAACGATTTCTTGGGACTCCAGCGGGGCCTTGAAATGAGGAAAAAGGTTATCATTTAAGGTCGCAATTCCAATAGTTACGACCGCACTCACGCAATATATGGCGTTACCGATAATCAAATACCAAGGCGACGCAACAACGCGTTCTAGCCAGATACCAACTGAAAGCATTAACGCAATATCAATCACCATGTGAATTGGACTTTTTGTCCATGCAACGGTGGTGAACACCGTCCACCAACCATGTCCAGCGCCTGCCGCAATATTTGGTTCAACTACTTCACGGCCAACTGACATCGCAACAATGAAAACGACAAGTATTGCAGCCGACATCAAAAAGGAAATGGGACCGCTCCTAAGCCAGCGCCCTATCTTTTCGCTTGCTATTTTTACTTGGATAACCACTTTTGTGTCCACTGGGCTCACGTTGTCCAGTCCTTTAGTCACAAAACCACCTCACCATTTGAACCTTACCGGACACACTTCAAAACAGTATGGTGACAGGTGACAACAAAATCATATTGCCCACCAAACCGGGCATTCGTCGTGACTATTCAGGTCTTCGAATGTGCAGCCACTCTATGGGCTTTGGGCATGCCATGGTGTTCCGGGCCGCATCTATGCGTGGCGCGTGTGCTCCAAAATGTCTTGCAACATCGATTGCACATGGTTATCCGTTAGACGATAAACAACATTTCTTCCCTGCCTATCGCCATGCACCAAACCCAGGTGTCGCAATATACGCAGATGGTTTGACACTGCGGCTTGACTGACTGATATTGCGTCGGTCAATTCCCCAACAGTTGCCGGGGCATCCATTAGGTGAGAGAGAATTTGAACGCGCGTTGGTGTCGCCAAACCACTCATGACCTCAGCGATTCTCTGCGACTCTTCAACCGTTACGCTCATTAGTGGCCTCGATGGAGTCGGTGTGAACAAAACTGAGTATGCATTCTTTGAGTCTACTTGCCAAATATCTTTGGCCAAGTTGAAGCGCCCTGTTTTCCAAAACAAATATCAGATAGCCTCGATTACCCTAAATATGCAATGACAGGCAAAACAGACCCAGATATTGCCGCCCTGAAATGGAGCGCGGAATAGACAGATGAAGAAACTTGCCTTCAGTGCGGGTTACGATACAGGAACTACCTTTGATTGGAGACTCCATTGCAGCTTCAGGTACGCACATTTGAGATGGCCGAAGCACCCGCTGATTTGCTTGACCTTGCGCCAAATCCTTCGGGAGTCCTTTGTTGGCTTGGCGCTGAACGTGAGATTCTTGGGTGGGGCACGGCTCTTCAGCTAGAGTTTTCGGGCAGACATGCTATTCGCGAGGCCGCTGCGGCGTGGCGCGAAATCACAATGAACACGGATGGAAATCCCGTAGCTTTAGCTTCTTTCGCATTTGGTTCTACCGCGACCAGTTACTTGACCGTGCCCGAAGTCGCGCTGGTCAGGGATAAAGACGGCACGCATATTCAAACGGCAGCTATGGATTGTGAGCCACTGGATGAAAAAGCGGCGCTTGCCGGTCCCATTGCAGGAATCACGTCGCCAAGCGGTTTATGGACAGATCCGGGCCGGATGACGCAAAGCGAATGGCAACACGCCGTTCGTAGGCTCATAGCTCTTTTGAAATCTGGCGCGGCCTCTAAAGTCGTCCTCACACGTGACATGTTAGTTTCTTCAGCAACGCCCATTGATGAACGTTTCTTATTGAAGAGGCTTCGCACACTCTACCCAACTACATGGACTTATGCTGTTCGCGGTTTGGTTGGTGCAACGCCAGAAATCCTTGCAGCGAAAAAGGGCGATTTAGTCACGTCACGAATCCTTGCTGGTACAGCAGCACCTGGAGACGGTGAGACGCTGTTAGCTTCTTTGAAAGATCGCGCAGAACATCATTTTGCTGTGGAATCGGTAGCGCGGGCCCTTGCACCCCTCGCCGAAAAAATCGATGTACCGAATGAACCTACACTTGTTGATCTTCCAAATGTCACGCACCTGGCAAGCAACGTGGCTGCAACTGTGACAGGGGCAAGTGTCTTGGATATTGTTCATGCATTGCACCCAACTGCTGCCGTGTGTGGTACGCCAACGTCACTGGCGTACGACATCCTTGAGCAAGTTGAAGGGACGGAGCGCGGTCGCTACTCAGGTCCAGTCGGATGGATTGATGGCACAGGGGACGGCGAGTTTGGGATTGCACTTCGCTGCGGTCAGCTAAACGCGGACCATACCCGTATTAGGGTTTTTGCAGGAGGCGGCATTATGCCCGACTCTGTACCAGCCGTTGAACTGGCAGAGACCCGGGCAAAAATGCGTCCAGTGCTTGAAGCGCTAGGTTTGGACGACTAACTTCGCCCCTCACCTGGCTATCTTTCTTGGAGAGTCACGTCTATTTCTTGTTTCTCACCAGAACGAACTACTTCAAGTGTGACCACGTCGCCTGCGCCATAGCGCCGAATATATCCGGTAAGGGATGGACCCGAAACCACTGGACGCCCGCCAGCTGCGATTATCACGTCACCGGGGGCTAGACCCGCTTCTGCAGCGGCCCCACCTGGCGTGACTTGGTCAATCAAGGCCCCAACTTGATTCGCACCATCCACTTCGGCTACGTCGGTGGTGACCTGCACCCCAAGCAACGCATGTTTCACGGTGCCGTTAGTCAAAATCTGATCCGTAACAGATTTGACCAGGTCAACCGGGATTGCGAATCCAAGTCCGATGGAACCAGCAGTTGCTGCAGATTCACCAAGGGATGCAATTGAAGAGTTAATTCCTATTACTGCCCCAGTTTGGTCAAATAACGGTCCACCTGAGTTACCCTGGTTAATCGCGGCATCAACTTGGATGGCGTTAGTAACTACAGGATCATCGCCCGCTCCTTCACCTGTGACAGTTACGGGGCGATCTAGAGCTGAGATAACGCCTGTTGTCACTGTGTCAGACAAGCCCAGTGGTGACCCAATAGCCATTACTGGTTGTCCAACCACAAGGTCACTGGATGATGCCAGGTTCGCGGCAGTTAGATCCTGAGGGTCCCCGGTTATTTCGAGCACAGCCAAATCGGTCGTTGAGTCTGTACCAACCAGTTCTCCCTCAAATACGCGGCCATCCGAAAGCGTTACTGTTAGTTCTCCGCCTTTTATGACTCCAGACACCACGTGATGATTCGTGACGACAACCCCTTTGGGGTCGATGATCACTCCTGATCCGGTACCAGCAGACTCCTTTGAGACAGCAGATATTGTGACAGTCGCAGGTCTAACCGCTGCAGCTACCGCCTCCCAATCAGGAAGGTCACCGGTAACAACTGGGGCATGACCAGATGATTGAGCCGCCACCGTACCACTGGACTCTCCAAACCCTCCCAGACCTGCTGTAATCGCCACAGTTGATCCCACGGCGATCGCGGCAGCTAATACCATCCCGGCAACCAAGGAACCCCATCCTGGCCCTTTTGATTCTTGAGCGTCGTAAGGTGGCATTGCCCCCGGCATAGTTGAACCAGCCGGATTCATAGGTGCCGTCCCGCCACCTTGTGGCATGTAAGGAGCCTGCACCGGCCCCGGCATCTGCTCATTTCCAACTGCCTGCGCGAACTGAGAGCGCGTTGGGAAGGGCGGGGCCCCGGCAGCTGGCATTGACGCTCCAGGATAGTACTGCTCCTGGTGCTGCTGCCCTGCGTATTGCCCGTCAGAGGGTGGGCTGGGGGGCATTGCCTGCGGCGGACCTGCCATCAATCTGGGGTCCTGCGTGGGTGCGCCGGGGTTAGTATATGTTGGCGGGACTTGCGGATTATGCACTCCACCTGCCCCTGACATTCGTGATGGAGGCATCGTGTGCTCGGCGGATACCGCCCGACCCGACACCATTGTGTCGGAAATTTCCTCCTGCGGTGTTTGCCCCTGTCCTGGACCATCTTCTGGTGGTCTATACCCTGAGAATGGCTCATTCGAACTCATTGTCGCACTCCTTTTGACAAGTTCACCCTATTGTCCGTCACCCAGCAATGAACAATCTGAATCTAAGCTGAATGTTTTCTGAACGTGTTGTATTTCATTTGTCGGCCGCACAATCGGTACATGCAAAAGGCTTCTGCCGACGATTGGTTTAGCAAGACACTTCTCGAGATCTGCAAGTGTTTCCACTCGTTTTGCTTGCCACCCCATTGCCTTAGCCAAGCGAACTGGTTCCATGGCTTGCGGAACAGCAAAAAACCGCTCATACAAGTGCGCGTATTCTTCCGCTCCATGTTCTAGGGAAGCAAAAATAGACCCCCCACCATCATCCATGACTACGACTTGAATGGGAGTATCTTTTCCTGGTCTAGCTGCCAAAACATTCATGTCATAGGCAAAAGACAAGTCTCCAAGCACCACCCTAATAGGTGAGTTAGTGGCAGAGGCAAAACCCAGAGCCGATGAGATAGTCCCGTCAATTCCTGCTACCCCCCGATTCGAAAGTACCGGGCCCCGCTTACCGTCACCCACCATTTCAAAGGCCCGCACAGTATTTGATGCCCCAA
>DAIOFF010000081.1:0-10669 GCA_036745855.1 Scrofimicrobium sp. | reverse complement strand
TGCGTGAAAGAGATACTGGAGTATATTCGCACGCCTGAACCTGGGGTTACGCTTGCGCTTCGGCGCCGTGGCGGTTCAAAAAACCGCCGGCTCATTGATGCTGCTAAAAAGGCCGGAGCCAAAGTAATAGACTGCGAAACAGTCAAGAAGGACACGGCGAAGGTTAGTTTAGCTATTGAAGAGGCCAAACGGCGGGGCGGCACTATTTCTCAGCGGGCGGCGACACATATAGTTGACGCCGTAGGTAGCAGTCTTTATGAAGTTTTGGGTGCGGTTCGTCAGTTGGTGTCAGACTTTGGGCCGCGGGTTGCTGATGAGGACGTTTTTTCGTTCTTCGCGGGACAAACAGAAGCCAGTGCTTTTGAGGTGGCAGATGCGATTGCTGCTGGACAGGGCCCACGTGCTTTGATTCTTTACCGGCAAGCACGCTTGGTTGGGGTTGAGGATATTCCACTTCTTGGCGCGATTGCGTTGAAATTTCGTGACATGGCTTTGGCATCGACATCTCAGGCACCTGCGGGCTGGCGTGGACGTAGCGCACGTGAGAATGCGCGAAAGTGGGGCGATAGGGCATTGGGCCTTGCCATTCAGCGTCTTGCGGAAGCTGATTCTATTCTCAAAGGGGCTCCAGGCTCAGCGGAGCACGCAATCGAAAAGTGCATCATTGACCTCACTCGCATTGGGGCGGGCGGGTAGCCACCCAATGGGCGGAGTCCCTGCCCTGACCGTGCACCTCTTGCAAAAGATCGGAGGGGTTAGTTAGGGGTCGGAGCGGTATTGCGCTCCGAGGATACGCTTTTCGCTCCAAGTGTTGGAAGTCCTTCAAAGGTCGGAGCAAAAAACCGGCCCGGATCAGGACCCACGAAGGATGGAGCTCATCTTCTTTCCACGTGCGACCTCGTCCACCAACTTATCCATGTAACGGATTCTCTGGGTGAGCGGATCCTCGATGTCTTCCACGCGAACTCCACAAATAAGACCCTTTATTTGGTTGGTGTTCGGGTTCAGTTTGGGAATTGCACCGAAGAACTCTGCCAGTGTGGCCTCACTTGCGCAGGCCGCTTTCAGCCCATCATCATCAAGGCCCGTGAGCCAGCAGATGACTTGGTTTAGTTCCTGGATTGTGTGGCCTTTGCGCTCAACTTTTGCAACATAATTGTCGTAAATAGCAGCAAACTTATAGTTGAAAAGGCGATCATTTGTCATGAGGTTTCCTTTCACTCAAGCTGATACTAAACCAGCTGAGAGCGAAAACCCTACCGAAGGTTTCGGAATCCACCATAGCGATGAGCCAGCCACGTAAGCGCGCTAAGAAGGGCAAGCCCAACAACACTCAGGACAATAACGTACGCGCCTTCACTTATTGGGGGATACGCTGATGCGACTGCCAGCGCCAGCGTTTGGAGAAGCGCAACCGCAAATGCAACCCAAAAGTAAATGACGGCACGGCCATTGGAACGCCTCGCTAAAACCAAATACGCACCAGCCGCTATTCCAAAGATGCACGCAAGAATGACCGCGGGCACGCTCATTCTTCGGCTTCCAACATTGCTATCTCCGCCATCCAACGACTGGAGGCAGCATCGGATGGCATCCGCCAGTCGCCGCGGGGTGATAGGGAACCGCCGCCCATTAGCTTCGGCCCATTTGGCACGGCCGCACGCTTAAACTGATTGGCGAAAAAACGGCGGTGGAACACTCGAAGCCACTTAATGAGTTCTGCTTCAGAGTATTCAGGCCAAGCGTGACTTGCTAGATAGAAGATCTTGGCAGGCCCAAAACCATTCTTAAGCAGGTGATATAGGGTGAAATCTTGCAGTTCGTAAGGGCCGATGACAGCTTGTGTGGATTGCAGTGCTTTCCCTGGAACTAGCTCAGGGGAAATCTCAGTGTCCAAGATGTCGTCTAGGACAGCGCGAAGTTCTGGCGTTCTGTGTTCGCCAACCCACCTGATCAAATGCTGAATCATGGTTTTGGGCAGTCCCGCATTGACACCATAGTGACTCATTTGGTCGCCAACGCCGTAGGTGCACCAGCCAAGGGCCAGTTCTGATAGGTCACCTGTACCAACCACGAAGCCACCTTTTTGGTTGGCGAGGCGGAAAAGGTAGTCGGTGCGAAGCCCCGCCTGGATGTTTTCAAAAGTCACGTCGTAGTTGTCTGCGGCGTGCCCCATTGTTTCGAGCATGAGCTCTGCGGTGGGTCGGATGTCGAGTTCTTCGAAAGTGGTTCCAAGAGCTTTGGCTAGGGCTTCAGCGTTTTGTCTGGTCCGTGACGACGTCCCGAAACCGGGCATTGTGTAGGCCAAGATGCTAGAGCGCGGTAGGTCCATTTTGTCGACTGCTTCAGCGCAGACCAGTAGTGCTTGCGTGGAGTCAAGGCCGCCTGAGACTCCAATGATTAGGTTTGGTGCACCAACAGATGTCATCCGGCGTACTAGGGCCGCAACTTGAATGTTGAAGGCTTCGTAGCAGTCTTCGTGTAAGCGGTCTGGGTCAGATGGGACGAAAGGAAATTTGGGAATGTTAGCGTCTAAGTCCACTTCGGGAGGCATCCCAAAGTCGATTGTGATGGTATGGATGTCGTCAAGGTTCGTATTTGTTGCATTGTCAACGAATGAGTTTTGTTGTCTGCGTTGGAATCGAAGGGCGTCAAGATCGACATCGGCGGTTGTGAATTGGAATCCTGTTTGGAATCTTTCTGAGGCGGCAAGGGCAGTGCCGGACTGGTAGATCAGCGACTGTCCGTCCCATGCAAGGTCATTTGAAGATTCTCCGAAACCTGCTGCTGCATAGATGTAGGCAGAACAGGTGGATGTGGATTGTGCCCGGACCATGTCTGTGCGGCTTTGGGCTCTGCCAATTGTTACGGGTGAGGCTGACAAGTTTGCAATGACTGTGGCCCCAGCTAAGGCAGCGCGCGACGAAGGAGGTACCGGCACCCACAGGTCTTCACATATTTCAGCGGATATTGACAGGCCTGGAATGTCACTGGCTTCCAGAACAACTGTGCCTGTTGGGACTCCATTCCAAGGGGTCCTTGGTGAGGTTGAGAAATGCCTTTTCTCATAAAACTCACGGTAGCTGGCCAAATGTGCTTTGGGTGTTACGGCTACCACTTCACCCCGGTGGATGAATAGGGCGCAGTTGTAAAGTCCTTGACCAATTTCTAAAGGTGCGCCGACAATGAGCAGTGGAAAACAGTCCCTTGTCTGCTCACATATTTTTCCAATTGCCTGGTTTACAGCGGCTAGCAGAGTATCTTGAAGAACCAGGTCATCAATGGAATAGCCCGTCAAACATAGCTCTGGGAATACTGCAACGGCCACGCCGCTATCGTGGCAATACTGGGCGGCTTCAACAATATAATCCGCATTAGCGGCAGGATCAGCCAATGCAACTGGCAATCCTACCGCTGCGACACGTGCAAACCCGTGATTGTAAAGCGTCATACTAGCGTGAGTGTCTGCTTGGCAATTGCAAGTTCTTCATTGGTTGGAACAACCATGACGCGTACCTTAGAACTGCGCTTAGAAATAGTGATTGGGTCACTAGAACGCTGGCTGTTGGCATCAGGGTCTAACTCGACTCCAAATGGTTCCAAACGTGCACATACTTCGGCGCGTAACTTTGCATCATTTTCGCCAATTCCAGCAGTGAAAGTGATGACGTTTACTCCACCCATTTCGGCTGTGTATGCGCCAACGTATTTCACTAGCCTGTTGACGTATACGTCAAGGGCTTCACGGGCGCGTTGCCTGGAACCGGCCTCCCCAGACTTCGACATTTCACGAACCGCCCGCATGTCGTTGTCGCCTGCAAGCCCTTTCAGACCTGACTGGCGGTTCATTAGTTGATCAACGTCGTCAGCGGACATTCCACCAACGCGTTGCAGATGGAAAACAACAGCAGGGTCTATGTCACCAGTCCTTGTTCCCATCACTAACCCCTCAAGTGGAGTTAGTCCCATTGAAGTATCGATCGCTTTGTCGCCAATGATGGCAGAAGCTGAAGCGCCGTTACCCAGGTGAAGGACAATTTGTTTTAGATCACTGCCGCCAAGAATTTCTGACACGCGGCGGGACACATACTGGTGTGAGGTGCCGTGAGCTCCGTAGCGACGGATCGAGTACTTTTCTGCGACCTCGCGGTCAATAGCATAAAGGGCAGAAGCTGCCGGAAGGTCCTGAAAGAAAGCCGTGTCAAATACGGCAACCTGAGGGATATCCGGCAATAAATCTTGGGCCACCATAATGCCTTTGAGCGCCGAGGGATTATGAAGTGGTGCCAGCGTGGACAACTCATCAATCAGTCCCCGCACGCGCTCGTCAATCAGAGCTGGCCCAGAGAAGTAGCGGCCGCCTTGGACAATGCGGTGACCGACAGCGACGATATGTGCTTCTTCCAACTGTGGGCCGACCTCGTCAAACAAATCTAAAACGATTCTCAAAGCCTCTGCGTGAGAGGGGATTGGCTGATCAAGGTCAACTTCGTGAAGAGAGTAGCGGTGGTGAACGTGGGCGGTGTCTTCGCCGATGCGTTCTACCAGTCCTGAGGCCATGGCATGGCCTAGATCAGGGTCAACCAATTGGTATTTGATCGAAGAAGAACCAGAGTTGATAACTAGGACAGTTTTAGGCATTGGTTTTCCTTTAATCTTGGGCCTGTACGGCGGTAATCGCGACGGTATTAACAATATCTTCAATGGTGGCACCGCGGCTAAGGTCGTTTACAGGCCTACGCAGACCTTGCAAGATTGGGCCAACAGCCACAGCATCTGCTGATCGTTGAACGGCCTTGTAACCAATGTTTCCAGCTGAGAGGCTTGGGAACACAAGCACATTTGCGTGGCCAGCAACATCAGAGTCTGGAGCTTTGAGTGCCGCAACTTCAGGAGTTACGGCAGCATCATACTGGATTGGTCCAACAACACTGAGGTCAGGGCGGGAATCAGTGAGTTTCTTGGTGGCTTCACGAACCAGATCAACATCGGTGCCTGTTCCGCTGGTGCCAGTGGAGTATGAAAGCATCGCGATCTTCGGGGTAAGTCCAAATGCGGTTGCTGTTGCCGCCGTTGAAACGGCAATGTCCGCCAACTGATCCGCAGTCGGGTTTGTGTTTACAGCGCAGTCACCCATGACAAGAACGTGATCTGCCATCAGCATGAGGAATGAGGAAGAAACGATTGAGACTCCGGGGGCTGTCTTTATGATTTGGAAGGCTGGGACGATGGTTTCTGCTGTTGTGTGAACGGCACCTGACACCATTCCATCAGCGTCCCCCATCTGCACCATCATTGTTGCGAAATATGTCACATCCTGCATTTTTGCGCGAGCCTCGTCAAGAGACACTCCCTTGTGGGAACGAATTTGTGCAAACTCTGCAGCATATTTTTCGCTGAGTTCTGCGTCATTGATCGAAACTATGCGTGCAGCTGAAACATCGACATCTAGGTCGCTGGCGCGCTTGCTCACCTCATCCTCGTCGCCTATGAGCACAAGATTCACAACGTCATCCGCCAGTAGTTTGGCCGCGGCAGCAAGCACCCGGGGTTCATCTGATTCCGGCAAAACAATGGTCCGTTTTGTTGCTTTTGCCCGCGCAATAAGGTCGCTTTGAAATGAAAGAGGCGTGACAGAAGAAACTGTGGTTTCGGCCAGCACTTTGGCTGCCTGCGATTCAAGAGGCAGTGAGAATAGGGGAACGTCAGCATCAGGAAGACCAGACTTGCTGGTGCCACTCACAATGATTCCGCAAACTTCTGCGTGGTGGCGTGATGCCCGGTGCAGTGCAGTTTGAACTTCGTCGTGAAGAAGTTCAGGGCTCATGCCTGCGCCATTCACAACAATCACGACAGCTGCCCCCGCGTTAGTTGCCACGTCAAGGTTCCACCCAAAGACGTCAAAACTTGGGGCTGGCGTACTTCCTATCCCCTTGATGATCAAGTCATTGTCACGAATGCTGCGAAGTGAAGTTGTGACTTCCTTGAGGGCTTCTTTGGGTTTTTGTATTGCTCGGGAAACACTGCTTCCTGACAAGCTATTAGTTTGTATGACTTCGTTCTCATCAGGCGCAGAAGCGCTTTTTGAAACAAAGTCAACAATCTGATGATAGATCTCATCAAGATCTTGGCTGGCGGCAGTGGCAGTTACGAGGAGGCGAGTAGGCACGGATTCCCTTTCATCTAACTCATTCTCTTTTTCTATGGTAGACCCGCGCTGTGGCAAAACCGAGGCTCATGAGTGAGCGTTAGGCCACTTGTCCTATATGCCCTGTGTGCAAGTAGTACTGTGTGATGCGGAGGAAAAGTGGAAAAAGACGCAGCCAAAGCACGTAAGAAAGAAGTGCTCAGAGTTTTGTCGGGGCTAATTCTTGCCCTGTTTATTTCTAATTTGAGTGTCACGATTGTTGGAAATGCACTTCCGCAAATAATGTCGTCTTTGAATGGTTCTGAAGCTCAGTACACGTGGATTGTGACGGGGGTTCTTCTGGCCTCTACTGCGGCAACGCCTATAGCTGGACGCCTTGGGGACCTTTTTAACAAAAAGACACTTTTGCTGGCTTCAATTGGTATTTTCCTTTTGGGCTCCATTCTTTCTGGTCTTGTGATGTCTGCTTCGTGGTTGATTGTCACGCGGGTAATCCAAGGCGTTGGCATGGGCGCTCAAATGGCGTTAGTGCAAACAGTAATTGCCTCTGTTGTAACGCCAAGGGAACGCGGTCAATATAACGGATATATTGGGGCAACTATGGCGGTTGCCACAGTCTCAGGTCCACTTATTGGAGGCCTCATAGTCGCGACGCCGTGGCTTGGGTGGCGTTGGACATTTTGGATTTCGGTTCCGTTTTCTTTGATTGCCATGGCGGTGCTGTGGAAGTTTTTGAAGGTTCCCGAAACGCCAAAGACTCATCCACATGTCGACTATTGGGGCTCTGCCTTGGTGACGGCTGGGGTTGCTTTGTTCCTAATTTGGCTCTCTGGTGGGGGAAAGATCTTCGCTTGGACCTCACCACTTGGAATTGCGATGCCGATAGGTGCCGCCATTATTATGGCCGTTTTTATTTGGGTTGAACTGCGCTCCCCCCAACCTGTTGTGCCGTTGCGTTTGCTGCGTTCACGTACGCCTTTGCTAGCAGTCATTGCCTCTATGGGTGTGGGTACGGCTATGAATGCTCCTTCGGTGTTTTTCGGTCAGTATTTCCAGATTGCGCAAGGATATAATCCGGCGACGGCTGGCCTCATTATGGTCCCGTTAATGTTCGCTATGTTCATTTCTTCAACGGTTTCTGGATTGTTTGTTTCCCGTTTGGGCCGTTGGAAACGTTTTGTTGTGACTGGCCTTTCGGCTATGTCTGCGGGACTCATACTAATGATTTGGGTTGGGGCAGATACGCCTCTTTGGTATATATGGATTGCAATGACGTTTATTGGGCTTGGCCAGGGTGCGTCAATGCAGAATCTGGTTTTGGCCGTACAAAATGGTGTGCCGTTGAAGGATATTGGTGCTTCAACCGCGATGGTGACGTTTTTCCGTTCCCTTGGCGGCGCTATTGGTGTGCAGATTGCAGGGATTATATATACGGTTTCAACGGAATCTCATATGGAAAGTAAGGTTTTAGCGGCGGGGCTTCCAGAATCTTCTATTCCTGATACGGGTTCTCTTGATTTATCTGAAATGACTTCACAGCTTCAAGATATTGTGCGTAGTTCCTATGGTGACGCTATGGGGGATATCTTTATGGGGTTGTCAATAATAGGTGTGCTTTCGTTGCTTGCTGCGCTTTTGTTGAGGGGTTCCTCTCTTCGTGACACTCTTGATTTGAGTCCGGAACCTCCTGAAAAGGATCCTTTCGAGGCCGCGGCAAGCGAGTTTGCCCCTGAGACTGAAGAGGCAGCCAAGGAAGAGGAAGATTGGAACCGGGACGAAGATACGTCTGCGGGCAGTTAGGATTATTCAGTGACTAAGACTATTCGTAGGCCCGTGTTGGTCGTGGATTTTGGTGCCCAATACGCGCAGCTGATTGCGCGCCGCGTGCGTGAAGCTGGCGTATATTCGGAGATCATCCCTAATGATCTCCCTGTTGCGCGTATTTTGGAGATGAATCCGGCAGCAATTATTCTTTCTGGAGGTCCCGCGTCGGTTTATGCCGAGGGCGCACCTTCCGTGGATCCTGAGTTGTTCCATGCAGGTATTCCTGTTTTTGGAATTTGTTATGGGTTCCAGGCAATGGCGCAGGCGCTTGCCGGAGAAGTGGCTCATACAGGGGGACGTGAGTATGGCCGAACCCAGGTGCGAAGCAGCCAAGATAGTGTTCTTCTGTCAGGTATTCCATCTGATCAGAGCGTATGGATGAGCCATGGTGATGCTGTTGTGGTGCCTCCGCCAGGATTTGAAACCATTGCTACAAGTGATGGGGCACCTGTTGCAGCCTTTGAAAGGCCTGAAGCAGATCTTTATGGTGTCCAGTGGCATCCTGAGGTTGTTCATACTGAGTTCGGTCAGCAAACTTTGAAGAACTTCTTGTTTGAGGGCGCACATCTGACCCCAGATTGGACCCCAGGTTCGATAGTTGAGGAACTGGTCGCGGATATTCGCAGGCAGGTTGGTGACAAACAAGTTATTTGTGCGCTGTCTGGTGGTGTTGATTCATCGGTTGCCGCGGCGTTGGTGCACCGCGCAGTGGGCGACCAACTGACGTGTTTCTTTGTGGACCATGGTTTGTTGCGTGCGGGTGAGCGGGAACAGGTTGAGAATGACTATGCGGTGAACATGGGAATCCGTGTGGTCACGATTGATGAGTCAGATAGGTTCTTAGATGCTTTGGCTGGCGTCAGTGAACCTGAACAAAAACGGAAGATTATTGGCCGGGAGTTTATTCGAAGCTTTGAGGCCGCAGCCCGGATGCTCACTGAAGAGAAGGCTGCTGATGGTCTTTCAATCGACTATTTGGTGCAGGGCACGCTTTATCCTGATGTTGTTGAGTCAGGTGGTGGGTCTGGAACTGCAAATATTAAGAGTCACCACAATGTTGGTGGGCTTCCAGATGATTTGGCATTTGAGCTGGTTGAGCCTCTTCGTGCCTTGTTTAAGGACGAAGTTCGCGCCATTGGCCGCGAACTTGGTTTGGCTGAGAAATTGGTGGAGCGTCAGCCTTTCCCTGGCCCTGGGCTCGGAATCCGAATTGTTGGGGAAATCACCCGTGAGCGCCTTGATATCCTTCGCGCCGCGGATTTGATTGTGCGGGAAGAACTGACGAAAGCTGGTCTCGATCGGGAAATATGGCAGTGCCCGGTAGTTCTGTTAGCGGATGTGCGAAGCGTTGGCGTTCAGGGTGATGGACGAACCTATGGGCACCCGATTGTTTTGCGGCCAGTGGTTTCGGAAGACGCGATGACGGCGGATTGGGCGCGTATCCCTTATGACTTGTTAGCAGAGATTTCGAATCAAATCACGAATAATGTTACGGAAGTCAATAGGGTTGTCTTGGATGTGACATCAAAGCCACCGGGCACGATTGAGTGGGAGTGAAGATTAGTAGTGAGTGGTTTGTAAGTTTCGTTGTTGAAGGGTTTTGGTGAATAACTGGTTTAACTATCCGAGGTTTTCAGACAGCTGCTTTGAGGGATAGTGCCGAAGGCCATGCACAAGCCAACTGAAATATGTAAGACATTTCGATACGTATTCTTACCCAGAGCCAAATGACGAAGCTCTTGCGTCAGTCAAAGAGGCCGACAGAATCACTGCAAAGGGATTGTCTGGACGGTTCACGATCAATGCATCCCCTTGAAGGCACCTGGTCAGAAAGCTATGAGCACCATGTTGTCAACGCAAAAGATTGGTTGTTGATTTGGGGTGCTGGCAACGGCCTTGCCGTATTTCGGCGTATTGGCACGCGTGGTCAACTTTTTAGGTAACCCACCCCTATGACGATTCCGCAGAATGTGTTACACTGTAATTACGTCATTAAAAGGAAAAGTCATGAGCACCACATTTACCATGAGGATAGACGAGGAAAAGAAAAGTCTGATATCCGAGTATGCAGCTATCCATGGCAAATCTATGGCTGAGTTTATGCTCGACTCAGCTCTTGATGTCATTGAGGATGCCACTGATCTTCGAGACTGGAAGGCCGCAAAAACGGAATTTGATAAAAATCCGATTACTTACAGCAACGATGAAATTATGCGTGAGTTCGGTCTCCGATGAGCTGGAAGCTCGAGTATTCGGACAAAGCGCGAAAGCAGCTTCGCAAACTAGACGCTACTACGCGTGCGATTGTTCTTTCTTGGATGGATAAGAACGTTGACGGATGCGATGACCCAAGGGTTTACGGTAGAGGACTTGTTGGAGACTACGCAGGTGAATGGCGTTACAGGATTGGTGACTTTCGAGTCTTATACGATATTCAGGATGACCGACTTGTCGTTCTTGCCTTTAAAATCGACCACAGGAGTAAAGTGTATAAGCGCTAAGAGTCGCAGCCTGTTGCCATCAAAGCTGATAGCAATTTGATAGCAAAAACCAGTAAGCGAGAAATGCTGGATGGAAGCAGAAGAAACCAGCAGGCTGCACGTCATCATTTACTAAACAATAAAGCTTGGAATGCGACCGGATAACTGTGTGGGGGCACAAATAGTAGGGAATGCTTATTGGGGTCAAGAATTATTG
>DAIOFF010000080.1:0-10805 GCA_036745855.1 Scrofimicrobium sp. | reverse complement strand
GATGTCACCTAACCAGCCCAGGCACAAAACCCGGACCTCAGATGTCACCTAACCACGCACCAGTCCCTTTGCAGAAGAGCCCTTTTGCCCCGACCCGTGACTAACCCCTCCGACCCGTGAACCCCTCCGACTCGTGAATCCCCCCGACCTTTTATGCTCCGACCCGTGACTAAGCCCTCCGACCCTTGACTAAATCCTCCGACCCTTTGCGCTCCGTACGCCTTCGGAGCGAAAAGTGCGGGTTTGATGCAGGAGTTCGCTGTCTGGGCTGGTTTTTTGCTCCGACCTTTGAGGTGCTGTCAACACTCGGAGTGAAAAGGCAACCATCGGAGCGGTATACCGCTCCGACCCTTGACTAAATCCTCCGACCCTTTGCGCTCCGCACGCACTCGGAGCGAAAATTCAACTTGCCTGGCACAAGATCCACCTGTTAACGCAAGATCCACTAGTTAATGCAAGATCCACCCGTTATGCAGGGCTCCTAAGGGGTGGATCTTGCATTAACGGGTGGAAGATGCATTTACGGGTGGAAGTTGTTGTTACCGATTGAAAAGTGAGCCAGTATTGCAGATTGGAAAGTAAGCCTAACCTCGGTGAGGATCGTCATTTGCCGCGAGGCAAACATAGCGTCGTTATTCCGACTGTGACTGCCGCGGCGCATATCCCAAGAGCAAAAAGGCTCGGCTGAAAGCAGACATCACTAGGGAAAACAGTTGTAAACCCTTGCGCACTTAGATCTTCAGCCACACGAACCTTGGCATGGTAACTGAGTGCTTCAGACAGCAAAATGATGATCGCACTGATTGCCCCAGTAATAATCATCCCGATGCCTAAATGCCATTTATCCAGTTTTTTCACCAAAAACCGGATAAATATAGTCCAAAGCAACGCGATAAATGTTAGTGCAAGCAGCACGGTCGAAAAGTAAGGCAACGCCAGCGCAAAGCGATCCGTCCCGCTATCAACTGAGATGATAAAAGTTGCATAATCATTTGCTGCCAAATAAACCTCGTGGGCCACAGCGGAGCCATGACCTTCTCGCATTATTTCAGATCGAACTCGCAAAACCACAGTCACCTCTGCACGAGAGCCCCAGTTCCTTATGCCCTGTCGCAGTGATGGCAAAGCGTTAATAACAAGCATCAAGGTGGTACCCACTGTGAACAGAGCGCAGAGCAAAACGCGCAAAATATGGTTAACAGCTAGTGCTGTGTTTGCATCTAGTTTTCGACGTTTTGTGGACACTTCAACCTCCAGTTGGTTGAGTTATGGACAGATTACAGACTTCGCTGTTGTCTCTATACACATCTATACGGGCCAGCAAACCCACGGAAATCGGTCGGCACTGACAAAAGTATTATAACGAAAGGAAAGTGACGGCGCTCACTTTGGGCTTTTGTCGTAGGGACAAGCAAAGTGGGCGGTGCAAGCCGAGATGCTTGTGCTTGTTCTAGAAACCGGGGCCTTAGTCAATAGACACGGTGTTATCCGCATCAATGATTTCGAGAATCTTAATGAGAGTTCCAATCTTAGTTTTCGCGGAACCTCTTTCGACCCGATAAATGGTGCGAACTGAAACCTTAGCCAACTTGGCCAGCTGAAATTGGGTGAGGCCTGCTTGTTTACGTCGTGTACGAACGAACTCTCCTAGGCGCTTTAGTAGCCCTTCGTACTGTTTGGCCTCACGAGTTAACATTAGTAACATGCTAGTTCAAAGCCGCCACGCCGACAAACAGCAACCTTTGATTAGTGTTCCTGGCAGTTCATTCCAAAAATCTTGGCATTGTTAGCAACGCTTGTTTGTCGAATTGCCGACGGTATCCTAGTGCTTCGCTTCTTGCGGCAGCCTAATGCTCGGAGGGAAAAGCCTGGGGTCGGAGTGGAATACTGCTCCGACTGATGTCTTAGTACTCCGCCTCATGCAGCGGCCTAACACTCGGAGCGTTTTACGCCGACTCTTCCTACTTTGCCAGAGCTGAACCGATGCGCACTATTGTTGACCCCTCTTTTATTGCAGAAACGAAGTCGCCAGACATTCCCATCGAAAGGTCTTTGAGACCGAATCTTTCAGCCAGCTTGCGCGTTCGTCTGAAAGTCTGCTCAGCCATAATCGGGTCTGCTTGTGGTGCCATGGTCATGAGGCCTCGTATTTGCAGATGGGGAAGAGCCCGGACGGCCACAATGGCCTCGGAAATTTCATCTGGGGAAAACCCGGCTTTGGACTCTTCACCTGACGCATTGACCTGCAAAAAGATTGGAAGACTGTGGTCCAGTCGGCTGCTCAATGCCTGGGCGACTTTGATCGAATCAACCGATTGAGATTCAGCCGCGTGGGCCGCAATGAGTTTTGCCTTGTTGGTCTGCAAGCGTCCGATCATGACCCAATCTATGTCTGGCATCAACTCGGCCCGCTCCGCAAGCTGCTGCGGGCGACTCTCTGCCATGCGCGTGAATCCAGCGTCGCGCAGTACCTTCACCCTGTCCAACTCCATGTATTTCGTGACCGGCAGGATTTCAACAAGTGCTGGGTCGCGTCCCGCATCCTCTGCGGCCTTCGCGGTGGCAGCCCGAACTTGGTCAATGCTATTTGTCATAATGACCTTTTACCGCGCTCAGCTTTCGGCCGACTTGAATCGAGCGATAAATCATGAGTCACCGCGACTTTTAGTTGCCTGCAATTTCTGACGAAGCCACCGCAGGCCGCGCCTCTCGATGACCATTATTTGGTATCCGAGGCGCACGGGATAATCGCGCGCCGGGGCCACAGTTTCGGGCTCAGGTGCAAACTTTTTTTTGAATGTGGTAAGAGAGTTCAAAGCGGGGGCTAAATCAGAACCGATTCCCATCAGGTCTAGCTGTTTGATGCCATCATTTCGAAGGGCCTTCATGGCCTCCCACAAAACAAGGTCAGCGGCACCTTCTCTGTCTGTTGTATCGGTGGCTGCCGTGTAATACTGCGCGTGATCTCCAGTAGTTATGAATGAGGCCCAAGCAACAAGGTGCCCATTGTTGTGCGCCTCGAAAATCCGCTGACGTCCAGCCTTGCCTAGAACTTCCATCATTGCTGCCATGCGTTCTTTTGGAAGGGCACCGAAAGAGTCACGTTTGGCGGTAATCCCCATGACCTCGTAAAAATCGTCAAGTCGATCCTGGAAAACACCAAGGGGGACTTCACGCACTTCAATGTCGCTTCTCATAGCTTTGCGAACGTCGCGACGCCCGCGTTTGCGCATGTCGGCTAGGACTTGCTCCTCGGGCTTGTCTAGGTCAACGAAGACTGTGGTGTCGTATGCGACATCGTAAAAGGTCGGGACAGCTTTGGGATGAACGCTCTTCGCGTGAAGACGCACTGCGATTGCTGAGGTAGAACGTGCGTACTCCATTAAGGCATCTGCAAGGGCATTTTCTTCTGTGGGTGTGGGCGGAGTGAACCAAATAGGTCCTGAGCGCGCCCAAAGGATTGATTTGTTTCGTAACTTGTAGTCGCGCAGGGAAACGATTGCCCTGTCGCCCCAAGCAAAAAATACGGAGCGCCGCTGCCTTTTTTGGTAGTACTCTTCGTACTTGTCCCAAATAGGGTCTTGTTCAATAGGGATGTTCACTCCGGCTTCGTCAGCAAGAGTGACAAACTCTGGTGAGGTAATCACACGCAACTTCGTCACAGGAGTACTCTACTTCTTGGAGTCAGGTGTACGCTAAACAGGGTAGTATTACTGACAGTGTGCAAACTCACGTGTTTACACCTTGAGGTGTCAAAGGGGAAAGTCTACCGTTAATAGTTGCGCCCTAGTGTCCGAGGTAGCCTGTACCTTACCGCCCAAAAGCGCGAGTGGCGGAAGACGGCAGTGCTAGATAGGGATCGGGGAGCGTGCGCGCAACAACACTTGCTGGGAAGGACCCCCTTTGGCTGCTAGTTCGACTGCCCGCTTCGAGCCCAAGACTCGCATTAGTTTTGCGAAACTAAACGAACCCCTTCAGCCCCCTAACTTACTTGACGTCCAAATCAACAGCTTTGATTGGCTGCTTGGTAATGACGCTTGGAAGAACCGGGTTGGCCAGTCTAAGAAGGCTGGAAATGAAGAGATGCCGGATGTTTCCGGACTCGAAGAAGTTTTCTCGGAGATTTCTCCGATTCAGGATCTGGGACAAACAATGTCTTTGTCCTTTGAGGAACCTCGTCTAGAACCCCCTAAGTATTCAGAAGAAGAGTGCCGTACTAAGGACATGACTTATGCGGCTCCGATGTATGTTCGGGCTGAGTACTTCAATGAAGAAACTGGCGAGATCAAGAAACAAACAGTTTTCATGGGTGAGTTTCCACTCATGACCCCTCAGGGAACGTTCATTATTAATGGCACGGAACGCGTTGTCGTTTCGCAGCTTGTACGTTCGCCTGGTGTTTATTTTGAGAAGCTGGTCGATAAGACTTCTGAACACGACATTTACTCGCTTCGGTTCATCCCGTCGCGTGGTGCGTGGCTTGAGTTTGAGATCGACAAGCGTGATGCGGTTGGCGTGCGTATTGACCGTCGCCGCAAGCTCTCTGCTACGCACTTCCTGAAAGCCCTTGGCATGACGGAGTCTGAGATTGAGATTGAGTTCCAGGATTATGACATTCTTCTTGAGACTCTTCGTAAAGACACCGCTAAGGATCAGGATGAGGCCCTGATTGACATTTACAAGAAGGTTCGCCCTGGTGAGCCACCGTCGCGTGAAGCCGGTGAGAATCTTCTGAACAGCTTCTACTTGTCTGATAAGCGCTATGACTTGGCTAAGGTTGGGCGTTACAAGATCAATAAGAAGCTTGGTTTGGACATTGACCGTCGTCAGTCCACTTTGACCCTTGAAGACATCGTTGCTGCACTGAAGTACCTTCTTGCTCTTCGCGAGGGGGAAGCGAGTGTCGCTGGTATGAAGAATGGTGAGCCTATTGAGGTTCGCGTTGAGCCAGACGATATTGACCACTTCGGTAACCGCCGCGTTCGCGCTGTGGGGGAGCTCATTCAAGGGCAAGTTCGCACGGGTCTGTCACGTATGGAGCGTACGGTTCGTGAGCGTATGTCGACTCAGGATGCTGAGGCCATTACGCCTACGTCGCTTATCAACATTCGTCCTGTGGTTGCGGCTATTAAAGAGTTCTTTGGGACTTCTCAGCTGTCGCAGTTCATGGATCAGAACAACCCACTAGCTGGTCTTACCCACAAGCGTCGTTTGTCGGCCCTTGGTCCCGGTGGTTTGTCCCGTGACCGCGCTGGCATGGATGTTCGTGACGTTCACCCCTCCCACTATGGCCGTATGTGCCCGATTGAGACCCCTGAAGGTCCAAACATTGGTTTGATTGGTTCGCTTGCTACATTTGCGCGGATTAATCCGTTTGGTTTCATTGAGACGCCATACCGCGTTGTGGTAGATGGGCATGTCACGGAGGAAATACGTTACCTGACGGCTGATGATGAGTTTGGTCAGCATATTGCTCAGGCGTCTTCACCTTTGAACGCTGATAACACTTTTGCTGAAGAGTTTGTTCTTTGCCGTGTTGCTGGTGAGGATCCCAACTTGTTCCCGAAGGACAAGGTCACGTTCATGGATGTGTCGGCCCGCCAGATGGTGTCGGTTGCAACCTCCATGATTCCGTTCCTTGAGCATGATGACGCTAACCGCGCTCTTATGGGTGCAAACATGCAGCGTCAGGCTGTGCCTTTGCTTACTACTGAGGCACCATTGGTTGGTACCGGTATGGAGCGCCGCGCGGCAGAAGATGCTGGTGAGATGATTCTTGCCCGCAAAGCTGGCGTGGTGACTGAGGTTTCTGCTGAACTTGTTGCCGTTGCAAACGATGAAGGCGGACGCGACGTGTACCGTCTGCAAAAGTTCCAGCGGTCCAACCCCGGTAACTGCATTAACCAGCGCGTGCTGGTAAATGAAGGTGACACCGTTAGTGCGGGCTCGGTTATTGCCGATGGTCCTGCTACGGATGGCGGCGAACTTGCCCTCGGTAAAAACCTCCTGGTTGCATACATGTCTTGGGAAGGTCTGAACTATGAGGACGCGATCATTTTGTCGCGCCGCGTGGTGGAAGACGATGTTTTGACCTCAATTCACATTGAGGAATACGAAATTGATGCCCGTGAAACGAAGCTTGGCGTTGAGGAAATCACCCGCGATATTCCAAATGTTTCTGAAGAGGCCCTAGCTGACCTCGACGAACGCGGAATTATTCGTATTGGTGCTGAGGTTCGGGCAGGTGACCTGTTGGTTGGAAAGGTGACACCAAAGGGTGAAACTGAACTGACCTCAGAGGAACGCCTTCTGCGTGCAATCTTCGGTGAGAAGGCGCGTGAAGTTCGTAACACGTCACTGACTGTTCCCCATGGGGCTGAAGGTATCGTAATCGGGGTTCGTGAGTTCACTGAGGACGACGATGATCTGCCACCAGGGGTTCGTCAGACTGTTCGTGTTTACGTTGCGCAGCGCCGCAAGATCACCATCGGTGACAAGATGGCAGGGCGCCACGGGAATAAGGGTGTCGTCTCCAAGATTTTGCCTATCGAGGACATGCCGTTCTTGGAGGACGGGACTCCAGTTGACATTATCTTGAACCCGATGGGTGTTCCTGGGCGTATGAATGTCGGTCAGGTGCTTGAGTTCCACCTTGGCTGGATTGCTAACCAGGGGTGGGATGCTCGTGAAGCCAAAGAGCAGGGCGCGGACTGGACGAAACACTTGCCTGAGCACGCGTTGCAAGCTGGTCCTTGGTCACCAGTTGCTACCCCAGTATTCGATGGTCTTGAAGCTGATGAGCTGCTTGGATTGCTGTCGGTCACGAACCCTAACCGGGATGGCGTTCGCCTCGTGAACGAAACTGGTAAAGCGCGGCTTTATGATGGCCGCTCTGGTGAGCCATTCCCATACCCAATTGCGGTTGGCTACAAGTACATGCTGAAACTTCACCACCTTGTGGATGACAAGATTCACGCCCGTTCAACCGGACCGTACTCAATGATTACGCAGCAGCCTTTGGGTGGTAAAGCCCAGTTTGGTGGGCAGCGGTTTGGTGAGATGGAGGTGTGGGCACTTGAAGCATATGGAGCGGCTTACGCTCTTCAGGAGTTGCTCACGATTAAGTCTGACGACACGTCAGGGCGCGTGAAAGTTTGGGAAGCGATCGTGCGTGGGGAGGACATCCCTGAACCGGGTATCCCAGAGAGCTTCCGCGTCCTTATCCAGGAAATGCGGTCCTTGTGTTTGGCTGTTGACGCACTTGATGCCGAGGGCAACACTATTGACCTGAAAGAAACCGAAGACGACATGCGTGTTAGTGACGAACTGGGCATTGCCTTGGATGTTCGTCCACACACCGCCAGCTCCATCGAAGCCATCTGAAAGTAGGAATACCTAGTGCTTGATGCAAAGACTTTTGACAGTCTAAAGATTTCGCTGGCTACCTCCGCCGACATTGAAGAATGGTCGTTTGGCGAGGTCAAGAAGCCAGAGACGATCAACTACCGCACACTTCGCCCTGAAAAGGACGGCTTGTTCTGTGAGCGCATTTTTGGTCCCACTAAGGACTGGGAATGTAACTGTGGAAAATATAAGCGCGTTCGTTACAAGGGCATTGTTTGTGAGAGGTGCGGCGTTGAGGTAACGCGTTCAAAGGTTCGCCGTGAACGCATGGGACACATTGACCTTGCTGCTCCCGTGACCCACATTTGGTACTTCAAGGGTGTGCCTTCACGGCTTGGCTACTTGATGGACCTGGCACCAAAGGACCTTGAGAAGGTCATTTATTTCGCTGCGTACATGATTACTCATGTTGACGTTGATGGACGTCGTGAAGATGAAGCCATGCTCCGCGACGAACTCTCTGTTGAGAAGAAGCGTATGGAGACCGCACGTGATAATGCGATCAACAAGCGCGCTGAGGTCCTTGAAAACCGCATTGCGGAACTTGAAAATGAGGATGCGAAGAAGAGTGCCATCGAATCTGAGCGGAAAATCGCTGAGCGGGAAATGGGACAGCTTCGTCGCCGCTGGGATACTGAGATTGAACGTCTTGAGGACGTTTGGGCACGTTTCCGCGACTTGAAAGTCGGTGACCTTGAGGGTGATGAGCGTCTCTACCGTGCGATGCTTACTCGTTATGGCACTTACTTCGAAGGCGGAATGGGCGCTGAAGCAATCCAGAAGCGACTGCTTGCATTCGACCTCGAAAACGAAGTTGCAACTTTGCGTGAGATTATTTCTTCTGGTTCGGGCCAGAAGAAGACTCGCGCTTTGAAGCGTTTGAAGGTTGTAAATGCATTCCTCGCGACAGGTAATAGCCCAGCTTCAATGGTTCTGGACAAGATTCCGGTAATCCCACCGGATATTCGTCCGATGGTTCAACTTGATGGTGGCCGTTTCGCGACTTCGGACCTGAACGATCTTTACCGCCGCGTCATTAACCGTAACAACCGGTTGAAGCGTCTTTTGGAGCTTGATGCTCCCGAGATCATTATTAACAACGAGAAGCGCATGCTTCAAGAGTCTGTTGACGCGTTGTTTGATAATGGACGCCGTGGACGTCCAGTTCAAGGAGCGGGCAACCGTCCATTGAAGTCGATCTCTGACATGCTGAAAGGTAAGCAGGGACGTTTCCGTCAGAACCTTCTTGGTAAGCGTGTGGATTACTCTGGCCGTTCGGTTATTGTTGTTGGTCCGCAGCTGAAGCTTCACCAGTGTGGTTTGCCGAAGCAGATGGCTTTGGAGCTGTTCCAGCCATTTGTGATTAAGCGTCTGGTTGATAAGAACTTTGCGCAGAATCAAAAGGCAGCGCGCCGCAAGGTTGAGCGTCAGGACCCTGCAGTGTGGGACGTTTTGGATGAGGTTATCCGTGAGCATCCGGTGCTTTTGAACCGTGCTCCAACGCTCCACCGCTTGGGTATTCAGGCTTTCGAACCTCAGCTGATTGAAGGTAAAGCCATTCAGCTTCACCCATTGGCATGTACTGCGTTCAACGCAGACTTTGATGGGGACCAGATGGCGGTTCACTTGCCACTTGGCGCTGAAGCGCAGGCGGAAGCCCGTATCCTCATGCTTTCGACTAATAACATTTTGAAGCCTTCTGATGGTCGCCCAGTGGCCATGCCAGCCCAGGATATGGTTTATGGCTTGTTCTACTTGACCGCTGAGCACGATGGCAGTTATGAGCACGAGGTTGATGGCAGCGGAAATGAGGTCTTGCCGTCATACAGTTCGGTAGCTGAAGCTATCATGGCGTTCGATGCGGGTCGTATTGATTTGAATCGTATGATCAAGCTTCGTTTCCCGAAGGTTGTACCTCCCACTGACTGGGTGGCACCTGAAGGATGGGCTGAGGGCGATGAGGTTGAGCTAGAGACGACTCTTGGACGTGCATTGTTCAACGAAGCGCTTCCAGTGGACTTCCCGTATGTGAATACAGTTGTGAAGAAGGGCCTTCTTTCTCAAATCGTTAATGAGCTTGCTGAAAGTTACCCGAATGTTCTTGTTGCCGATTGTTTGGACGCGTTGAAGGCTGCTGGTTTCCACTGGGCTACTTGGTCTGGCGTTACTATCGCGTTCTCCGACATCCAGGGTGCTCCTCATAAGAAGGAGATCATGGCTCAGTATGAGGAACGTGCTGCTAAGGTTCAAACTGACGCGGACAACGGTCTGATCGGTGAGCAGGAACGTTACGAAGAACTAGTTGACCTTTGGAACGAATGTACTGCGAAGGTTGCAGCGGATATGCGTCAAAGCTTCGCGCCAACGAACACGGTGTACCGCATGGTTGACTCGGGGGCCCGTGGTAACTGGTCGCAGATTCAGCAGATTGCTGGTATGCGTGGTCTTGTGTCTGACCCGAAGCAGAAGTTGATTGAGAACCCAATTAAGGCTTCTTACCGTGAGGGTCTCACGGTTGCGGAGTACTTCATCGCAACCCACGGTGCTCGTAAGGGAACGGCTGATACGGCTCTTCGTACAGCTGAGTCGGGGTACTTGACGCGTCGCCTTGTCGATGTTTCTCAAGACGTGATTGTTCGCGAAGAAGATTGCGGCACTCGCATGGGCATTGACATTGAGATTGCCACCCAGAACTCTGAGGGTGAATGGGTTGAGTCTGAGATTATCGGTACGACCGCTTATGCGCGGACCCTTGCCCGTGATGCCGTTACAGAGGATGGAACGGTTGCGGCTCCTGCTGGCACTGATGTGGGCGATGAACTCATCTCTGCGCTCATCGCTGCGGGTGTTCACAAGATCCGCGTGCGCTCCGTGCTTACTTGTGATGCGTTGGTTGGTACTTGTGCGGCTTGTTATGGTCGTTCACTTGCGTCCAGTAAACGTGTTGATATTGGCGAGGCCGTGGGTATTATTGCGGCGCAGTCGATTGGTGAGCCCGGAACTCAGTTGACGATGCGTACCTTCCACACTGGTGGTGCGGCTTCTGGTGGTCAGGACATTACGCAGGGTCTTCCGCGTGTGCAGGAACTCTTTGAGGCTCGTACTCCTAAGGGTGAGGCGAAGATGGCTGAGGCTTCTGGCATCATCACGATTGAAGATGACAATCAGCCGGGCCGTAAGATGCGCACGGTTGTTATCACTCGTGATGACGACAAAGAAGACTGGAGTGTTGACATTCCTGTTTATCAGCGTCTGCTTGTCAGCAATGGTGACCGCGTGAAAGCTGGCGATCAGCTTTCTGAAGGTCCGCTTGATCCTAAGGAAGTTCTGCGTCTTCGCGGTGCGAAAGCGGCTCAGACGTTGCTTGTTTCTGAGGTTCAGGCAATCTACCGTAGCCAGGG
>DAIOFF010000079.1:0-10835 GCA_036745855.1 Scrofimicrobium sp. | reverse complement strand
CGACCTTGACCAGGTGTTGACCGCGCACGAGTTGTACAAAGAAAAGGCTCTTGATGCGCGCGATGACGCTATAGGAATGCAGTTCTTGATTCCTGGCTGGAAGTTCGACAACAAACGGCCTGCAATGGTTCGATAGTCGAATAGGACTTCTAATAAAACCAAACTGGAAAGGCCGCAAGTATGCGAATAGTAGTAGCGCCAGATTCATTCAAAGAATCAATGAGTGCAGAGCAGGCGTGTATTGCAATGGAACGTGGCATCCTTGCGGTCTTTCCAGAAGCTGAAGTAATAAAGGTGCCGATGGCTGACGGTGGTGAAGGAACCGTCGACGCGGTGACAGCTGGACTAAAGGGGAGACTAGTCCAGACTAGTGTTACTGACTTATCTGGACAGTTACGGTCAGGGCAGTTCGGTATTGCAGGTGATTTAGGAGTTATTGAAGTAGCTGAAGCAGTTGGGATTGGCCTGGTTCAAGCGGATGCGCGAAATGTTTGGACCGCAACTAGTTTGGGGGTATCAGACTTAATCAAAGCCGCCACTGCCAACGGCGCAAAACGGGTCGTAATAGGTCTTGGGGGGACCGGGACCAATGATTGTGGGGCCGGTTTCTTGGTCGGATTGGGAGCCCGTCTTTTGGACTTTGATGGACATGAAGTGGAGCCACGGTTAGAAAACCTCCATCAGGTGGTCAGCGTTGATTTGTCAGGCATTAGTCTTCCTAAGGACGCTCAGATGACTCTGGCTTGCGACGTAACTAATCCATTACTTGGCGAAAATGGTGCAAGCGCGATTTTTGGGCCACAAAAGGGACTTAAACGACAAGACATTCAAAAAGCGGATGAAGCTATTCGCATTTTCGCTGATGCACTTGAGCGGGCAATAGGCAAGGAAATCCGAAATACTCCTGGAGCCGGTGCGGCTGGCGGATTAGGCGCAGCATTCCTGGCACTTGGTGCCCGCATGCAGAGCGGAGTTCAAACGGTGGCAGAGATAGTAGGCCTTCAACAGGCTGTTACCGGGGCCGACCTTGTGTTTACTGGCGAAGGTGCCATGGACGGCCAAACTCTCCAAGGGAAGACTCCTGCCGGTGTTGCGAATATTGCGCGGGAAGAAGGTATTCCTGTCATTGGGTTTGCCGGGAAAGTATCCCCTGAAGCAGACATTTTGTTAGAACACGGGTTTGCGGCAGTGGTTCCGATAATGCGCGGCGTTAGCTCATTAGAGACGGCGCTCAAGGATGGTGCGCAAAACCTGGAGGCAGCAGTTCGTACGGCAATGCTTTTGATGAGGATGGGAGTAGCTCAAAACGATGCTTCCAGGTGAAAACATGAGGATTGCAATCGCAACACCACTGCCCAAAGAACTGCATGATTTGATCGCAATCCGCCATCCTGATGTTCAACTACTGTGGGACCAAACACTGCTGCCACCCATGCGGTGGGCGGGGGACTTCAAAGGAGACCCATCCTTTGAGCGAACCGTGAACCAGCAAAAAGCATTCGAAGCGATGCTTGACCAAGCTGACGTGATATATGGAATTCCAGACGTTTCGCCAGCACAGTTAAAACGAACGGTTGAGGCAAACGACCATCTCCGCTGGGTGATGGTGATGGCAGCGGGTGGTGGCGCAGTAGTCAAAGCTGCGAACTTGAGTTCTGAAGACCTAAGGCGTGTGGCATTCACTACTAGTGCCGGGGTCCATGCTGGCCCGCTCAGTGAGTTCGCCCTTTTCGGGCTCTTATGTGGGGCAAAGAATCTTGTTCGCCTCCGCATCGATCAACGTGAGCATCATTGGCCGCCCAGGTGGCCGATGACACAACTGTCGGATTCCACTGTGACCGTGGTGGGGATGGGTCACCTCGGGAAAGAAATTGCAAAGAAACTGAAAGCGTTAGGCACCAATGTCATTGGCGTGAATAAGACGGTTCGTGACGTCCCAGGCGTGACAGTGCTTGGAATGGATCGGTTGCTAGATGCTGTCGCAATGTCTGACGGTGTAGTTTCTACATTGCCAGGAACTGCGGCAACTAAGGGCATTTTTTCTGCCGAGGTGATTTTTGGATTCAAGCCAGGCTCCACTTTCGTGTCGGTTGGCCGTGGAACCGTGGTTGATGAGGATGCTCTCATCCACGCTCTCAAAAACGGCACTGTAGGATTTGCTGCGCTCGACGTGTTCGCCGCAGAGCCGCTTCCTGAGGATAATCCGCTTTGGGACATGTCAAATGTCCTTGTCAGCCCACATACGGCAGCGAATAGTGCGGGCGAAGAGAAACTAATTGCCGAGTTCTTTTGTGACAATCTTCAGCGTTTCAAGAACGGTGCCCCTTTGCTAAACGTCGTGGACACGAAACACTTTTACTGAGGTCTTCTCTTGCTCCAGTAGGCTTTGCATATGGGACAAATGCAGCGAAATATTTGGTTGGTTCTGTTTTCAATGTTGCTGCTGGCTATACCCGCATACTTTTATCGTGAGCAGCTTTTCTTATTTCTTGCATTTTCTGCGAAAGCGCAAGGGAGCTATGCCAGTGAACTGATGGTGCCGATAGCGAAGTATGGGCCAGTTTTGCTTGCATTGGTTTTGCTGCTGCTAGTTATCTTCAACAGGAAAACTCCAATACGCCGCCGCCTAACTGTACTGGTTTCACCCCTTGTAGCTTGGGGCATTAATCGGATCTGTAAATCATTGTTTCAAGAGGTGCGACCATGTGAGGCCCTATCTTTTGAGTCTGCAATTCCCTGCCCGCATTCGCCGTTGGACTGGTCGTTTCCAAGTGGTCACAGTGCCATTGCTGCTGGACTTGCTGTTGCCTGTATTCTGCTATGGAAAAAGATCTGGCCTTTAGCTATCGCTTTGGCATTCTTGTTTGGGTATGGGCGGGTAGCTGTCGGAGTCCACTACGTGCATGATGTTTTGGTTGGTTGGGTAATCGGAGCCGCCTTCACAATTATTTGCTGTCAGGGTTTCCTATTTTTATGGGCAAAAATCACTTCAGACCGCCCCAATACGAAGATAACTGCCCCCTAGCTTGATAAACATGTCCTTCCCTGGTTGCGCTGTATTTGGAGTGGCAACACAAACAGTTGGGATTCTGCATTAGTGTCGTTTCTATGACCGAGTTACCAAAGATAGTTGTACATGAACAGGTTTCATACCTTATTACCCCCGAAGGGCCATACCGAACTGATTTACGGGACTTGGTTATTGAACACTTTGAGGAAATGCTGCTCATGTCAGCGCCAGAAACATCCCAAGCCTTGGAAGTAAGTCGCCTAGAAAAGCCAGATATCACTTTGTTCTCAATCCGACGTGATGACAAACTCTTGGGGTGCGCCGCACTCAAAGAACTAACCCCCCACGCGAGCGAACTAAAAACGATGAGAACAGTCGCTGAGGCGCGCGGGCTTGGAATCGGCAGCCTCATTTTGAGTCACCTCATAAATGTCGCACATGAGCGCGGTTACACAAAGGTATACCTCGAAACCGGTTCCGAGGACTTCTTTATTCCCGCACGGTCCATGTATGCGCGGCACGGGTTTGAAATATGTGGGCCGTTCGGCGAATACAGTCCAGACCCACATAGTGTGTTCATGGTCAAAGACACCATGGCCAGCTAACTCTTATCTCTTATGGTCAGGAGTATTTATTGTCCGTAGAATGGCGGTCTTCTGCGCCTTGAAGTAAGGCCTCGACAAAAACCTCTGGAGCTTCAGGCAAACTGGTATTATCCAGTTCCTGAACTTCTTGATGGATTCGCTCCATAGAGGTATCCAAAGTTTCAGCCACATCAGAGGCAAGTTTCATGGCGTCGGTAAGGTGCTTTGGAACCTCGCCATGATATTTGTAATGGATTTTATGCTCAAGGGAAGCCCAAAAATCCATTGCAATAGTGCGCAGCTGAATCTCAACAGGAACCATTCGGCTTCCAACGGAAAGATGCACAGGAACCTTAATGATCAAATGTAGACTCTTATAGCCGTTCGGCTTCGGATTTGCTATATAGTCTTTCTCTTCAAGAATCGTTAAATCATCTTGAGAACAAAGCAAATCACGAACCTGATAAATGTCATTAGGGAAGCTGCAAGTTAAACGCACGCCAGCAATGTCAAAGATCGTTTCCATCAAACCATCAACTGTGAGATGCATTCCTTTTCGCGTGACTTTCTCCAAAATCGACTCAGGAGATTTTAGGCGAGATTTCACATGTTCGATCGGATTGTAGTCATGGAGCAGTTGAAACTCTTCCTGCAGCACCTCTACGCGCGCCGTAACCGAATCCATCGCAGCCTCATAAAGCAACATCATTTGCCGCAATTCCACTAGTTGCTTACGAAGATGCTGTCTTTCTACCTCAGGCACACTCTCAGCTTACCGGTTCAGGCTGAATGGAAACTGAACATTATCCCGGCAGCGAAGCAAATCGGATGCCGTTGGCGTTTTGGGTAGAGGAACCGTTAGACTATACGAGCACTGGAGACGTCGCATAGTCCGGTCGAGTGCGCCTCCCTGCTAAGGAGGTAGGGGTTCACGCCCCTCGCGGGTTCAAATCCCGCCGTCTCCGCCACTATCCCATGATCAATGAGGTCATGGGATTTCGTTGCAATGACACCAAAAATGCGGGTGTCTGTCTAGTATTTCGTCCGGGGTCTAAGGGACATTGTCTTCTGCATTGGGATTATCTGAGTTGCTAGGCTGAGGGGCATGGCTAGACCGAAGGCAAAATCTGAGCTTCTTGACGCATCAATGACGCAGTACGCGGCACTCATGGATTTGATTGATTCTATGGACGTGGCTGAGCGGGAAGTGCCTCTTTATTTCGGCCCGAACTTTCAGGGAAAAGAATCCCACTGGAATCGGGATAAGAACATGCGGGATGTGGTTGTGCACCTGTATAAATGGCAGTATCTTTTGCTGGATTGGGTTGCTTCGAACCAGGCAGGAAACGTCAAGCCTTTTATTCCTGAGCCCTATAACTGGCGGACGTATGGCGAAATGAATGCCGAGTTTTGGCGGGATAATCAGCAAACTTCGTTCGACGAGGCCCTAGAGTCACTTAGTGCAAGTCATCAGCAGGTGACTCATCTCATTCAGAGTTTTACAGATGAAGAGTTGTTTGAGAAGGCTCATTTTGGGTGGACAGGTACTTCGTCGTTGGGTTCTTACTGTGTTTCTGCGACTGTGAGTCATTACGATTGGGCGATAAAGAAGATTCGGAAGCATATTCGGGCATCAAAGTCACTGTAAGCATCACATTTCGAGGTGCGTGAAGACGAGCTTGGTTACTCATCGGAGCCGTCTAAGTTGCCAGTTTGAACTGAGAATATTCGTTTGGTTTTTCACGAGGCGGGGGCGATACACCGATTTTTGCGGCCTTCAGATTTTTGTTTGGCGCATCGGCGGCATATTGGCCTGTGTATGTCAATGGTGAAAGGAAGCTCAAAATCTGCCAGGCTGTAGTTCTAGTCGACACTGTTATTCCCGTGTGGGCCTGCAGGTTTGGACGTGAGAAAATCACTTGTCGGAGACCCCATTTATAGTCTTCTTAGACGAAAGGTGGAAGTATGGCGGGTTTGATCGTTCTGTCCGTAATCAACCTCATTACGGTGATCGGTATTTTGGTTTTTTTGGTTTTGAAACGCCCTGAAGATGGCGGCCGGGATGCTCAGCAAACATTGCGCCAACTTGAGGTTCAAATCAATGGTGCAGCTAGGCAGCAAGGCGAACAGTTGGCTGGAATGCAGCGAACTCTAGATTCCAGATTTACGGCAATCGTTGAAGCGAATGCGGGTGAGGCCCGTAGACAAAGCAATGCACAAGCCGAATTTCGTCAAGAGATGCTGACTTTCTTAACTCAGAGAATGGATCGGCTAGATCAAAGTAACTTGGATATGCGCAAGGTCCTTTCGGATGGACTCGATAAAGTGAGGACCGCGAACGCCGCTGAACTTGAACGTATCCGCACAGAAGTTGGTCAGAAGCTACAAACATCATTGGCCGAGTCTTTGAAAGATAACTCTGAAAAAATCGCGCAACTAACTGAATCGACGGGTGTGCATCAAAAAGAGCTAAAGTCGACGCTGCAAAGTGAGCTGGATAAAGTCCGGGAAGGAAACAATATTCAGCTTGAAAAGATGCGGGAAACGGTTGATGAGAAGCTGCAGGGCACACTTGAGAAGCGTCTTGGTGAGTCATTCAAGCTAGTCAGTGATCGGCTTGAACAGGTGCAGCTGGGCCTTGGTGAAATGAAGAACTTGGCCACAGACGTTGGTGGATTGAAGAGGGTACTTTCCAACGTCAAAAACCGGGGTGCTTGGGGTGAAGTTCAACTATCACGTCAGCTTGAAGACATTTTAACGCCAAGCCAATATGAGGAAAATACAAAGATTCGTCCTGAAAGCTCAGAGCGCGTTGAGTTTGCAGTGAGGCTTCCTGGTAGGGATGATGACCACCCGGTCTTGTTGCCAATCGACTCAAAGTTCCCTCAAGAGGATTATGAGCGGTTGCTTTCTGCTCAAGAAAATGGTGACCCTGCTGAAGTAGCAACTGCGACCACGGCACTTGAAAAAGCAATCAAACTTCAGGCTGCGACTATTAGTAATAAGTACATTCATCCGCCGTATAGTACGGATTTTGCCATCATGTATTTGCCAACAGAAGGATTGTTTGCTGAAGCGATGCGCATATCAGGTTTGGCAGCTGGATTGCAGCAGCGTGACCGGGTGATGATCACTGGCCCCACTACTTTGATGTCGCTTCTAAACAGTTTGCAAATGGGTTTCAAGACGCTGGCTATTGAGCAACGCTCATCTGAGGTCTGGCAGGTCCTTGGAGCCGCAAAGAGTGAGTTCATCAAGTACGGCAAAGTTTGGGACAAACTAGGCAAGCAACTGAAGACGGCACAAAACACGGTTGATGAAGCAGGACGACGGACTCGCGCAGTCGAGAGGACCTTGCGGGACATTGAGACAATAGATTCAGGATCGGCACCCGATAATTTGGCGGCGTCTGCTGCGGACACGTTACTGATCGAAACCTTGGATGTCTAGGTCAGGGACCTACCCTAAGAGCAGTTGCGGCAAGGATATTCCTGTCACATTGGCTAACTGTTCGGCCTGAGTGCGGCAAGAGTAGCCGTCAGCTAAGAACACTGCTCCCTCTGGGGCTTCCTGAAGCGCTGGCAGCAGACCATTTTCTGCGACGGCTACTGAAGTCTCATAGTGTCCCTTTTCCATTCCAAAGTTGCCAGCCAACCCACAACAGCCTGCAAGTTTGGTGACATTGGCACCAAACTTCTTCAACAGCTTGAGGTCCGCATCAAACCCCATAACGGAATGCTGGTGGCAGTGAGGTTGTGCAATAACTTGAAGGCCCTCAAGGTCTGCAGGCGGTTTCCAGTCCTCACCGGGTCCAATGTCTGGGTGAGTCAGAAGTTCGGCCAAAGTGTACGTGCCTTTTGATACTGCGTGGGCGCGGGGGTCATCAGGAAGAAGATCAACTAAGTCGTCACGCAAGACTGCTGTGCAGGAAGGCTCGACACCAATAATCGGCACACCCGCTTCAGCCGCAGGACCAAGAACGTCAAGTAGTCCTCGAAGGCGCTTTTTGGCCCCATCTAACTGTCCTGTAGAAATCCACGTTAGACCGCAGCAAGCTGGCTGGCTTGGAATACGGACTTTATAACCGGCTTCAGTCAACAAAGACACCATGGCTTCGGCGCTAGCCGGGTCAAGATACTCACTAAATGAATCAGCCCAAAGAATCACATCACGCCCTGGCAAAGCCGGACTAGCAGACTTAATGGCGTTTGTTTGATGTGTTTGTGCTGCCTTATTTTTCTTGAATGATCTGCTAAATCGTTTGGTTGTAAAGGCCGTCATCTGGCGCCGTGAGTCAATTCCCGAAAGAGCAAAAACAACATTCTTTAATGGCCTCAATCCCATGGCGACGTTGGCAACTGCCGCAACTGGAGGAAACGCAGTGACAAGTCTCGCCCACCGTGGCAACCACCCAAGCACATAGTGATTTGGTGGGCGAAGCTTCCCTTGGTAGCGCCGGTAGGTGGCTTCAGACTTATAACGGGCGATGTCAACGCCGGCAGGACAGTCATGCCCGCAGGCTTTGCAACTTAGGCAAAGATCTAAGGACTCTGAGAGTTCAGGGGAATCCCAACCCTTCACCAAAGTCCCATTGGCAACTTCCTGCAATATGCGGGCGCGGCCTCTGGTAACGTCTTTTTCATCGCGCGTGGCTTGGTAGCTAGGGCACATGAAACCACCAGTACCGAAGTTATTGGCTCTACATTTACCAACGCCAGTGCAGCGGTGGACAGCTTTGGTGAGGTCACCAGCATCCTCCCGGAATGCGAAGCCCTGGGCGCCCAAGGCTTTTGCGGCAGGCCTGCGCAAGTTAGCGGTAAGGGGATCTGGATCAACAATGATGCCTGGATTAAGTAGTTTATTTGGGTCAAACAGGGCCTTAAACTGCCCAAAAATGTCCAGCATCTGACCCGAATACATTTCGCTTAATAGTGAAGAACGCGCGCGCCCATCACCATGTTCTCCAGACACTGAACCACCGAAACTACCTGCCAGTCTTGCGGCATCCTCCATAAAGCTTCCAAACTTGGGTACGTCCGTTGGTGAATCTAACGGCCAGCTGATTCGAATGTGAATGCAACCATCACCAAAATGCCCATAGGGAAGTCCGTAAACGCCGTATTCGTTCATAAGTTCATCGAATGCGCGCAGGTATTTGCCCAAATGTTCTGGGGGTACTGCTGAATCTTCCCATCCAGGCCAGGCGGCATTCCCGTCTGGCGTTCGACCAGCAAGTCCAACGCCGTCGGCCCTAATCTGCCAAAGCTCTGCCGCCTCGGAAACCGAAGTGACAATCCGTGTATCAAGTGCGCCGGGGAACTTGGTTAGTTCTTCAGCAGCCTCAATGCCCTCAACCTCACAGAAAAGCCAACCTCCACCGCTAGGAAGGTCTGGCACAAACCCCTTATGTTTCCGCACAACGTCGACTATGCGTGAGTCCATCCCCTCCATAGCCAGCCAACCAAAACCAGGCAAATCAACTTCCAGCAGTGAAGGAACTGCATCTGCGGCCTCGTTCATATCCGAAAAACCCAATACCACCAGTACGGGGGACTTAGGTTTCGGACGCAGATTGACTGTGGCTTCCAAAACTGTCACCACAGTGCCCTCAGTGCCAACTAAAGCGCGCGCCAAGTTTGTATTATTTTCGGGCAAAAGGTGCTCAAGTGAATATCCAGAAACTTGCCGCCTAAAACGTCCAAGCTCAGTGCGGATGGGTGCAAGATTTGCTGATATCAACTCGGAAAGCCCAGGCACCACCCCCATGTCTTGTGCGGCAGTGAAATGGCGGCCCAAGCCATCCACGACATCAAGGGACTCCACATTGTCTGCTGTGCGGCCAAATGCCAAGGCGTGCGGCCCGCAAGCGTTGTTTCCGATCATCCCACCAAAAGTTGCCCGATTCTTCGTGCTTGGGTCTGGCCCAAACCAAAGCCCAGTGGGCGCTGCTGCTTTCTGCAAATCGGTCATAATCACGCCGGGCTGAACGCGCGCAGTCCCAGACGAACCATCTATTTCAAGGATGCGGTTCATGTAGCGAGAGAAATCTATAACGATGCCAGAGCCAACTGCGTTACCTGCTATTGACGTTCCTGCACCGCGGGAAGTAACAGGTACACTCAGCTCTCTGCTGACTTCCAGCAGTTGTAACGCCTCGTCAACATTCCTTGGAAACACAACGGCGTCAGGCACTATCCGGTAGTTAGATGCGTCAGACGAATATTGTCCGCGACTACGCGCAGACCATTGAGCTTCCGCAATAGCGCTTATCCGGTTTCGAAGTTCAGTTTCTTTAGTTGCCACTATTCCATTTTTGCACGCGGGCATGTGCAGGGACATTAGTCGTCCGTGTACGCGCAATAATAGAGGCAGACTATTAGGAGGCATAACGTGCAAATAGGAAAGTCGTCCCTGGATATATACCCACTTTGCTTGGGAGGAAACACATTTGGGTGGACAGCAAGTCCCGAGGAATCTAATGCTGTTCTGAGTGAGTATGCGGATGCTGGCGGAAACTTCATTGATACCGCAGACGTGTATTCAGAATGGAAAGAGGGTAATGCCGGAGGGGAATCGGAGGCAATCATTGGCCAATGGTCAAATGAACGCCGAAACCGTGATGAGCTTGTAATTGCCACAAAAGTGGGGAAACTATCGACTGCGCCTGGACTTTCGGCAGAGAATATAAAGAAAGCCGTTGACGCTTCACTTAAACGTTTGCAAACTGACTATATAGATCTTTATTATGCGCATGCTGAAGACCCTGCGGTCCCATTTGAAGAGTCTATTGGGGCGTTCGATGATCTTGTCGAGGCCGGAAAAATTAGGTACGTTGGGCTTTCAAACTTTGCTCCAGATAGTGTCAGGCAATGGGCAGACTTGGCTCCTCAAAGGTCTGCGCCTGTAGCTTTGCAGCCGCACTACAACTTGGTTTTCCGGGCAGAGTTTGAAGGTGGTCTACGCGGAGTGGCAGAAAGTTTGGAACTTGGCGTGATGCCGTACTTCTCGCTTGCTGCGGGTTTATTGACTGGAAAGTATCGGGACGAAAAACCTGCGGGCGAGAGGGCCGCCGCAGTCACGCGGCATGGTTCGGATCAATCGGAGCGAACAGTTGCAGTGCTGACTGAGATTGCCAAAAACCACAATACGGAGCCCGCGGCTGTGGCAATTGCTTGGCTGTTAGCCCAGCCGGCGGTTACGGCTCCGATAGCTTCAGCGCGGACGGTTTCGCAGCTACCCGC
>DAIOFF010000078.1:0-10927 GCA_036745855.1 Scrofimicrobium sp. | reverse complement strand
TGACGAAGGAAACCGAAACGGAGGCGGCCCGCGGCGTAGGTTCCACCTGGAACGCCTGTTTTAGCCATAGCACTGTGGGGACAGCCGTAGGGTTACAAAGCTATGGGAAGCCCAACAACCCTATGGCAGCAACTTTCACGCGGCCCGCTACAGAGCCGTACCTTTTGTTGGTGTGTAAAGGTCAGACATGTCGGTGCCTTCAAGTTCCAACAGTCTGATCTTGGTTTCAAGCCCACCAGCGTAGCCCGTCAAGCTTCCGTCTGCTCCAACAACTCTGTGACAAGGAATGATGATCGAAATTGGGTTATGCCCCACTGCCCCACCAACGGCTTGGCTTGACATGGACTTTTTTCCTGACCTTACAGCCATTTGCCGCGCAATCTCTCCGTAAGTTGTGAGCTGCCCATATGGGATTTCCTGCAAAATCTGCCAAACAGCCATGCGAAATGAAGTGCCGACAGGTTTCAGGTTCAACATAGAAATTGCAGGTTCTTCTCCAGCGAAATATTGATCTAGCCAAGTCGCTGTCTCACGCAACGCTGAAGCACTTTGGCTTGTTTTCATGTCATCAAGGCTTAACCCGCCGTGATACTTTTGCCCCTCAATCCACAGCCCTACCAAGTCACTGCCACTTTCGTCGCATGCAATGGTGCAGCGTCCAACCGGCGAATCATATGTTGTGGTTAGGTACATTTGAGGCTTCTTTCTCAAGTAAGTATGTAAGTATGCGGGGTAAAAATGGTTTCATTGACGAACCGCTCAGGCCTCGTCAAGAATATACGGTGCTTAACTCAAAGGGTGTTCCACAAGCTAATAGTCGCGTAGCTTCGCCACGGCCTCCAAGACTTCGCTAATGAAAGGGCTTCTTTCGGAGTCATGGGGGCCAGAGCTTGCTTGATTCCAGCATCAGTCTCTAGGAAAACATCAGGCCACCCCATGGCGCGCATCGCAATGTAGCCAGCCGTCCACTTCCCTATTCCTTTAATTTCAAGGAGGCGCTGTACTTCCTCTTCTGGGTCGGCGCTATGATCAAGACGCAAATGCCCAGACACTAAAGACTCTGCAAGCGCCCGAATCGTGCGTGCCCTGGTTCCAGTCACGCCAAGTGGGCCAAGTTGGTCTTCAATAGGCCCACTCAGTTCCAGTATGGTTTCCGGCGCAGGGAAAAGATGCGTCAGCTCAGAAGTCCCCGTATCAATGGGAATGCCGAAGGTGCTAGCAATTCGCCGCGCAAAAGTCCCAGCCGCTTTGACACTCACTTGCTGGCCAAGCACAGCGCGCGTCGCCATTTCGAACGGATCGAAACAGCCTGGCACCCGGATACCTTCAATAAAAAGGTTTGGCGTCACTTCATTCATCACATTTAGTGTCTCAGCAACAGAACTTGGATCACAATGAAGGTCAAACATGTGTTTGATACGTGAAAGCACCTGCGCCAGCGCGGGGGTAAGGGAGTCACTGATAGTCACAGATAATGCATTGTCCTTGGCTTTATGACTTACCTGAAGCCACCCAACTTTCTGTTCACTGCCAAAACCAATCCGAACGGTCCTGCGGTATTGTCCATCCACCACGGCCTCAACACCCTCAATAGCGCGTCCGGCAAAGAACCGAAGTATCTCATCCCACAGGTAAGGCGGGCGATATCCAATGGTCAACGTGGTTTTGTCTTCTATCACTTGTTTCCCAATTCGTTGCTTCCGAAGCGCTGTTGGTGCCATCCGGTAACGTTCTTTGAAAATAGCATTGAACCGCCTGAGGCTGCCAAATCCAGACGCCATTGCCACATCGACTACCTGCATATTTGTTTCCGTGAGGAGGTTTTTTGCTAGCAGAAGACGGCAGGTTTGCAAATAGTCAACTGGCGAAATACTGTATTCCGCTGTGAATGCCCGCCGCAAGTGACGAACAGAGTATCCAAGGCCCGCAGCTATTTCGCGTTGGGTCAATCCACTGCCACATTTTTCCTCTAAAACTTGCGCGGCCCGGTATGCAAGTTCTGATGTGGCGTCAGCCAACCCGTGTCCTGGCGCAGTTTCTGGCCGACAAAGCATGCATGGCCTGAACCCTTCTAGTTCTGCTGCAGCCGCAGAAGTAAAAAATGTGCAGTTTTCACGTTTTGGCCGTTTCGCCCGGCATATGGGCCGACAGTAAATCATGGTCGAGGAAATACCAACAAAAATACGGCCATCAAAACGCCTATCACCTACTGCAAATGCGGAATAAAGCCCATCCACATTCGCAAGGGCATCACCCAAAGCCTGAACCGTCATGCCTCTACATTACGTGGCAAAATATTGGCATTCTAGCCATTTTCGGACATGGCTTTTGTGAGCCGTCAACGCTTGCGGTACAGGTTTTTTGACTGAAACATTGGCTCGCTGGTTACTTGCACGCCTAAGTTACGAAAGATTCCTTCATCTACCGACCCAAGGATCACTGATGTGTGGACGTCCAGTCCGCGCAGTTTTGAGAGCTGTTCCATCGCTTGTTTCGCATGCTCATCGGTGGTGGCGGCGACGGCAAGAGCAATCAAGACCTCGTCCGTATGCAATCTTGGATTGCGGCTGCCAAGGTGGTGGGTTTTTAGTTCTTGTATTGGTTTGATTGTTGCAGCGTCCAATAAGTCGATTGATGGGTCAATATTTGCGAGGCTTTTTAGGGCATTCAGCAAAACCGCAGAACTACTTCCAAGTAAAGCAGACGTCTTACCCAAAACGATTCTTCCACTTGGAAGTTCCATGGCCGCAGCAGGTGCCCCAGTTACTTCCGCAAGGTCACGTGCAGGGTCCACGACGGGCCGGTCATGCACACTTATTCCCAGCTTCCCCATTAACAGGGCAATGCGATCTGAAACGTCAGATTCGCTTTGATTAGTGGCCTCAACAACCAACGATTTAAAGTATCTGCGAATGATTTCTTGCTTTGAAGCCTCCTGGCAGACCCCATCATCTGAAATACAGTACCCAGCCATATTCACGCCCATGTCAGTTGGAGACTTGTAAGGTGAGGTCCCAACTATTTGTTCAAATAGGACATTTAAGACTGGAAATATTTCAACGTCACGATTGTAGTTGACCACTTGTTCCCCATAGGCGGCCAGGTGGTAGGGGTCGATCATGTTGACGTCGTCAAGGTCCGCCGTTGCCGCCTCGTACGCAATATTGACTGGATGATCAAGTGGAAGATTCCAGATTGGGAATGTTTCAAACTTCGCGTAACCAGAGGCGATGCCCCGCATGTTGTCGTGGTAAAGCTGCGACAGGCACGTGGCCATCTTGCCGCTACCTGGGCCAGGCGCAGTTACAACAACCAGATCACGGGTGGTTTCAATGTACTCATTCTTGCCATAGCCGTCTTCGCCAATAATTCGTGGAATATCATGTGGATATCCATCAATTTGGTAGTGGCGATACACTTTTAGGCCGAGGCGTTGAAGTTTGCGACGAAACTCTTTAGCAGGGCGATCATCGTCACGCATTTGTGAGATTACTACCGTATTTGCAAGCAATCCGTAGGAGCGAAACTCATCAATTAAACGCAAAACATCAGCGTCATATGGAATTCCTAAGTCACCGCGGACTTTGTTATTTGCAATATCGCGGGCTGACACAACCATGATGACTTCGGCTTCGCCTTTCAAAGACTCAAGCATCAAGATTTTGTTGTCAGGAAGGAAACCTGGCAGAACACGCGAAGCATGCATGTCGTCAAATAGTTTCCCGCCAAACTCCAGATACAATTTCCCGCCAAACTGGCGGCGACGTGCTTTAATATGCTCTGTTTGAAGGGAAACGTACTTATCACGGTCGAATCCGATTTTTTGTCCTACCATGTTCTATCATGCTACACGCAGTGGCGAATGTTGCTAGCCGAGGTCTGCCTTTAGCCTTTGGGAGGAACATCCCCTGTAAGTGACAAGCCTTGAAGTTTACCCCTGGTAAAGTCGGTCTATCGCCCCTTTGACATGGAGGAACAATTGCTTGACACCACTAATCCCCTTGCAAAACCTTCAACGCTTCCTTTTGAGCTTCCTGATTTTCATGCAATCAAGATCACGGATCTATTGCCAGCAATCACTGAAGGCATGGAAGAGCAAGCCGCTCAGTGGAAACAAATTGCCACTAACCCGCAGGAACCCACTAAAGAGAACACGGTGATCGCGCTTGATGATTCTGGGGCTCTTTTTGATCGGGCACTTCGGGTCTTTTGGACTTTGGCAAGTTCCATTGGCGGGGATGAACTTTCTGCATTGCAGGAAGAAATTGCACCGTTAATGTCACGTCATTCAGATTCATTTTTGCTAAATACCGACATGTATAAGCGGTTTAAAGCTCTACAAAAGATGGATTTTGATGATGAGACTGCGTGGTTTATAAAGGATACGGTCCAGACATTTGAACGCTCTGGTATAAACCTTAGCGATTCTGACCAAGATAGCCTTAGAGTTTTAAACGAAAACATCGCCCTTCTTGAGGCAAAGGTAGATTCACGCATCTCTTCTCAGCTGTCAAACATAGGCCTTGAAGGCAGCAATGCAGATGACTTAGCAGGGCTTTCGGATTCTAAAATCAACGATGCATTAGAGGCCGGGAAAAAACGTGGTACTACTTGGTTTTTGCCCTTGGAAAACTACACGTCCCAAGAGGCACTTGCTTCATTAGAAAATGCTCAGACGCGGGCCGACCTTTTAAACGTGTCATTGTCAAGGGGCTTGGACGATGATGACAAGACAGGCACTTCGGCTTTGATCATAGAACTCACGCATCTTCGTGCCCAGCGCGCGGAGCTATTGGGGTTTTCAAACCATGGCGAGCTAGTAATGGCCGGGCAAACGATCCCTGGACAGTCAGTAGCCATGTCTTTGCTCACTGGCATAGGTGCTGCAGCAAAACGCGGAGTCCTGCGTCAGGCCCAGGAACTAGAGAAAATCACAAAAACCCAACAACTATCTGCAGCTGATTGGCCTTTTTATGAGGCAAAACTTCGACAAGATTTGCTTGATTTTGACCCAGAGTTGTTACGGGAATATCTTCCACTCAATCAGGTTATAAATGATGGGGTCTTTTATGCTGCAAATAGGCTTTATGGGATTACATTTAAGATAAGAACTGATCTTGCGGGATGGCACGAAGATGCCCAAGTTTGGGAAGTGTTTGACGCTGATGGTTCTTCAATAGGGCTATTTATTGCCGATTTTTACACGCGGCCTGGAAAGAGTGGTGGGGCATGGATGTCTACGTTGGTCCCTGCATGCGGTCGCACCGGTCAGCGTCCGGTAATAACCAACGACGCTAATTTCATAAAACCAGTGGACGGCTCTGAAGCGCTTCTTTCATGGGACAACGTCGAAACCTGTTTTCATGAGTTTGGTCACGCATTACACGGATTGCTTACAAACACATACTACCGTGAGACAGAAGGGGCCTCAGTACCTAGTGACTTTGTGGAGTTACCAAGCCAGTTAAATGAAATGTGGGCATTTCATCCAGATGTCTTGGCCAACATGGCTAAGCACGTTGATACACAAGAGCCTTTGCCACAATACGTCATTGATCGATTGGCAAAATCGAAAACCAGCTTCCAGGAATATGCGACGCTTGAGTTCGTAGAAGCAGCAATTGTCGATCAAGCCTGGCACTCAATAAAATCTGACGAAAAAGTCACAGACATAGAAGCTTTTGAACAAGGTGCACTGGAAAAGTCTGAGATTTCTCACCCTTGCGTTCCACCTAGGTATCGAACTGGATATTTCGCGCATGCATTCGCAGGCGGGTATGACGGGGCCTACTATTCGTATCTTTGGTCCGAAGCAATGGTCGCTGAGGTGGAAGAATGGCTGCGGGCTAGGGTGAACGGCGGCTTGTCACTTGACAGTGGTGCAGTGCTACGATTCGAGCTATTGGCCCGCGGGAACTCTAGGCCTCCAATGGAATCATTCAGGGCAATAGTTGGAAAAGACCCAGATTCTGCGGCAATCAACCGGCGCCGTGGCCTATAGAATGTCTGTGACAGATGAGCAGGCTTGAAATTAGTCTCAGTCACGTCTTTAATTGTCTCAAGGCAAGCTCATAGTTGACACTGAAAAAGAAAGAACAGACATTTCGCTAGTGAAGGTACATGTATGACTCACGCCGGTGATCCGAAAGGCACACCTGACAAGGGGACGCGTACGCGCTCTAGAGCCGAAAGTACGTCGAAGCGGCCTGAAGGCGCGCAAAACCGGGCAGACAGCCTGCCAAAGAGGAGCGACAACCTCCCCAAAAGGGCTGGAAGCGCGCCCGGAAAAAGGCTGGCCCCAAAGAGACAAGCAATCGTATTTAAGACCTGGCCGTGGATGGTGATTGGCACAGTCATTGTTGCCAGTAACCTCTACACGACGTTTGCATTCACTGCGGACGAAAGTGCTGCTGTTGACGCATACCAGTCAAACAGCAGTGCGCTGGAAGACTGCCAGATTGCTGCGTCAAAGCACCGAAGTGCCGTGAACCTAGCGAAGGAAGTTCAAGATAAAGCAACGCTTCAAAATGTCACTTTGACTGAGGAACTCCAGACTTCGATTACACAAAATAGCTCAGTCCCAGATTGTGTGGCGGCTCAGTCGGCATCGGATCATCAATCCATTGCCACTGCCACTGAGAGACTTGTTGCTGTGACCGCAGAGCTAAAGACGAAGACGACAGCTCTTAGCACCGCCCACAGTGACGCTGAGAATGCAATCTTTAGTACGGTCATAGAAAGGCTGGCTTCTGAACGGGACAAGCTGAAACAAGCTATCACCGCTGCTGATTCTGCTTTCCAAAACAGCGACGGCAAGACTATGGACAATAAGGTCCGCGATCTGTTGGCTTCAACTATCAACAATGCAAAGACTGTCCTTGCGAACTGTGAGTCCCAACCGTCCACCCTTGAAGACGCTGATAAGTTCCTTGCAGATGTTCAGGCTACAGCGAAGGAACTAACAGAAAAGACCTCGGCTGTAACTCAATCACATGATGAGTGGCAAAAGGCCGAAGGTGGCGAAGACAGTCAGACCCCAGCGGCTGAAGTCCCCGCTGGAAACAATGTCCCTCAAACACTTGATCCCCCAGTTGAACCACCAGCCGAACCACCAGTCGTTGTTAACCCACCGCAAGTTGATGACGGAGGCACGCCGGCTCCGGAGGAAAAACCTGCTCCGGTTGCTCCAACTGTTGAACCTGCGCCACCAACCTATGCTCCACCACCTGATCCAGGTATTGATTGGGGAGGATGGAACTAGTTCAGGTTTAATGCGCAGACGGGTTTTTGCCAGTGGCGAAGTCCCCCGTCTGCTCTGGTAACCCCGCGCTAGCAATGAAACACTGGTGGAATGGAAACTGTAGAGATTTCATTCGCACCTAAGCTGCATCGTTTTGAAGCCTATATCGACGGAAAACTAGTTGGCATACTGCGCTATATGACCAAGGACAATGTAATGTCATTAGTCCATACTGAAGTGGACCCTGATTATGGCGGTCAAGGAGTGGGCAATAAGTTGGTTCAGTTTGCATTTGATCAGGCTAGGGAGTCTGACGATACCTTGATTAACCCAGTGTGCCCGTTTGCCAGCGCTTGGGTGAAAAAGAACCCGTCATACCAAAACATTGTTGTGGGATAGAGGATTTACAGTGACGAATGCATTATTCGAACAAATACGCTTGCAAGACACATTAATCCGGAACAGAATTTGGATTCCTCCAATGTGCCAGTATTCGGTTACCGCACAAAATGGCGTGGCAACCAATTGGCATCTGATGCATTATGGGGCATTGGCACGTGGCGGCGCTGGGCTTGTCACTATTGAAGCGACTGCCGTCACGCCTGAGGGTCGTATTACGCCACAAGACCTGGGGCTTTGGAATGACCAGCAGATAGCGGCGTTTACTCCCATTAGTGCGCTGATGCACAGCGAGGGCGCAGTAGTTGGCATCCAATTAGGTCACGCGGGTCGCAAAGCTTCCACACGGAGAGGGTTTCCGGGCGAACAGACTGGTGTTGCTTCAGAAAACGAAGGCGGATGGCAACCCGTTGCGCCTTCACCACTTGCCTTTCCTGGATTAGCAGAACCAACCCCGCTTGATCACCATGACATTGACAATGTAGTTGACTCTTTTGCATCCGCGGCTAAACGCGCGGTTGAAGCAAATATTGATGTCATTGAGATTCATGGAGCTCATGGGTATTTACTTCATCAGTTCCTCTCTCCGCTCAGCAACGAACGGTCTGATGAGTATGGTGGAACGCTTCAGAATCGGGCCAGATTGTTATTGAGGGTAACGGACGCAGTCAGAGAAGCCGTGGGCGATGTTGTACCTATTATTGTCAGGCTGTCAGCAACTGAATGGTTGCCAAATGGCTGCGGAGTCGATGACACCGTGCAGGTCTCAAAATGGCTCAAGGACCATGGCGCGGACCTCATTTCGGTGTCATCAGCCGGAAACACCCCAAGTGCCCCCATACCAGTCGGGCCTGGCTACCAGGTGCCTTTAGCAGAGACGATTCGGCGCGAAGCAAAGATTCCTACGGGCGTTGCAGGACTTATTACTGAGCCCGCTCAGGCCGAACAGATTGTTGCACTTGGCCAAGCTGACGCCGTGTATGTGGGGCGGGAAGTACTTCGTGACCCGAACTTTCCGATCAGGGCTGCACGATTCTTGAAGTCCCCGCATGATCATGTTCCGCCACAACACTATCGAGCTTGGCTGTGAGTTTGTAGAGCCCTTTGGCATGGTGAGAAGATTGGACCGTGGACGAAATTTTTCGTCCACGTAGTCCACAAAGAAGAGGAACATCGCCATGCTTGATTACCTGCCTGCCCCCACGTGTCCTGATGTCACCCAGGTGTCATTCCTAATAGTGGGATATGGATGGCGGGTTCCATTTTTCATCCGTCCGGCCTTGGCATTTCCTGACCATTTTCGCGTCACAGGCGTGGTAGTCCGCTCTGACCAGCGCGGTCTGCAGGTGAAGGAAGAGACCGGATTGCCTGCATGGCGCAGTATTGAAGAAGCGGTGAAAGCTGACCGCCCAGATTTTGTGATTGTAAGTGTCCCTTGGGAGGTGGCACCGCAGATCACCCGCCAGGTTGTGGCCATGGGACTGCCTGTTTTGACTGAGACACCGCCAGCCCCATCTTTGGAATCTTTAGTGTCCCTATGGAATGATGTCGGAGGCTCGGGCTTAGTCCAGGTTGCCGAACAGTATCCGCGGTACCCAACCCAAATAGCTCGCAGACACCTGATTGATCTTGGTCTTATTGGGACGGTAAATGAAGTCTCCATTTCTCAGACTCATCAATATCACGGTGTTGGTGTCCTCAGGTATCTTCTGGGCACCCGTTTTGAAGATGCCACAGTTTTGGGCACAAAATCGACTCATATGCTGCTTGACCCGTTAGACCGGCCTGGATGGAATGATGGGCAGGGCGAAAAGCCAATCAGGAATGTTAGAGGCACCCTCCAGTTTGCGGGTGGGAAAACCGGATACTACGACTTCACTGACAACCAGTGGTTCAATCCCCTACGTACAGACCAGACTATGGTTCGTGGTTCCAGAGGCGAAATCATGGAAGACCGCGTTACGTGGATGGCTGGGGATCGCGAAATTTTGCGTGGGGATTTGAACCGTAGACAAACTGGGCAGGGTCTCAGTCTTGAAGGAAATGATCTGAATCTTATCAACCTTGGCGAACGCGTCCTTTATAAGAACCGGTGGATTCCAGGGCGTTTGGCTGATGATGAAATCGCTGTCACTGACCTTTTGGCAGCCATGTCAGAGTGGATTCATGGCGGCGGACCTGAACCTTACCCACTTGCTGAGGGTTCCCAAGATTGGGCATTAGCACTGGCCATCGACCAGTCGATTGAGGAAAATAGGCCTGTGGAAGTATCGGGACTGCCCTGGCAGTAGTCAGGATTCTTGGGCTGCCTTCGGAATATGGTCCTCCCAGTGAATCTGTTCTTCCAGTTCTTTACCGAAGCGCAGCAACGTCAGTTCGTCGCCAGGGCGGCCAATAGCTTGAATGCCAATGGGAACTGTCTCACCATCAAACTCCGATTTTCCTTGCCCAACGGGTAGAGAGATTGCAGGTAAGCCCGCAACATTTACGTAACTTGTGAAAGGCGTGTACTGACACTGTTGAACAAAATTTAGGTTTCCATCAGTTTGGTCAAACCAATCTTGTGGACGAGGCGTCATGGCCAATGCCGGCGTCACCACCAGATCATATGGTGCGTAATCAGCGATAATCTGTGATTCAAACTGGGCTAAGGCCCCAAGTGCAACGGGTAGTTGCGCTGCGGGGCATGCCCGCCCAGTACGCACCAGCCACGCCGTCAGGGGTTCCACATATTCCAATGCTTCATCTGGAAGTGGAAGTCCCGCAGCGCCGCCCATCCATACAGCGCGGAAATAGTCAACATAATCTGGAAACGCGGTGGGTGTCATTTCGTGCACTTCGTGTCCAAGGACCTCGGCAAGCTCCAGAGTCTGTTCGAAAACCTGGTGAACCTGCGGGTCAACGTTGATCTCATAGTCTGGTGCCCACGGGGACCAAGTGTTCCAACCGATTTTCAACTTAGCTGGAGGCAGTTGTACTGCATCTAAGAATGACCCGCTTTCTGGCATATTTGGTGGCATTGGGGCCCTCAAAGCAAACCGGTTGGGACCTTTCATCATCCCGTCAAGCAACAACGCAGTGTCGTTTATTGTCCTGGCAATAGGTCCGGCAACACCAAGCCCCGCAAGCGCATTTATTCCGGACATTCCTGGTACGCGGCCACGCGAAGTCTTTAGCCCAATAAGGCCATTTGCGGCCGCCGGGATGCGTACGGACCCGCCTGCATCGTTTCCTGGAGCGAGCGGCAGCATGCGGGCTGCGACGCTAACGGCGGCGCCAGAAGAGCTG
>DAIOFF010000077.1:0-10928 GCA_036745855.1 Scrofimicrobium sp. | reverse complement strand
TTTAGTATTCCCAAATGCCTTCATTTTTACTCCTTCATATTGCCTGCCCATAAAGGCAAGCTTTTACAACTAACGACAATCGGTGGCGTCATACGGGATCGACTGAGTCTGCACAGGTCCGTCATCGACTCCGGCACCCGAAATCTCAGCTGTAACGTTCCCCGCTTCAATACTTCCCGCCTTCGTTGAAAACACGTGCATAGAAGACTTCCCAGGGGCAACTGAAGTAAAGCTCTTCTTACCAAACTCTGTGTTCAAAGTTACGTCAATATCAGTATCTGAAGTATTGACGGCGTTCACAGCCACCACAGCCTTTTTGGCCACACAACGAACGTCAACCTTAGCGTCCACCGTCAAGTCACTGGGTTGCCCACCAATAGTGAACTCAACAGGCGCACTCAAGTCCCTTGACGAAGTACCGACATAAAGCTTGTAAGTTCCCTCTGGAACCACCCATGCCTGTTCCTCTACGCTCCAGATCGAAAGCGGATGGTTGCTTGCAGATTCCAAAATAGACATCTGCACGTTCTGCTTATCGCCATTGTCTAGGGAAACCCGATCAAAACCTACAAGGCGTTTTCCGGGTTCACCTGCAGAATCAGGGAACTCAATGTATACCTGTGCGACTTCAGTTCCAGGGCGGTGAGCCACATTTGCCAAGTCAAAAGATACTTCTACAGACTTGCCATCCCCATCAACCTGAGGGTCAACCTTGATATTTGAATACTCATACATTGTGTATGAAAGCCCATGCCCAAATGGGAACAAAGGCTCCACGTTGTTTTCGTCATACCACTTGTATCCAACCTCAAGTCCTTCTTCGTATTCGACCTGCAAGATTCCGTCAACGGTCTCACCTGTAACTGATGGGACAGGACTTTGCTCCATGGACTTCGGGAAAGACATAGGAAGTTTCCCTGACGGGTTCACATCCCCAAATAGCAAGCTTGTTAACGCAGGTCCAACTTGATCGCCTGGATACCAACCCTCAAATACTGCACCAACCTTGTCTAGCCAAGGCATGTCAGTGGCACTACCCGTGTTCAAAACTACGATGGTGTTATCAATCTTGGACGCAACAGCATCAATGATTGCATCCCCATTAGAAGCAAGACTCAAGTTTGGAATATCTGAGAACTCACCTGACTGATAGTAACCAAATACGATAGCCACATCTGCGTCTGCTACAGCCGCATTCGCCTCGTCAACCGTAAGGGCAGGAACAAAGTTCACTTCAGCAGCGCCTTCAGCCTTCGCACGTGCAGAAATAAGTGTTGCAGGATCGTTTTCCACAGTCAGTCCATCACAACGAAGCGTGGTATTGCCGCGCATAGCAATAGAGCAAACCGACCGGGCGCTGATTCCATTTGTTGCAGTCGCAGACGCTGTCGGACCAATGATGGCAACGTTTTTGCCCGCCAATGAACTTGATTCAAGTGGCAGCGTATGATCCTGATTCTTTAGCAGAACATACGATTCCTCAACAACCCGCCTGGCAACCTCCTGGTGTTCAGGCGTAGTCGGTGCCGCAACTGCTTGAGTTGGCAGCGCAGTATCAAACAATCCTGAAGCAATGTATGACCGTGAGACACGGTATGCGGCCTCATCCACCATTTCTTCAGTGATCTCTCCAGCCTCAAGCGCAGCATTCAAGTTAGCCGGAGTGTAATAACGCGGACGGTTCAGCTCCATGTCCAGACCAGCGCGCAATGATGCGCCAGTTGAATGCACAGACCCAAAGTCTGACATTACAAAGCCGTCCCAGTTACCCTTCTTTTTCAGATCTTCATTCAAGATCGGGTTCTCGCATGCCCAAATACCATTGACCTGGTTGAAAGAGCACATCACTGAACCAGCATTACTTTCGGCAAGTGCAATATCAAACGGCAACTCATAAACTTGCCGCAAGGTCCGCTCATCCATATTCGATGAACTTGTTTGCCTAGCAAGTTCTTGCTCATTCGCTACATAATGCTTCAGATCAGCCATTACTGGCTTATCTTTATTGTTTTCAATACCTTTCGCAGCCTGCCCGCCAATAATGCCGGCCAAATACGGGTCTTCACCAAGGTATTCTGCGGTTCTTCCAGACAAAACGTAACGCCCAGAAGCAAGTCCTGGAGCAAGAATTACATTCTTTTGCTTATCGAAAGCTTCATCAGCGATCGCGGTACCCCGCTCAAAGCTGAGCTCAGGATCCCAGGTTGAGGCAATACTGATTCCAGAAGGAAATGCGGTTAGTCCTGTACCTGCCCGCGCCCCTTCAGGCCCATCAACAAAGGTTACAGTTGGAAGGCAATCTGGGGACTGCGCATACGCGACTCCCCCAATAGTGGTTGATTGTGGAGCATTTGCCGCTTGCTCATTTAGCCAACGGAATTTTTGCTCCAAACTACTAGCGTCCATAAGTAACCTGGCACGCTCTTCGGGAGTTTTACTTGTGTCAGACCAAGGACACTGCTCATTGGCAGCTTCTGCATTGGTCTCTTCCGCGGGCTTTGCAAAAGCTGTAACTGGCACTGCCAAGAGGGCAATGACACTCAGAGCACCCAGCATTGCGCCTTTTCGCGGTCTTTTTACTGTCATTATCAGTCTCCTATGACTTTTTCTTTGAATCATCGCCAGTTTTCAGTTCAAACTAGCGAGTTCTACGTCAAGATAGACGCGAGTTTTGCGATAATGAACGTGAGAGTTCATTAACATGCTTTATCACGCAGTTGTTTTGTGTCTCTTGACTGCCTCCGTTCATCGAGTGTCGGTCGGCGTTTGTGCTCATGGCATTGGGCACAAACGCCCATATATATATTTCTGGTTGGCTCTGTTATCTCTTTTGCGCACCCACGTCAAAGAGAACCTAGTTTTCTGAAGGAAAAGGGCTCATAAATTGAAGACTTTGCTTACAAAGGATGTCGTTCGGTCCACTACAGCCTAGATCACACGGCTGCTGACCAATGGGTCTCATGAGCACTCCCTCACGTCAAGATTACCTCAGCATTGAAGCGCTATAATCATAACGCCATATTTGAGGACCTGTCAATCACAAAAACGTTTGTGTTGGCCATGCTCCGAAGGCCGCGGCATCGACTTTGCCGTAATGGGCATAAAACAAGCAATACCGCCGCCAATCGCATAGAACACCCCAAAAATCTCCTCGTATTGTGTTTATAACGATACGAACACAATGGCTAAAATTCGGAAAAATCGTTTGACAGCGCGAAGCCGTCAGCGTAGCCTGACGTCAGCAGTGAAGCGGTTCAACTGCAATAGATCGGGCGCCTCGCCCATCTTTACGAGGAGGTAAAGCGTGAAACGAATACATGTACGAACCTTATCGGCTCTTGGGGCAGCGGCAGTATTTGCACTGTCCTTATCTGCCTGTTCAAGTGGCGATACTCCGGCCTCTGGTGGAGCAGAATCCGGCTCAGCCACGAACGGCGATAACGGCGGTGGCGAACCTGTAACGCTAACTGTTTACATTGATTCTGATCCCTCAAGTATTTCGCTTTGGGAAAAGCTCAAGACTGCCTACGAGGCCGAAAATGAAAACGTCACATTAAAGGTCGACGAACACCCCTCTGGCGGGGACGGAGACAACCTTGTTCGCACCAGACTTTCCACGGGTGAAATGAGTGATTTGTTCTGGTACAACTCTGGTTCACAGTTCCAGGCTCTTGATCCAGCCACAAATCTACTTCCGCTAGACGATCAACCTTGGGCTGACAAGCTTGACGAAAACGCAGCGATGTCAATTTCCGCTGATGGAGTCCTATACGGAGCGCCCGTCGGTGTGTCTTTTGCCGGAGCCATGACTTACAACGTAGAGATCTACGAAGAACTGGGTCTTTCAATCCCGAAAACTTGGGACGAGTTCATGGAAAACTGCAAGAAGATCAAAGACGCAGGGAAGATAGCAGTCATCCAGACATACGGTGACACATGGACGTCCCAGGTTCCGGTTCTTGGTGACTTCTACAACGTAGCGGCGCAGGACCCAGAATGGGCTGACAACTACACTGCTGGAAAGTCCAAGTTCGCTGATGAACCAGCACTAGACGGTTTTTCCAACATGGAAGAAGTCTTCAAGGGCGGGTACCTAAACGAGAACTTCCCTTCTGCGACATACAACGAAGGTGTGCGGATGCTGGCTGAAGGTGAAGGTGCACACTTCCCAATGCTCACCAACAATGTGTCTGCAGAGATCGGCGAATCATACCCAGAAGCAGGCGATAAGATCGGTGTTTTCCCGATTCCAAGTCGTGATGCCAGTGTTAACGGTTTGACCGTGTGGATGCCAAACGGCATTTACATTCCAAAGACCACGGAAGGTGCGCAGCTTGACGCCGCTAAAGCGTTCATTGAATGGCTGGTAACACCCGAATCGTGTGCTTTGCAGGCTGAAGCAATTACAGTTGGCGGACCATTTGTCATTGATGGTTGCACACTTCCTGACGACAGCATCAAGCTGGTCAAAGACATGCAGCCTTATTTTGACGAGGGCAACACAGGTTTGGCTCTTGAGTTCCTGTCCCCTGTGAAGGGTCCTGCTCTTGAACAGATTACTGTCGAGGTCGGCTCGGGAATCAGCAGTGCGAAAGATGGCGCAGCTCTCTATGACGAAGATGTGAAGAAACAAGCTTTGCAGCTTGGTCTGGAAGGCTGGGACTAAACCTTCTACCGGCCATCACCTGGTCGCGTTGATCAGGTAAAACTTCCCTGAACTATTGGTTTGTTCCTTGTGGGTAAGTCGCTGGCGGCTTACCCACAAGGTCTACCAAAGGAGACTGTTATGTCCGCGCAAACTATTAGCGCAGAAGCACCAAAAACAAAGAAAAAGCGACAAAAAACACGTCGGCACAGTCCGTATCCAAATTGGTTTTTCATACCGGGTGGATTGTTTTATGTCGTGCTATTTGTGGTTCCAACCGTAGTGTCGTTTTATTTTGCTTTGACCAGATGGGGCACAGGTGCTTTGACGCCCGAGTATATAGGGCTAGAAAACTTCAAACAATTCTTCTCTGAACCTATGTTAGTGAAGGGATTCATAAACACATTTATTTATGCTGTACTCACTTCTGGTTCAAAAGTTGTCTTAGGTTTGCTACTAGCTATTTTATTGACCTCGCAAATAATTGCCCGCGGATATTTACGGTCTGTAGTATTCTTCCCAGTTTTGGTCTCAACTATCGGTGTCGGTGTAACATTCAAGGCTTTACTTGATCCATTTGGCGGAGTCGTCAATGAGTCTTTATCTTGGTTCGGCATTGATGGTCCAGGCTGGCTCACTAACCCCAACCTCGCATTATTCTCGGTTGCCGCGGTAGACGTATGGAAAGGGGTTGGGCTTGCCACGCTCATTTACATAGCGGGCATTGTCGCTATCCCCCAAGAGTATTACGAAGCAGCAAGAGTAGATGGGGCATCCTCTTGGCATTGCTTCAAAAACATCACACTGCCACTTGCGAGGCCTGCCACCATGACCGTCATACTTCTTTCCCTCATCGGTGGCTTGCGATCCTTCGATCTGATTTGGGCTATGACCGGAGGCGGCCCAGGGTTTGCATCCGATGTCGTCGCATCTGTTATCTACAAGGAATACCAATCCGGGTTCTGGGGTTTATCTACGGCAGGCAACGTCGTATTGTTTATCATCATTGCGGTAATTATCTTCCCCTTGAACTGGTGGATGAACCATAAAGGAGAAGAATCATGAAATCCAAAAACAAAGGCGTATTCCTCGGCGCTATCTCCATCCTGGTTTCCATCGTCATTTTCTTGGTGCCGTTTGCCTTTATGCTACTCAACGCCTCGAAAAGCAGAAAAGAAGCAGGCTTATTAAAGTTCACTTTGCCAACCGAATGGCACTTTATCGAAAACTTTACTGAGGTAATCACCAGGGGCGACAACGAGCTAGCACGGGGAATGGTGAACTCCATCCTCCTCACAGTTGTCTCAGTCGTCGTCATGACCATACTTGGCGCAATGATTGGCTACGTTCAGCAACGACGCAAAAGCGGCTGGACGCCTGTGATTAATGCCTTGGTCATGGCAGGTCTCATCATTCCACCTGCTGTTGTCCCAACATTTTGGGTTCTCAAAGGACTTGGCCTCTACGGAAAAATGATTGGCCTCATGGCCGTTCACGTAGCCTTTGGCCTGTCTTTCTGTGTATTACTTTTCAAAGCCTTCGTCTCAACAATCCCCCGTGAACTGGACGAAGCAGCCCTCATTGATGGAGCCGGGCCTCTCACTCTCTTTTTCAAGGTCATCTTTCCTTTGCTCAAGTCCGTGATTGTCACCGTGGTTGTCGTGCAAGCCGTTTCAGTCTTCAATGACTTCACGTTTGCCCTCTACTTCCTCCCAGAGGAACCCACCGTCCAGCTCAGCCTCTATAAGTTCCAATCGCCGGCCCAAAAACCATGGAACCTTGTCTTCATGAATGTCACGCTCATAACTATTCCACCCCTGATCATGTACATATTCTTCAACCGGCAGATTGTGAGTGGCATGACTAGCGGCGCAGTAAAGGGATAGAATTGGGCGCGGTTAGAGGTCACAAAGTTTTGCCGGAAGAGTTCTCACACGACAAACAAGTGGCTAGCTCCAAACTAAGACCTGGAAGCGAGAGACGGTTGTCTAAAGCCCCTGTAAGACTGGCGGACGTTGCAACCAAAGCAGGGGTGTCCGCAGGAACTGTATCTAACGTGTTGAACCACCCGCATAAAGTTAGTGACGACACCGCAAAGAAGGTCCGTACAGTAATAGAAGAACTCGGTTTTGTTCGCGACGCAAACGCTAGTTCATTGGCATCAGGACGCTCATCATATATTGGCCTTTCTGCCATTAATTTGGGTAACTCTCTATTTCTGGATGCGGCAAGAGGCGCGGGGGCATACTGCCGGGAGCGCAGTTTGAGCGTCCTCATGGCTGATTCTGCCGATGATTATGCGCAGCAAACAGCAAGTGTTGAATATTTTAACGAGGCCCGCGTGGCTGGACTATTGCTGGCACCGATGCATGATTCTTCAGCGCAAATAAAGAGTCTTATGGATCGCGGCTGTCCCGTAGTCCTTATGAACTACGACCCAGGCCATCTGGGTGTTTGTTCTGCAATCATTGATAATTATCAAGTCGGGAAACTCATAGCACAGCACGCTTTAGAACTGGATGCCAAGCATATTGCTTTTGTCTATTCTTTAGAAGACGTCCAGCCTGTAAAAGAACGTCGCAGAGGCATTCAGGACGTTATTCGCGAGGCCGGTGCGGGAGTCATCTATGAAGAGATTTATACGGTTGACGTCAATGAAGGAAGCGGAAGAGAAACAGCCAGACAGCTCATTTCTCGCACAGAGGGGAAACGGCCTGATGCAGTTATTTCAGTCACCGATGCTCTTGCGGCAGGATTGATTGAAGAGCTTTGCGATGCTGGCATTTCAGTGCCAGGACAAATAAAAGTAATGGGCTGCGATGATAATGTTCTAGCTGCTGATTGCAGAATGACTATTACCACTGTAAGAATGCACGGATATGAAATGGGGAAAGCCGCCGCCGAAATGCTGATAGATGAGATACTGTCAGGCGAAACCCATAAGCATTCCCAAGTCGTACTACAACCTGAACTTTGGGTACGCATGTCAAGCGAAGAACGTATGTAGTTCGCTGTTTTGGAAACTTTCTAAACATAAGCATGGTAGTATAAATGAAGCGCTTCACACGCCGATGTTTTCTCTGAAGCGTACTCTCGGTTGGCGACAACCTCTGACTTTTTCGAAAGGCGACGTTGACTTATGGGACTTCCTGACATCAATGAGCTCGACCAAGCAGCCACAATTCCGGCAGTAAACCACCAATTCTCATCTGACTTGGTTCGAGTCCCTCTTGTGCCAATACGTCTAAGGTGGAAATGGACAAGCACCGTCAATAATGCAGAGCAAGTCGGCTACCAGCTTCGCACCCGCCAATCAAGCGATACAGATTGGAACCATACAAACCCCATCCAATCTGATGACAATATTGGCGTCGACGTTCCAGGAACCCCACTTCGGCCTCGCGAAACGAGGCAAGTTCAAGTTCGAATCGCAACCGAAACCGGTTGGAGCGCATGGAGCGACACTCTTTTCTTAGAAGGCGCAGTTCACGGAAGCGACATTGAGGCCATAGCAATCACAGCCCCTAGCGTGCCCGAAGGTCCCTGCCCAACATTCACAGCAACATTCGATCTAGAGACCTCCCCCAAATGTGCCAGGCTTGTAATCACTGCTCTTGGCGTGTTTGACGCAAAAATAAATGGAAACCCCGTCGACAATGCAGTGCTTAGCCCCGGATACACGTCCTATGACAAACGCATCATTTTGGATTCCATCTGTGTCACAAAGCTACTGCGCGAAGGCACAAACGAAATCGAAATAACGGCCGGCGACGGCTGGTATCGCGGACGCTATGGCCTGTGGGACAAGACCTGTAACTACGGCGACGATCTAGCTGTGCTGGCCCAAATCGAAACATTTGAAAACGACTCCTGGCACACAATCATCGCCACAGATACCACCTGGAATGCACATCAAAGCGCAGTCAAATCCGCCAGCATCTACGATGGCACCTTCATAGACTTCACCAATCAAAAGCAAGACTCACTGCCAGTAAAGGAACTAGAACTCGATAAAGCTCTTCTCCAACCGCGCATTGGCCCCCTTGTTTACCCAATCAAAACTCTGCCACTCGCGATTAAGCCAAAAAACGGACACGTACTGCTTGTCGGCGACCAAAATGTTGCAGGTTGGGTGCGCCTAACCGTAGACGGCAAAGCTGGCGACAAAGTGACAGTGCGTCACGCAGAAGTCCTAAATGACGCTGGCGAACTCCACGTTCACGCGCTTCGCACGGCAAAAGCCACAGACACCTACATCCTCGGAAAAGACGGCATAAACACTCTTGAACCACGGTTCACTTTCCACGGTTTCCAGTTTGCCGACGTAGTTACGCCCGCAAAAATAGTGTCCGCAGAAGCCATCGCGATATCTAGCGCTATCGAGGTCAGAGGCAAATTCGCATGCTCAGATGCCAGACTCAACCGATTCCACGAAAATGTTCGTTGGTCCCAACGCGGCAACTTCGTATCTATTCCAACAGACTGCCCGCAACGCGATGAACGCCTAGGGTGGACTGGAGACGCTCAAGCTTTTGCCCCCGCAGCCTGCACACTTTTCAACTCAGAAAGTTTCTGGGAATCCTGGCTAATCGACCTTGAACTGGATCAAGACCCTGATGGTGCTGTCGCCTCGGTTATACCCAATATCTTCGAAGCCGACGGACTGCGAATGAGCAATGAACCGGTAGAACACATGGGCAGAGCCGGCTGGGGGGACGCTGCAACTGTCGTACCAATGTCAGTGTTCAAAGCATTCGGCGACCCCTCAGTGATAGAAACACAAATCGACTCCATGCGCAGGTGGGTCGGCTACTTGACCGCCAAAGAGGGGCCAGATGGGTTACTGCCTGAAGAATCATTCCAATACGGTGACTGGCTTGACCCAGACGCCCCCACCTCACGCCCATGGGAAGCAAAAGTATCATCCCGATATGTGTCCAATGCTTTCTACGTCTATTCTGCGCGCTTGCTAGCCCAAGCGGAAGAGGCCCTTGGCAACGATGACGCGGCTAAACGGGCACTTGACCTCGCAAATAAAGTCGCGGCCGCTACCTGGGAAAAATGGCAGGATGATATTTACGGGACTCAAACCGGTGCCGCTTTAGGCTTGCAGTTCGCAATCGTTCCCGCTTCATCCCAGACCGCCGTTAGCTCAGCATTGGCAGCCCTTGTTCGAGAATCTGAAGGCAGAATCTCCACCGGATTCCTGGGGACCCCACACATTCTTGATGCCTTAGCATCAAACGGGCACTTGGCTGAGGCCTACATGATGCTCTTCTGCACGCAAATCCCATCTTGGCTTTACCAGGTAGAACGCGGCGCAACGACAGTTTGGGAACGCTGGGATGCCATATTTCCAGATGGCACCTTGAACCTAGGCATGATGGAAGGCCGTGAAGATGACGCCATGGTCTCTTACAACCACTACGCATACGGCGCCGTGATTGATTGGGTGTACCGCAATGTGGCAGGGATTGGCGCCGCAAAACCAGGTTACAGTGAAATCTTGATTGCGCCGCGCCCCACGTCCAATTTGGATTTTGCCGAGGCCGAAGTGGAAACCGCCCACGGCCCAGCTTCAATAAGGTGGGACCGGACGCTGGACGGCAACTTGGAAGTTGCGGTTACCATTCCAAATGGCACAAAAGGCCTCTTGAACTTGCCAGTCACTGATACGTCCGTGGTCACAGTGGATGGGAAACCCACCGCTGATCGGCTGTCTCCTGGAAGCCACCAGATCATCATCACTAATCCTGAAATCACCGACTGGAGTTAGTGCTGTTCCCAATCTTCTGTCAGGTGTCGGAGTAACAAGGGCTCCGGCACCTGACAGCGCGCAAACAACCGGAGCAAAACGGCCAGTTGGCAGAAAGAAGGCCAAGTTGCAAGAGGTACAGCCCAGTTCACGAGATACCAGATAAGCTCTCAACCGAAAACGGTCAAACTCCGCAGCATTCAAACAGCGTAAGTTAATGACCGAAGAGCAAGCATGAGGAGCTTCAAATGCAACTTCCACTCCTGGCCATCACAGGTTCAACTGGGCACATTGGCGGCCTAGTCTCTAAGCATTTGGCTGGCGTGGGCATTCCTCAACGGCTGCTGGCCCGCAACCCGGAACGTGCCCCCTCAATGCCAGGTGCCCTTGCGCTTCAGTGTAGTTTTGAAAACACTGATGAGTCCCGCTCTGCCCTGGCAGGCACGCAAACTTTGTTCATGGTGTCGGCCTCAGAAAACAGTGAACGTCTAAGTCAGCACCGCGCGTTCATTGATGCGGCCACGGCCG
>DAIOFF010000076.1:0-11065 GCA_036745855.1 Scrofimicrobium sp. | reverse complement strand
CTCCCAACCAGAAGGCCGGGGCAGGCTGAACGATCGGCTTGAGGCTACCACAAACGCGGGTTATCGGCCATCGTCACCGCCTGGGAAGAAAACGAGGACCGGCCCTGGACTCTCACCGAAGCGGGCAGCGGAACCGGTCTTGTTACTCATAAAACTAGTGCACGAGCGGCTGCAAATGAAGATCGCGACTAGCCTCACGTAAAAGGCTCGCGAAACAGGTTCTATACCGCACTTGGCTTTTGCCTGATGGTCCGATGAGGCAGTGTTGCGGGAATGTTGTGATAGTTTCTCTTTTTGGAAGAGGCCGCCATGAAGAAGCTGAGTTCATTGCCGGTTTAACAGAATCTGACCCATTAGGCTTTGATGACTTTGGAGGGATGTGAGAATTGGGCATGGCAAACCATAATGGGCTAATAGTTGAGGGATTAACCCGGGTATTTGGTAAAGGCTCTAAAGCCGTCCATGCGGTGCAGGATGTCAATTTTTCAGTTCCATTTGGCAGTATCCACGCATTACTGGGCCCAAACGGTGCGGGCAAAACGACTACAGTGCGCATGTGCTCTACTCTGCTGAAACCGACCGCTGGTCACGCAGTTATCGATGGTGTTGATGCCGTTAAGCATCCAGAAAAAGCGCGGCGAAGTCTGGGCCTGGTGCTAGGCGGCGACCTTGGCTTTTACCCTCGTGCAACTGCTAAAGATAATCTTCTATTCTTCGCAGATGTTGCGGGAGTCCCTTGGCAGCGTCGAAAAACGGAAGTAGATAATGTCCTAACCGAAATGCAGCTTTATGAGTTTAGAAATCGAAAAGCCGGAGCTTTTTCGAGAGGGATGAAACAACGACTACATTTAGCCCGGGCGATGCTGGGACATCCAAAAGTCTTACTGCTTGATGAACCGACCACGGGCCTTGATCCCGAAGTCGCACTGTCAGTAAGAGAGATAATCCTTGGACTAGCCAACACTGGCTGCGCTATCCTCCTCACAAGCCATTCCATGGGAGAAATTGAGGCACTTGCAGGGTCACTGTCTGTCATCGGGAACGGCAGAATCGTGGTAGCTGGCCAAACTTCCGATGTTGCCCAATATGCTGGTGTAGACAACGTATTGACTATGCGTCTACCAGCGCAGGCAATCTTGATGCAAGAAGAATTGTCCGCACTGATAGGCGAAGGAGGCCGAATAGTATTTCGAGCGCACGGGTCAAACTGGGATGTTAATGTGTATTGCGAAAATACAAGTTCGCCTGCTGCGGTCCTCTCTGAGATCAAGACTTTCTTAGATGAAGCAGCAATCTCACCAATTGGCGAAATTGCTTTCAAGAAAGCAACGCTAGAAGATGCTTACCTAGCCCTGGCTGAAAGGCTTCACGGTTGATACGCCAAGCCAGAATGATGTGGTTCCAGTTGCGGCAATTCGCATCGACCCCCTACTTCGTCCAGCTAATGCTGATTTCAACACTGTCGATCACCTTCATCCAATTTCTTGCATTCCGAGCCTGGGGCGGCGACCCACTGCACTTATGGATAAGAAGTGGGGTCATCGGGATGTGGACAATGTCAGTCACATCCGCCGGAATAATAAGTTTTGAGCGGCACAAGGGCACTTTAGTTCATTTAGTTGGAGGGCGGATTAGCCCACTATATCCATTGCTGGCAGTAGTAAGTGCTGCATCTATTTTCGGAATAGGTGCATTTGTTGTTGCATGGGGTTCTTGGAGTCTCCTTTCCGGCAGTTTAGCCCCATTGGCGGATGATGGAAGCTTTGGTCTTATACATACCATTACTGGGATTACCCTTTGTTGGGTATCCAGTGTTTGCATGAGCTTAGTTATCGCAAGCATATTTGTCCTTACCCCCAACGCAATCGCGTATGAGCAACTTTTGGTGCAGCCGCTGTTAATAGCCTCGGGAATACTATTTACTCAGTCATCAATCCCTAAATGGCTCGAGGTTATTGGTTTCGTTACGCCGCTTGGTTCAGCCACCCGTTTACTTTTTGTCCGGCAAGAATCAATACCATTCCTTCTAACCGCTGCGCAAACGTTAGGTACAGCTGCGCTTTGGTGTTTACTTGCCGCATTCCTGGGCCATAAGGCTTTGCAGCGCGTCCGGGTCACAGCCACTTTGGAAGTGATTTAGCTTGAACTGGCTGATGCGGCTTTTCAGCGCAACTAGAGTGTCAACGCGATCCTCAATTCTGCTTGCAAGCTTTGGCACAATCATCACAACACTGATTCTTGTCCCCCTGCTTGAAGTTGCATTCACCGTGTTACTTTCTGCAGATGTTGCCGCACCGAGCCAAGCAAGAACCGGATATGCGGCAGCCATTGTCGCTAGTTCGCTGGGTGTATGCACGGGATTGGTCAGCAAAATTGTTACTGATCGAAATCTAGGAGTATTCCGAGAAATACAGTTTTACCGGACCGTTGACCTTGCATACTGGCTGGGCAGTGCCATAGTTCCTCTGTTTCTCTCCATGGTCACTGGTGTCGTCACGGTCCTAGTAGTCTTCCTCGTTTTCGATTCTGGTGATTGGCATGATCTAGGAATGGCATCGCTTCTTTGCCTAGGTGCCTTGCCTAGCGGATTGTTGCTCGGAATCTTCTGCAGTTGTATAGGTGTCGGCCTGTCAGATCCGTACTTGGGTGCAACACTGGCAGGAGCAATAATCCCTATCACAGCTGGCGTTGTTGTCCCAACTGCGCTCTATCCACAGACACTACAAGTCACGTGTCAGTTCCTTCCACTGACACGAGCCATGAAAGCCCTAGATGACTTCACGGGCGGGACAGAACTTCTTCTGGCACTGGTCACAGATTGGGCGATTAGTCTTGCATGGGCACTTTTAGGTCTTCTGATATTGCGAGCAGCTGTGAGGCATTTGAAAAACGGCGCAAGGAAAGAGCCCATTTAGCAATAAAAATACGGTATCTCTGTCGAGGAAGTATGCGCCCAAGGCTGTCGCTACTGCGTATTTCTCCTTTGGGAAACGCTTCACCGCGCAAGTATGAGACCAAGTTTCAAAGTGTGCCGTTTGTTTGGATTGCCTGGTTGCTGGTTGCTGGTTGCTGGTTGCTGGTTGCTGTCAATGGTCACGAGTTCCACCCTGTAATGCAAGATCCACCTGTTATTGCAAGATCCACCCGCTATGCAGGGCCCCTAATGGGTGGATCTTGCCTTAACGGGTGGAAGTTGCCTTAACGGGTGGATCTTGTTTTCCCGATTTCCCCCAGAACCGCTCAATCAGCTCTGCAGCATGGCCAACGAAGAAACCTCAACGGTTTCCCCCTCATCTGCCGTGGGCTATGAATCCCAGACCGGTTGCGTCTGCCAGCCCGGCTTCGCCCCCATTTGACCGATGCTCACACCGGGTATCCCCTCGGGGAACTCAGCGAGTGCACCCTTCAGGTCAGCAACCTGCTCGGCGGACCTGCCGCGTCGAAGCAGAAACGCGATCAATGACAGCGCCGAATACGTCTTCGAGTTGTTCGAGAGCGCAGCACCTAGATCAGTATCGTTCTTGCGGTGCTTGGCGAGCGGGCGAATCACAAGGCGGCGGTTCCACAGGCGACCGTGGTGAGCGCACAGGTTACGCACGTAGTTGATGGTGCGCATCCACGACTCAAGCTCATCGGCACGAGCACCATAGAGATCAGCAATGGCTTGGCGCTGCGCGTACGGGGCGAGCGAGAACAAAGTGACGAGCTGCCCGAACTCGAGGATCTCGGCCACCACCCACACTGGCAGACGGCCTTGGTGCTCTTTGTCGTAGTGCTTCACGAAGTCTTCAGATGAGCGCGCCTGAGCCTGCGCAAGTCGGGACTCGAACGCTGCCGCTCGTTTGGCCATCGCACCACTGGGCCATTGTTGCGTCAGTTTCAGATGGATGTACGGGTCGAGTTCGCCGAGCACATACCCGATATCGACGCGAAGGCGGATCTCGAGTTTGGACACGCCCTGCCAGGTCGCTTGGCGCAAACGTTCGTCGAAACGGTAGAGGTCGACAACGTCCTGCATCGTTGCGCCAGGCACAAAATCACTAAGCCTACGACGGGTAGCTCCCGTGGGAGCAAGTTGGCGCACCGGGTACATGTATCCACCCAGACGGTAGTAGCCGATGGCGGCAAGTTCGTCACGGAAGGATCCGGCGTCGAGGAGTCCCCTCCTGATCAAGATAGCAACTTGGTCATCCAAGCTCGCCCATGTCTTATCCATTGCCACCTAGTGCCATCCTTGGGTTGGTGAAAAAGAAGACCGGCTCTGACCTCGAAGAGGCGAGCCGGTACTGGTGAACTAACACTAGCACACCCATTTTGAGCAGTCACGCACCCCGGCGCAACAACGCGACTAGCCTCGCTTAATGTGCCCGGCAAATTGACATGAGGCACAACGGTTTGCACGCAGTCACCGCTAACAACAAAATCAGGTCTGGGGCTTTCGCTGCCAAAACAATGTTCATTGCAACGAAAGCCCCAGACCTAATAGGGATGGTTCGGGGTTATGCCAGCTTAGACTCCCGCAGCATTCCTGCGAATGGTCTCACCATCGGTGAAGTTGCTGGTTGGCGTGTAACCCGCAAGCGGCACAATGCGCTCATGGATTGCGTCAATAATCCAGTCAGCCTGGGGGAAGAACAGGTTCTCAAGTTCAGGCGCTGGTGTGACGTGGTTCCTGGAGCCAACTACGCACACTGGGGCATCTAGGTCATCAAATGCCAGAGTTTGCACAGTGTTCGCAACGGTTTGCATAAAGTTGCCGCGTTCAACAGCATCAGAAGCCAAAACCAAGCGGCCTGTCTTCTTCACAGAAGCCAACAGCTTTTCGTAGTTCAATGGAGCCACGTAACGCAGATCAATGACCTCAGCGCTCAGGCCATGTTCTTTCTCAAGCTTCTCAGCTGCTTCAAGTGCCCTATACAAAGTTGCACCAACTGTTGCAATCGTGAGGTCAGAGCCTTCACGTCGCACTGCCGGTTCGCCCTCAGGAGTCTCATAGTATCCCTCAGGTACGCCGCCCTCTTCGAACTGTTCACCAATGTCATAAAGCATTTGGGACTCAAGGAAGATGACGGGATCAGTGCCAGCTAAGGCCCTGTTCAACATGCCCTTGGCATCCGTTGGTGTTGCTGGGAAGTAAACCTTCAGGCCAGGAATGTGCGCAACCAAAGCCGACCAGTCCTGAGAGTGCTGGGCACCATACTTGTTACCCACAGAAACACGGACTACCAGTGGCATCTTCAAAAGACCTGCAGACATCGACTGCCATTTGGCTGCCTGATTGAAGACCTCATCGCCTGCGCGTCCAAGGAAGTCGCAGTACATGAGCTCCACACAAGCACGTCCACCAGAAAGGGCATAGCCAACACCGGAACCGACAATTGCGGCCTCGGCAATAGGAGAGTTAAACAGACGGCGGTATGGCAAAAGTTCTGTCAAACCACGGTAAGCAGCAAACGCGCCACCCCAGTCGCGGTTCTCTTCACCCCACGCAGCCATGGTGGGATCAATGGAGTAACGGTGCGCCATCGCCTCGAAAATACCATCACGGAACTGGTACATCTTCAGCTTAGAAACGGGCTTGCCATTCTCATCTGTCGCCGTGCGAATCTTGCGGGCAATGGCCTTGACCCGGGCATTTTCGGCCAGCGGCTCAAGAAGTTCCGCCTCGCCTTCACCAAACGCCTCTACATGCTCATTCGACAGCATCACTGATTCAACGAACTGTGCGTCAACGCGCTCCAACTTTGAATCATCGACTGCCAAACCAAGGACCTTGGTCAAGCGCTCATCAACTTCAGCATGCAGTCCAGCAACATCGGCCTCAGTGATCACGCCGCCCGTGATCAGGTAGTGCGCGAATGCGTCAATCGAATCGACTTCCTGCCAAGCTTCAACTTCTTCACGCGTCCTGTATGAAGAAGCATCCGACGGAGAGTGCCCTGCGTAACGGTACGTGATTGTGTCCATGAGAACTGGGCCCTCACCAGCAAGAAGAATCTCCTTCTTGCGGCGCGTTGCATCAGCGACAGCCAGCGGGTTGTACCCATCGACGCGCTCAGCGTGCATGTTCTCAGGGTTCACGCCAGCGCCCACGCGCGCAAGGATCCCATACCCCATGGTTTCACCAGAAGTCTGGCCGCCCATGCCATAGAAGTTATTGAAGAAGTTGTACATAATCGGCGGATTGCCACCATCTTCAGGCCGCCACAGGTTCCGGTACTGATCCATGGCGCTCATCATCATGGCTTCCCAAACCGGCCCACACGCCATGGACGCGTCACCGATGTTCGCAATTACGATTCCCGGCTGACGGTTGATGCGCTTGAACAACGCTGAACCAGTTGCAACAGGGGCAGAGCCACCAACAATGGCGTTATTCGGCATTGAACCGAATGGTGTGAAGAACGCGTGCATAGAGCCGCCCATGCCGCGGTTGAAGCCATCCTTGCGGGCAAAGATTTCCGCAAGCGTCCCGAAGATGATGAAGTTACGAATCAGTTCTTCGTCATTCTTATGCGGAAGTAGTTCAGCCCAGCGCAAGGTGTCGCCACCTAGGAAATCTTTCATGATCTCCAAAACGCGCTTTGTTCCTAGCTTTCGCGCGGCTGAGAAGCATTTCGCAAGGATTTCACCGTGGGAGCGGTGTGAGCCAAAAATGTAGTCATCGGCATCCAATTCGGCCGCTTGTCCAACGGATGCGGCTTCTTGTCCCATTGAAAGATGCGCGGGTCCTTTGTGGTTGTAGTCAATGCCGTTCCAGCCACCGGTTTGTTTGATGCTGTTCAGCATGTTTTCAAACGTGCGGATGGTGATCATGTCGTGAAGCATCGCCTTCAGACCGTCGTCCCCATAACGCGCCCGCTCCGCTTTCAAATCCCCTTTGTACTGGTTGACGGGGATTGGTGCAATGTTGATTTCCGAGGCCGCGCGGACCTCAGCAGGATTCACTTGCAGCGATTTGGTCATTTTTGTTTCCTTCAGTTCTTTAGTGCCCAGGCAGCTTCGCGGATGCCTTCTGAAACGGTTGGGTGTGGGAAAACCACTTGACGTAGTTCGGTTATGGTGAACTCGGCTTCTAATGCTGTGGCAGCGCCCCAAATGGTTTCTGGCGCGTATGGGCCAAGCATGTGGATTCCGAGCACTTGACCGCTGTCTGCGTCCGCAATGATCTTCACAGATCCAGGTGCTTTCATCCCGTTTTCAGCGATGAAACGGCCGGAGAGCAGTAGTGGGACTGTTGCAGTATTAACGTTGTAACCGTCAGCTTTCGCTTGTGCTTCAGTCAGACCAACGCCTGCTGCTTCTGGCATTGAGTAGACGGCCCACGGAATGCATCGGCTACGGAAGATCTCGCCCGTAGCCTCGGCTTTCACTGGGTCAATGATGTGCGCGGCGGCAATGTCACCCATTCTGTATGCAGCGTGTGCCAGAAGGGACTTGCCAGTCACGTCGCCAATGGCCCAAACACCTGGCAGGTTCGTCTTCATGGTGTCGTCAACCTTGATGCCGCGGCGGCCAATATCCAGCCCGGCTTCCTCAGCGCCCCAACCCTGCAATAGTGGCCTGCGGCCAACTGCCATGAGGACGAGGTCCGCTTCGGCGCGTTGTTCCGTACCGGACTTGTCGGTATAGATGACTGTTGATCCTTCAATCCGTTCAACCTTGCATTCCAAGTTGAACTGGACGCCCTTTATTCCTTTGCGTAGTTTTGCAGCCAAGTCGTCATCCATGAACGGGACAATTTCAGGCAGCATTTCTATGACCTGGACTTCACACCCAAACGCTGCGAACAACGACGCGAACTCAACGCCAATAACGCCGCCACCAATAACAGCTAAGCGCTTCGGAACCTCAGAAACCGCAAGTAACCCCGTTGAATCGACGACTGCAGGATTATCTTTCGCGCCAGGAATCGGGGGCATCACCGGCACTGAACCAGTCGCGATAATGACGTGATCAGCAGTTTTGACTGCGCCTTCGATTTCGACGCGGCCAGGCCCAAGTAGTTTTGCCCACGCATTTACAACTTCAACGCCAGCACGCTTTTCTGCGCCGCCGACACCAGAAACCAGCGTCTTCACGACGGTTTCTTTCCACTCCTGTACGCGCTTCCAGTCGAAAGACACGCCTTCGACATCCACACCAAACTGCGAAGATTCCTTGGCGTGAACGAAGAGCTTTGCAGAGTTGAGCAGTGACTTAGTCGGTATGCAACCGACGTTCAAACAAGTGCCGCCTAAAGATTCTGCCTCCGCCAGCAACACCTTTTTCCCTGCATGCCCAAGGCGTTCTGCCGCAAGGTACCCACCGGGACCCCCGCCAATAACTATGACATCGTAGTCGCTCATTTAACCCATCACCGCCAGATCGATATTTGCAATTGTTTCCACAAGGTCTTTCAAGAACCGGGCCCCATCAGCACCGTCATAAACTTGGTGGTCCATGGTCAGCGACAACCAGAGCCGGTTTTCAATGCCAACAGTGCCGTCAGCATTTTGTTTTGGACGAGGCGTAATGGTGCCAACCCCCAGGATTCCCGTTTGCGGGGCGTTGATTACAGGGGTGAATGCTTCGATTCCGAAAGCACCCAGATTTGAAACCGTGAACGTTCCACCGCTTAGCAGATCAGGACTGATTCCTCCGTCGATCGCGGCCCTGGCCACAGTCTTTGACGTGTCTGAGAACTGCTTCAATGTCATCGAGTCCGCCCACTGCACAGTTGGAACCAGCAGCCCGCGTGGCGTATCAACCGCAACGCCTAAATGCACAGAGTCAAAGCTTCTGATCACACCATCTGTGAGGTGCGCATTTAGGGCCGGATAACGCGTGAGTGTCTTCACGGTTGCGTAACCAATCAGGTCACCAATTGTCACGCCATTCAACCCCATGGCCTCGGGCGCATTCTTAAGCTTCTTTCGAAGAGCTAACAGCCCATCAGCAGGTGCGGTTGTCGAGAGCGTAAGTTGTGCAGTTGAATCAAGGGAAGCCTTCATGCGTTCAGCAATGACCTTGCGCACGCCTTTCACAGGGGTATCCGTGAATGCGCCTGGGAACTGGGCCCCACTGCTTAGAGTTCCACCAGCTTTTGGAGCCGATTGTGTTGCAGGGGACGCAAGGTCAGCGGCCGTCACTCGCCCGCCAATTCCTGTCCCACTTTGCCCTGGAATGAACCCTGCAGCTGCGTTCTTTGCTAGAGCCGTCAGGCCCGGACCTGCAGCTGCGGCTGCCAAAACATCACGTTCAATAACGCGCCCCTTCGGACCACTACCAACCAGCATTGATGCATCAATACCTTTTGCGCCAGCAGTTCCTTTTGCCCGAGGCGAAACGGGGTTAGCCCCTTCACTAACCTTGGCAACAGGGGTGGGAGCGGGAACATTTGCCGTTACAACAGGTGTTTCTTCCACCTGGGCCGACTCATTGTCTTCCCTCGCTTCACCGCCACCAAGGAGAGCTGGGTCGACTTCTTCACCAGCCGCCCCAACCACCATAATGGGGTCTTTGACTGGAACGTCGTCACCTTCCTCAACAAGCAAAGCAAGAACGGTTCCTGCGGCGCCAGCGGGAATTTCCATACTTGACTTGTCCGTTTCGATTGCGGCAATGACCGTATTTTCATCAACGGTGTCACCGGCCGCAACCATCCATTCTGAAAGCAGGCAAGACTCCACTGAGTTGCCTGCGGCAGGCATAACAATTACTTCTGCCATTAGGGGATTCCTTACTGTTAGACAACCAACGCCTGCGGCGCTGAAGATTTCAAAACTTTTATTGATTCTTTACTGAGTCCAGAATCTACGATCACACCTGAGAGCTCATTCATCTCAATGACGCTCACGAAACCAGCCCGCCCATATTTCGTGTGATCTGCAAGCAGCCAGACTTCTTCGGCACGCGCCATCATTGCCTCAATTACTTCAGCTCCTTGGGCGAATTGCGTGGTAATACCGCGGTCTGCTGTGAACCCATCAGTGCCAACAAAAGCAACACGGGCATTAAATCTGCGGATAGTAGCCGCCGCCACGGGACCAACCAGGGATTCACTTTCGCGATGAAAGTCGCCCCCCGTGAGGATTACATCAAGTTCAGGGTTTGCACGTGCATAGTTCAAAACCAGTAGCGAGTTAGTAACAATTTGGATACCCCGTTTACCAGTTAGGAACCGGGGGACTAATGCTGTTGTTGTGCCGGCCTCGATCATTATTCGATCCCCGTCTTGAACCATGCCTGCAGCAGTTTGCGCGATGCGTTCCTTTTCGCGCTCTTGATTCTTGACCCGGTCAAGTACGTTTTGAATCGAAACTGGTTTGGCTCCACCCCATGTTCTGGAAAGTAGGCCTTGCTGTTCCAGGTTCCGCAAGTGGGTGCGGATCGTTACCTCCGAAACCCCAAGATCTCGCGACAATGCAGTTACCGAAAGTGCCCCGTCTTGAGAGAGTAGGTCAAGAATGTAACGCTCACGGTCGCTACGCTCTGCGGTCACGACACCTCCCTGTGTTTGTCATATCGCTTTCGAGTCTAACCTACCTCGAAAGTCTGCGCAATAAAATCGAAAGTAAGATCTTCATCACGCTCACTCCGCTTCGCCGCCCGCTGATGCACCAAGGCAGCCCCTACCAAGACCTCATCAAGACCTCACCGCCCAGGCTTAACTGTCTGATTTCGTTGTTTGCCAAGGTCTTCTGCTTTTGGCGCATGGTTTGTATTGGGGTTGTGGAAGGCGCGTGTTCAGTGTGTGCCAAATGTGACTTTTGCCTGGCACAGCGCGTTCCGCGACCTCTATAAGATCCACCCGCTACTGCATCTTCCACCCGTTAATGCAAGATCCACCCCTTAGGGGCCACACATACCGGGTGGATCTTGCATTTACGGGTGGATCTTGCACTAACTAGTGGATCTTGTGCTGGCCAAGTTAGATTTTCACTCCGAGTGTTGACGGCGTCTCAAAGATCGGAACAAAAAACCAGCCCTAACAGTGAATTCCTGCATCAACCCCGCACTTTTCGCTCCGAGTGTGTGCGGACTGTAAAAGGTCGGAGGACTTAACCAAGAGTCGGAGCAGGAT
>DAIOFF010000075.1:0-11425 GCA_036745855.1 Scrofimicrobium sp. | reverse complement strand
GGTTTCTCAGCGACAAAATCTGCGCTTTCCGGGTTTCCTTTTGCAGGAATATACGCCACCAATGGATCAGCGCCTAATACCCGTTCATTTGTCGTCAAAGTCTCTGTGGCGCTCATTGCGACATTAGCAGAGTTGATTCCCGCTTCACCCCATATGCCCTGGGTAGCTGGCGCATCAGGTGTGGACGTGTATTGGAGGGGGTTTTCCGGCAATTCGACTGTGACATGCGAAATTACGCTCTTATACACTTTGGGCTGGTCATCTGGTCTAACTACTATGACTTTTTTCGAGGTAAACTCGCCAGCCGAAGAATCCTCAGTCCGTGCAACTAGCGTCGATCCGTCATAACTTGCGTTTTTTCCAACCAGTATTGTTGTGCAGCCCACTAGGCCCTCCTCATTTTCTAAATCCCAATCGTATCGGGTTCTGCCCCATCTAATGAAGAGACTCGTCTGCGGGACCAACTTGCCATTTAGTGAACTGAACAGTTAATCCCGCACGTGTTGGAGCACACGTGAATGGACCAGCCTGCGCTGGCAAGTCGCCTGAAAATGGACAAACCCGAACCAAACGCATCGGCTGACCTGCAATACCTGCCCGAATAATCAGACAATTCTCATGCCTGCTGACCCGCACACAAATCTCTAGTCCGCTCCACTCGGCCACTGGTGCCACGGACCAATCAGACATTCCACTTGTGACCACGGCACCTAATTGAAGAATCCCATCTGCGAACTCAGTGCCAGCTTTCACCCATGTTTCATCATTTCCACGAACAAAAACACCAGCTTGATCAAACTGTGAATCAAAGGCAGCCACAAACTGCACTTCCACGGCCTCGCCAACTGAAAAGTCCCTGACCAGTGCATGCTCTGTGTCATGAACGAATCCATATGACGTGAGCCGCCACGCATCGCTGCCTTCCACAGCAGTTACAAACAAGTTACCGTCATGTACTTCGGTAGCTAGCGGTTTCGTACTCCAGTTACCTTCAGACCAGTCAATCAACTGTTTTTGCATCTTTTTGCCTTCCACAAGCTTTTGTAGCGTAGGTGACAAGTTTGTCATAGACAAGCGTCGTCCCTCGCATTGACTTTGCACCCGCTTGCCACAAATCACCACACACAAAGGTTCTAGTGAAAACTAGCTGAGCAACATTTGGATGTCTTCAGCACTGAGGCGCGCACCGCCTGATTGCCGGTGTTTCCCGGAATCATTGTCACTTTGGTCTTCAGCAAGCAGTGCATCAGCTAGTTCTTTCTTAGACTGCTGCAGTGCCAACATTTTTTCTTCAATTGTGTCCCGCGCAACGATGCGATAGACCAGTACAGGACGTGTTTGTCCAATGCGGTGTGTCCGCGCGATTGCTTGACTTTCAACTGCAGGATTCCACCATGGATCTGTAAGCACCGCATAATCGGCTTCAGTCAGATTGATTCCAACCCCACCGGCTTTCAAACTCATAAGGAACACTGGGGCGTTACCTCTTGCAAAGTCTTGAAGGACTTCTTGCCTGCGGGGGGTTGTGCCATCCAAGTAGGAATATTCAATCTTCCCTTTTTCAAGTTCTGAGGCGATCCTCTTCAAATACCTGGTGAACTGGCTGAAGACCAAAACGCGGTGCCCCTCTGCCGCCGCCTCTGTAAGCAACGGTAAAAGGGTTTCTGTTTTGGATGATTTTGCGGAGGTCGCATCGTGGATAAGAGACGGATCAATCGCAAGTTGGCGCAAACGGGTTAAGGCCGCCAAAATCTCTATCTGATTGTGATCGGCGTCTTCAAGTAACCCAAGTACGCGTTGGCGTTCCCTTTGAAGGTGCTGGTCGTAAAGCTTACGGTGAGCAGCACTGAGGTTCACGTATAAAAGTTGTTCTTGCTTAGGAGGCAGGTCAATAGCGACTCCGGTTTTCGTCCGCCGGAGCAAGAACGGGGCGATACGCCGTCTGAGCAATGCCATCATGTCTGCCCCAGTTTTCCCACCAGATTCAATCGGCTTCCGGTACGTTTGCTGGAATTGTTTGGGCGATCCTAATAGGCCAGGTGCCGTCAAAGTCAGCATTGACCAGAGTTCCCCGAGGTTGTTTTCCATTGGCGTTCCAGTAACGGCATAAGTTACCGGGGCACCCACTTCTATTAATGCTGCGAATACTTTGGAGGCGTGGTTTTTTGCATTCTGTGCCTCGTCAATAATCAATCCTGCCCACGATAATTTGGCATATTCTTCGGATTCCAAACGCAATAATGCAAACGAAGTAATCACAATATCGGCAGACTCAGATATTTCACTTAAAGTCTTGCTTCTGCGCGCACCAGTTGCTTCTATTACGACTGCGTGAAGGTCTGGCGTGAATCGTGCTGCCTCAGCAGCCCAGTTTGGAACCACCGACGTGGGGGCAACAACCAGCCAAGGGCGCTTTCCCGAAGTGTGTTCTTCCCTTTCGTCTGCGACCATTGCCAGCGTCTGCACGGTCTTCCCAAGCCCCATGTCATCAGCAAGTATGCCTCCAAGACCGTCTCTGCGTAGGTTCGCTAACCATTGGAAACCAGTCAACTGATAATCACGCAATTCGGCATGCAAAGTCGTTGGAATAGGAACTTCTATCGGTTCCCTATTAATCGATTTTCGGACTTTATCTAACCATCTTGACGAGGCGGTTTGGACAATCCCCAGACTAAGGATTTCTTCCCACCACGAAAGCCGATTTTCTGAAACCTTTATGTTTACGCTTCGCCCGTCGGTTAGATTTCTAGCTTCTTCAAGTAGGTTCCTCAGCGACTCAAGCTCTGGATTATCAAGGCGAACATAAATGCCTTCTGGAACAAATAGTGCGTCCTCACCGCGCGCTAATGCTTCAATAAGATTTGCAAGCGGTACCTCATGCCCATCCACGTTCACGGCAACCGTCAGGTCAAGCCAGTCCTTACTCCCAACATCATCGTTGACATCTAAGGTTATTTCGAGTGTCTCGCTTTGGCGATATTCGGGCAAAACTACAGATTCAATTTCGATGCCTAATGCTTCAAGTTCTGTGGTTCCGTCAGTGATAAAGTTGACCGCGTCTAATCCAGATATTTCGGATTCGGATGCCACTTTCCCATCATTTGTAAGAGCGCCGTGGAATTTTTGCAAAATGGGAATAACTAACGCAAGGACATCCCCTTCTGCAGGTAAGTCCCTTCCGTGTTCTCCAGGAAATGCTTCCAGGCGTAGCGGTCCATAGCCCACCCCAAGCTCATCACGATAACGCCAAGACCACCCCAGCTTGATACGCGGCATAACGTCATCAGCGTGAGCATCCGTGATAGCTAAGCATAAATGTGGTGCCGGAGGGGCAGGTGGCACGAAACTTCCATCAGACGACAACCAGTTTGTTCGCGCAATTGTCGGGAAAGATTCTGCTAGAAACTCATCTACATCTTCAGCGGGGATACGTATTCCCGCTGCCTCCTTGAGTAGTGCTTTCCATGAACTTGGAACGCGCTTAGAAAATGGGGCTAAGTGCAAACCGTTTTTATCTCTCCAGGCAACCGTATGTGCAGGTTCTCCAAAAACCTCAAATCGCTGATCAGGCCCTAATGTGGGGTGTTCAATTTTGGACAGGATGTTTAGTGCACCATTGCCATCCCGCACAATGTCGATGTCAGCATTCGCGGGGCTTGGCTCTATCTGAATGGGACGTCCAGTGCCTTCTTCTATCATTGGGACACCATTTGATACTAGTTCCCGAAGAATCTCCCAAAGTGGTCCCCCATCTAATCCTTTCAAACTAATGGGAATATTAGCGCCGGGCGCATTGTACGAAATCCGCTCAAACAATAGGCATAGACGCTCAAGTTCACGAATAACCCTGTGGTCATATCCAGTTGCAGTGCCATTTCGAATTGCTGCCCAGCTAAGTCCTGTTCGCACCCACTTTTTCTTTTTTCCCGGAGTCACAATCCGAACGTCAAGCTGGGCTGGAATGTTGGCTGTAAAAAATGAGCCTGCTGGACGAACTCCAAAACGCGATGCTTTCTGAGTTACTTCTTCAGATGCGGAAAAATCAAACTCTAATCCCAACATTTTTTCTATGTGAGCATTGCCTGGTTCAATGTCGAAAACTTGACTTAGTTTTCGTTTCCAATCTGGAACGGTAGGGGCGGCCTCTGGAGCAAAATCTGGTGGCAAACTACCTATCACGTGCTCTATGTCAGAATCATTGTTGTCTAGCAACCCGAAGCCAACTAAAACAACCGCAACGCAATGTTTACAGTTAAATCCAACTGGGCAATCACAAATTCCTTGGATCGACTGGACGAACCCGTGGGCGTCAAAGTGACAGTTCACCTGAACCGCGTAAATCATTCCGCGCGACCCTTGGCAAGTCCCAGACACTCTATCCACAATCGGATCTACCTCAAAGGAAGTAACGCGTCCAGCCTTAGCGTAGGCAACACCCTTATCCCAGGAATTACTGGTTGCTAATCCTTTGATTTCCCTCTGCATCACAGGCCAAGCCTAGAACAAAGGCAGCGAACACGAACACCGAAAATGGCGGTACTGATCACTTTTCAGTCATTTTTTTGTTTGCAGCATTTTAATTAGAAAAGCCATCAACAGGATAGTCAACAAATGCGAACCACTTTCCATCTGGAGACCAGCTGTTTACGTTGATGGTCCCTTGCCCGCCGAACAATGGAAAAACGTGCAGTGGCTTGTTCCAATCTTTCACATCAACGACATGAATCTCAACGTCAAGATTTGGCGGGTGCCCGAGGGTGCCAGCTGGGAAACGCAAAAACACAGCATGTTTACCATTTGGTGAAAGATGAGGAAACCAGTCAACGCCTGCTGAAATAGTTAGTCTCTCTATCTGATTGTTATTGAGGTCTATGCGGGCAATTTGACTATGCCCAGCTTCCTCGGTGAATGATTCAGAGTTGAAATATATGGTTTTGCCATCTAAAGACCATTCTGGGCCATCGTTATGATCCGATCCGGTCTGAATAATCTGGTCTTCTTTCCCATCTAAGCTCCACGCGAGCAGTGAATGATCTTGTCCAGGGTCTTTGACCACATAAGTAAGCGCGTCGTCCTTCAAGCGAACACCATGCATGTACCGCCACCGTTTCCCTGTAGTCATCTGCCGAAGAGCCCCCGTACCAAGGTCGCCTCGGTAAACCTGCCCATCAAAGGCCGTCATGTACATTGCTTGCCTGTCACCGGATAACACGTGGTCGTTGTTGATCCGCGGAAGTTCACCGCGAAACTGAACCGGAGTCAGCGAAGGTTTTTCTGCGGTCAGGTCCACATGAAATAGTGCACCCGCGTGATTGACCAGCAATCCTTGTCCATTGGATGTCCAGTTCGGAGCCTCAACAAGTTGGTTGGGATATTCGGAGTGAATATGCGTTTTTCCCGATTCTGCCTCCATAATCCAAATCCGACTTCGCTGCCCAGGGAGTAGCGAGCGGATGCGGGATGCCTCAATATTTGCCGTCATTGTTTTTCTTTCCATGATCCACTGGTGCACAGGTTTTCAATGATTTGTACAGTCCTCACGCTAGCGCGTAAATCCTGTCCAATATCTACTTGGGATCCGCCGCTTACGTTGTCTACGATGCTATCAATGAGATTCGAGTAGCATTTTGGAAAATCCAGGCTAATGCTTCGCTCCACAGTTTTATTTGCCAACGAAAAGGTGTATTTTTCCTCTTTTGGACCAGAGTATTTTAGGTCGATTTCAGCTTCTGTTACACCACCATTTTTATGATGTAATGCCATTAATACTCCATGTTCTTGTTTTTCGAGGTGACCACTTATAGCTGCCCCCATGGCATATTCAGCCTGGCAAATGATATGTGGCCCCACGTCGACTAAAGCCCCTGAATTCTGTCGCCACGGTGTTGCAAATGGAGAACCCGGCAGCATTCCACTGTTTCGCCACGAAACATGCATTTTTTTTGCACCATTTCGGCCTTGTTCATGCAACCAACTTCGGTGATTTTCATCGAAAAGCCGTAGCAAGCACACGATTACTTTGGTGCCTGCCTGATGCGTCGTTTCAAAAAGTGACTTCGCTTCGACTTCCGTTTCTGCAATAGGTTTTTCGAGAATTAGGATCCTTTTTGCTTTTGCCGCTTTTGCCGCCCAAATAGGTTGTATTTTTGGGGGAAGCGCGAAAGCAATAGCATCACTTTCATCTATGAGTTGATCGATGTTTTCATATGCCGTGCTGCAACTCATTTTTGCAAGTTCACGGGTGGCCTCCGGTCTTCGACCCCACACCCCTGAAAGTTCAACATTTGGGTGGTCTGCAATGACTGGAATATGAATTCTTCTCGCCCAAGTTCCGGTTCCTACAACGCCTATTCGAAGCCGTTTCCCGTTTTTGGCTCCGTCTTTTGATGAGAACCCTACGTTGTCGCTGATCACAGTGGAGTATTACTCTCGTCATTTGCGGCAACGAAATCTAGGTCCGGGGTGAGTCCCATACCTGGCTGTTCGTTTATGTGCATGAAACCGTCGACAGGAACTGGGGCTTCTGGAAACAACCTAGCCGTAATCTCTTCAAATAAAAGTAGGCGTTCGAGGAACAAACCATTGGGCGAAGCTGCCACTAAATGATGATGAATATTTTCCATAGCATGAGGCGCAAACCCAACGTTCCAAGCTTCTGTAAGCGCCCCAATTTTCAACATCTCAGTAAACCCACCAGCACGCGCCACATCGGCTTGGACAATGTCGGCAGCACCTGCAATCAACAAGTCGCGTACGCCATATTTGGTGTACTCATGTTCTCCAGTGCCAAGCGGAATATCCGTACCTTGCTTGAAACGCGCCAGGCCTGGGATATCATCCGCAAAAACCGGCTCTTCCAACAAGTACGGATTGTATTGTGCCACCCGATTTGCAAAACGTACGGCAGTTGCAGCGTCCCAGCAGTTGTTTGCGTCCAGCAAAAGGCGAACGTCCAGACCAATCAATTCCCGTACCTTTTCTACGCGCTCTAGGTCGCGGTTCGGATTCGTTCCTCCTTCTACGCCAACCTTTATTTTTACGGTGTTGAATCCGCGGTCGATCATGCCAGAGACTTCTTCCAACATTTTTTCGTCGCTATACGAGGTCCAGCCACCGCTTGCATAAACAGGCACCGCAGTCTTACCACCGCCGAATAGCTTATATAGCGGCATTTCAAGAATCTTGCCTTTAAGATCCCAAAGGGCAATGTCCACTGCACTCAATGCACCAAAAGTAAGTCCTTTTCGTCCCACTCCCCGTAGATATGAGAAAAACTCATTCCATAAAACTTCATTATCGAAGGGATCACGGCCAATAAGGTTTGGAGCAATCGAGGTGTCTATGAGTGCTTTAGTCGCTTCACCCCCGACTTCGTGATAAGTCACCCCGATTCCCTCTACACCGTCACGTGTAATGATCCGCACCAGAGTGAATCCAATGGAATCCACAGTTCGGGTCGCATCCGCAAACCCGTCCCCCACAGGTTGTGATACCAAATGGACAACTACCCGTTCAATTACGTCAGTCATTTTCTTTTCCTTTCAGGGCCGCTTTTGACTCTGCGGCGGTAAACAATAGGTCAGCGTCATTAACTATCTCAAGTACCTTTTCTCCCGCGACCGCAGGGAACTGCTGTAATGGTATTGGTGAGGCAGAATGAGCAATGCGTCCTTCACTCTTCAAGATATGTTTGAGAGCACCGATTTCAGATGAATGGCGTCCCAAGCCAAAGTCCATTCCGACGTGAAATACTCTATTCAACATGGTGATGGCTTTTTGTATTCCCGCTTCCTTTTCAATATCACCATTTTTATTCGCGTTTATTAAAGATGTAAACATCCTTGGTCTAATGTTTGAAAGCCCTGGAACTAATCCATCTGCCCCAAGACTAAGTGCTTTAGTCGCGTAAGTATCAGCCCCCGAAAGAAGAGATGCCGTACGTGATAAACCGACACATTCAAGCAACTGCTCAAATGTGTCTATGTCACCTGAGCTATCTTTTAGGCCAGATAAGACCCCGGTTTTCAAGAGAGATTCAAGAACACCATTCGGCAATTTTTTCCCAGTATTTCCCGGAATATCGTAAGCAATTATTGGACGACGACATTTCTTCGCTACTGACGTAAAATGTTCTCGAGTCTCAACCTCTGATAGTTGGGCATAAAATGGACCTGTCATCACAAAGGCGTCAACGTCATCACCAATAATCGAAATCTGCTGAATAACACGCAACGTAGATGGTGCCAACGCCCCAACGATTAGAGGAACACGCCCCTTCAAATGGCTTCGGGCTTCATCTACCACTTCCAGGCGAACCCGATCATCCAGATAAATAGCTTCACCTGAACTACCCAGAATAAAAATCGCGCTTGCACCTGCATCTATCTGAAAATCAAGTAGATTTCTAAACGATTCTCTATCCAGCTCACCGTTGTCTGCAAATGGCGTACATAATGGTGGAATGACACCAGAAAATTTCATTTATTTTTCCTTACCCTTTGACGGCACCCGCCGTAAGCCCTGCAACAAGACTCTTTTGTGCAAACATGAATCCAATGATGATGGGAACGGCTGCCAAGATGCCGCCAGCGGTTAGAAATTCCCATCGAATAGTATTTTCGCCTATGAAAAGTCGAAGACCGACCGGAATAGTTCTTGCAGCATCGCTTGTAGTAAATGTTAGGGCATAAATAAACTCATTCCATGAATAAATGAAGGCATATGTTCCTGCGGCAGCAATTCCTGATTTAGAAAGAGGCAAGATAACGTGAATAAAGGATTGGAGCCTTGAAGCTCCGTCCATATATGCTGCTTCTTCGAGCTCTTTAGGAATTTGATCGACGAACCCCTTCATAAGCCAAGTGGAAAACGGTAATGCGAAGGTTGTGTGAACTAGAATCAATCCAAGCAGAGAGTCGAGTAATCCAAGAGCTCTCAGTTCCGAATATAACGGGACTACAAGCAGTACTGCTGGAAATAGTTGGACAACAAGGACACCAAACAAGACAATTCGTCGTCCCCTGAACTCGTACCGAGATAGTGCCGTACCAGCAAGTAGCGCGAACGTGGTTGTAAGTAAGACTGTCCCTGCGGCCACCACGAAGCTGTTCATCAAAAACCGCAGAAACGATGTTTCGGTCAGTAGTTGTCTATATGCATCGAATGTCGCTTCATCAGGCCAAAGTGAAAGGCCTTTCCCGAGTTCATTCTGCGGAGTTATTGAAGTGATGAAGGTCCAGAAATATGGTCCCAATACCCCGGCAATCCACGCAATAACAAGAAGGACCCAAGGACTAAAGGGCAACTGCTTACGTCGTCGCACCTCAGTTTGTTTTTGAATAGTTGCTGTAGCAGTCATGCTATTTCGCTCTTCCTGACCTGACGAATATAAAAGACGATGAGCACCATCATGAGTGCCGCCTGGACCGTGGCCAGGGCGGACGCCGTTCCAAAGTCCGATCCTCTATAGGCCGTAATGTAAGCAGAGAGCGGAATCGTCAGTGTTGACGTTCCTGGACCGCCTCCGGTTAGTACCAACATCAAATCGAAATAATTGGATGTCCAAATCAACCGTAGAATTGTAGTAATCAATATCGTTGGCAGGATTAGCGGAAATGTCACGCGCCAAAATGCTTGCCATGTGCTGGCACCATCGATTTTTGCGGCTTCATGCAGTTCAGCAGGTACGCCTTGAAGTGCCGCTAAAATCATGACAGCGAAGAATGGAACGCCTTGCCAAATATCAATGAACATTAGCGTTGGTAATGCCGTGTCCTGTGTGGCAAGCCACGCAACGTCTATCTGAGAGCCAGTGACCCAAGATAATATTGCGTTAAAAATCCCCAAGTTGGGATCAAGAATCCATAGCCACATCAAAGCGATCAAGACACTAGGCGTCGCCCATGGAAGCAAAACTAAGCCCCTGGCAATTGCTCTACCGCGCATGCGTTGGTTCAGTAGAAGTGCTCCGATCATTCCAAATAGAAGCTGGCAAGCAACATTGCCAAAAGTCCAAATCAGAGAATTACGAAATGCGATCGGAAAGTCCTCTGAACTAAATACTTCTTTGTAGTTATCGAGTCCAACAAACTTCGCCGCACCTTGAGTGAAGATGGTCGCGTCTGTTGTCGACATGACTAAAGCGTTCACTGCCGGATACGCGACAAAACCTACAATGAGAATAATTGCTGGCGAAAGCATCAGCCATGGAACAAACGGAAATTTCCGCGACCTTTTTCTTGTCGCTGTGACTGTTTTTGGTTCAGAGATGGCTTGTGCCGTTGTCATCGCTGTTTCCTTTCTTCCGAGTTGGGGGCAGGCACCGCTATCTGCCCCCCAAAAACCGGATCCTTATTCCTCGGCAAGCGCTTCAGCCATGGCAACAATCACATCATCAGGATCAGCATCCTCTAGGAACGCTTTTTGCATGATGGGCCGCCAGACCTGCTGGGTTGCCACTGTGGTCGAAGCAAGTGCTGGCCACGAAATCGATCTCTTTTGTTCCTCCATGCTTACTTGGAAGAAAGGATTGTCTGCATAGTCGGGGTCAGACGCAACAGATTCAACAACTGGTAGATAGCCATCTGGGGAATCGGTAATAGCCTTTTGTGCCTTTTGCTCAGTCAAGAACGATATCCACTTGAATGCGGCGTCTTTCTTATCACTGCTTTCAAGCACTGCATTCATGTTCATTGAACCCAGATACGTGGTCTCATCCTCAGGCGTTGTGGATGGGATTGGCGCAACTCCGATGGCATCTTCACCAGACTTTGTCACATATTCAGTGGAATGCCCAATGTGGCCGATAACCATGGCAGCCGTGCCAGAGTTCAAATTATCTTTTACCTGTCCAATACCATTTCCGATGGAACCTGGCGGAGCCCATTGGAACATGTCAACATACTTTTGGTTTGCGGCTTTAGATTCCGGGCTATCAAAATCGACCTGCCCAGACTCATTAACAAACCTGGCACCACCTGCAACCAAGAACGCGGCCCACTGATCCTGTCCGTTGTCTCCACCGCGAATGTCGAATGCGTAATGGCCGTTGTCGGGATCATAAAGTTTCGGTGCCACCTCAAGGAACTCATCTTGTGTGGCAGGAACGTCTACCCCAGCTGCATCGAAAAGATCCTTGCGATAGTAAAGCACGAACATAAGTTGTTTATTCGGAAGAGCATAGGTACCTGACCCATCAGGCGACTCAACATAGTTCCACATGCTTGGAATAACATCGTCTTTGCCTTCCCAGCCTTCAATCTGGTCGTCTATCTTGGCAAGAATGTTGTTCTCCAGTAACTGGCCGAGCCAAGGAGTGAAAAGGTGTGTTGCATCTGGCCCTTGGCCTCCGCTGGTTGCCGTTATGAGCTTATCGTAGAACTGCGGATTCGGGATTTGTTGGAGCGTGACAGTTATTCCCGTTTGT
>DAIOFF010000074.1:0-11431 GCA_036745855.1 Scrofimicrobium sp. | reverse complement strand
CACTCTTACTATACTCAAACGGTTCCATGGTGCTCCTAATGCCCCCATTGCCTTTATGACACCACCGAAAATACCAATAATCAATCAGTCACCCCATTCGTGAACCACATTGTGAGCAGCCAAAATAGGAAATCAATATTACGAAAATGCAATAAAACCATACATGTAAAAATAGTCAAGCCAGAAGATGCATCACTAGCTGCCCCAGCCTTAGGCCTTGTCTGCGCTCCGTTCTGTGAACAAACCAGGTATTTTCTCTTTGACGTCGGTCTTCCCATTCCCAAGAAACAACAAAACTTATGCATACCACCCGAACTTGGAAACCCTTGAACTTAGAGGACTTTATTAAGCGAAAACGACCAAAGCCTTAAGCGTCCCGGCTTTCCGTGTCATGCCAACCAAAACTCCCGAATGAGAGCATACAATATAACCGGTTTCCCTGATCCCGCCAGTATTTCGTGTTGGCGCTGGCTTGTCTATGGGTGTAAGTTCGTGAGGGTTGGTCCAACTAAATGAATTCCACAGATTGTGGGGGAGTAGCAGCGTTTGCATTTGGCAGACGCGGTTCGTCAACATCATTGGCTGGCATATTTGCCGCTTGGCGTTCCTAGGCAAAAGGTTTTTTGCTGACTGCCAGACTCACTGTAGAAGAAAGCGAGCCGCAGTGAACCTGTATGAGCTGGATGCAAAAAAGGTAGCTCAAGAACTAAATAGCAGCCCTGCTGGCCTGACTTTGGCTCAGGCGACGCAGCAACTTGAAGTGAATGGCCCAAATGTCCTTGACAAAGGTAAAAAGAAATCATTTGGCCACCGTATTTGGGAACAAATAAAAGACCCGATGATTATTGTTTTGATTGGGGCAGCAATCATTTCGGGGGCATTTGGTGAGACCGCAGATATGATCATTATTTTGCTGGTTGTTATCCTGAATGCTGTTTTGGGGATTGCTCAAGAATACAAGGCCGAACAAGCAATTGATGCTCTGCAACAGATGAACGCCCCACACGCGAAGGTGCGCCGCGATGGCGTTATTGACGTGGTGGATACAAGCCAGATTGTTCCAGGGGACGTGGTTTTGTTGGAGGCTGGGGATTTTGTCCCAGCGGACTTGCGACTGTTGGATGTTGCGACGCTAAAGATTGAGGAGTCGGCGTTAACTGGTGAAAGCGTTCCGGTTGAGAAAACGGCGAATGCTTTGGCACCAAGGGATGGCAAAGATGTTCCGTTAGGCGACCGTCGAAATATGGCTTATATGGGAACTAATGTTGCGTATGGCCGAGGCGAGGGCGTTGTTGTCAGTACTGGCATGAGTACCGAAATGGGAAAGATCGCGGGCAAACTGGCTGATAGTGAAGATGGAAAAACGCCTCTTCAACAAAAGCTTGCAGGTCTTTCTAAGGTTCTTAGCATTGCGGTTTTGGGTATTTGTGTTTTCATCTTCTTTTTGACTGTCCTGCAAAGCGGCGGATTTAGTGGCGGTCATGTGTTTGAGGCTTTCCTTACAGCGGTCTCTTTAGCTGTGGCAGCTATTCCTGAGGGACTGGTTGTCGTAGTTACGGTTTTGCTGTCTATTGGTGTTACGCGAATGTCATCAAGGAATGCGATTATTCGCAAGATGACAGCGGTAGAAACATTGGGGTCCACTGAGGTTATTTGTAGTGATAAAACTGGCACTTTGACCCAAAATAAGATGACAGTAGTAGAGCATTTTGGTGATGAGGATTTGCTTTCTACCGCGATGGCTTTATGTAATGACTCAGGCTATGACGCTGATGGTGACCTGGTTGGTGATCCGACAGAGACAGCATTGGTGGTTTGGGCCGAATCGTTGGGTAAGAAAGAATTATCTGATCAGTATCCTCGTATAGCTGAAGTTCCGTTTGATTCTGAACGGAAAATGATGAGCACACTTCATCAGGTATCAGATGGCGTTCGCCAGTTCACTAAGGGTGCGCCTGATGAGGTTTTAGCGCACTGCGACTGGGCACTTATTGATGGCAAAGTCGTGGAGATGACTAATGTACTGCGCCAGCAAATACTTGATGCGAACAAGCAGATGGCTGATAAAGCATTGCGGGTTTTAGGCGGTGCTTACCGGGATTATCCACGCTTGCCAGAAGATTTATCGGACAAAGCCGTAGAACAACAAATGACGTTCGTTGGACTTGCTGGGATGATTGATCCGGTAAGGGATGAGGTGAAGGCTGCTATTGGCAGTTGTAAATCTGCAGGTGTGCGGGCCGTGATGATTACGGGAGACCACCGGGATACGGCTGTAGCGATCGCAAAGGAACTGGGGATTCTTCATAGGCCCGACCAAGCGATTACTGGCGCGCAACTGTCCCAGATGAGTGATGAGGAGTTCAAGAACCGCATTGCTGACATTGTTGTTTATGCCAGGGTGCAACCTGAAGACAAAGTGCGGATCGTCAAGGCCTGGAAGGAAAAAGGCAAGGTCACGGCCATGACTGGCGATGGTGTGAATGATGCCCCTGCTATTAAGAGTGCCGACATTGGTGTTGGAATGGGCATCACTGGAACAGATGTCACTAAGAATGTGGCTGACATGGTTTTGTCTGATGACAATTTTGCCACCATTGTTTATGCGGTGGAAGAAGGGCGGCGAATTTATGAAAACATTCGTAAAGCCGTTCAGTTCTTATTGGCGTCTAATCTTGCAGAGGTCATTGCGATCCTTATTGCGACCTTGGCAGGCTGGCGTTTGTTTGCGCCTATTCATATTCTTTGGATCAATCTGATTACAGATACTTTCCCTGCCATGGCGCTCGGAATGGAAAAAGCGGAGCCGGATTCGATGAAAAAGCCGCCGCGCCCTGCAAAAGAGAGTATTTTTGCTTCTGGCCTTGGCATTGGCGTCATCTATCAGGGTGTCACTGTTGCTGTATTGACGCTGCTTTCATTCTTCATTGGTGCTAGCCAAAGTCATGTCACGGGGATGACCATGGCTTTCCTAACTCTTTCGATGTGTGAAGTTTTCCATTCCTTTAATATGCGCAGCCGTAATGAATCTTTGTTTAGTATCAAAGGGCAAAACAAGTACCTTTGGGGTGCTGCATTGCTGGCTGCAATGCTCACGTTCGCGGTGATTTATATTCCGGGACTAAACACTGTCTTCCAGCTGACGGCATTATCTGTGGCAGATTTCTTTGTAGCATTTGGTTTCGCGGCAGCGATTCTTCCCCTTGTTGAGATTGTGAAGTTTTTCCAGCGTCGAATCACAAAGTCAAGGCTAAGTGCCTAGACATGGGTTTGTAATTCCGCTCAAAGGATTCTTTACCGGTACGCTACAGGTGAATGAACTGCATGCGTGGCGAAACAAAGGAGATTCTCAATGAGCAGGTATGACGATGCAATCCAGATTCTGACTGAGAGGTTTGGAAAAGACTGCCTCATTTCTATTGCGACAGCTGATGGCACGCAGCCTTATGTTCGTGAAGTGAACGGATACTTCGAAAATGGTGCATTTTATGTTGTGACTTATGCGCTTTCGAATAAGATTCGTCAGATTGAAAAGAATGATCGTGTCGCTGTGTGCGGTGACTGGTTTACTGCGCAGGGGGTTGGAGAAAACCTGGGGCATGTTCTTGCAGAAGAACACGTTGAGATTATGACCAAGCTGCGCAAGGCTTTTTCTAGTTGGTATGACAATGGGCATACCAATGAGGATGATCCGAACACTTGTTTGCTGAGGGTGCGCCTTGAAGCGGGAGTCCTTATGAAAGACGGCGAAAAATATGACATCAACTTTGTGGCCAAGTCGGCTTGAATCCACGGTTTATCTGTTTGTGGCATTTGCCGGGTTGTAAACGGAGGATTCATAGGGTCGAAATCCGCTGGCCTTTAGGGGCTCGGCCTTTTTGAGGCGACCCAAAAACTGGCTGACTGGCCTCGTCCGTCGCCTACGCGTGACACTCTAAGGTAACTTCTGGTTGGATAAACATAGGCAGTGCAGGAAGAGTCGTCGGTGTTTTCTTCGTGCGTGATGATTTTGCTTCATGGAAGGTAAAGAATGCGTCCCCTTATAGTTGTTGGCTCAGCAAATCAAGATATTGTCGCTCACGTGTCCAGGATCCCAGGTCCGGGTGAGACTTTGCTGGGAACTAGTGTCAGCTACCTTCCTGGTGGGAAAGGGCTGAACCAGGCGTGTGCTGCTGGGGCCGTGTTCCCGAATGTGCGTTTTGTTGGCGGCGTCGGCGCCGATGATGCGGGCGCAAGGCTTATCGCGCGTTTGCATGAGTATGGGGTTGATACTGCAGGTCTCATTGAGGCCCAAGGTGTTCCAACTGGAACCGCACATATTTCAGTTGAAGATTCTGGCATGAACAGCATCATCGTCATCCAAGGTGCCAATGCGTGTGTCACGCCGGATTATGTTGATGAGGCTTTTGAAGCTTTTGGGGGACTGGTCAGTGAACCGGTGACTGTCTTGCAGGGTGAGATTCCATTGGAATCTTCATTGCAGGCGGCAAAGTTGACGCGTGCCCTTGGCGGTCAGGTCGTCCTCAACTTGGCACCGGTTGCAGTGGACGTACCGAAACTGCTTGAGTATGCAGATCCGCTGGTGGTAAACGAGTATGAGGCGGGTTTGTTGAGCGGTGAAGAGGCACCGGAGACTTGGGAATCTGCCGAGGCGACTGCGGTGAAGCTTTTGAACCTATCGCGGTCTGTGATTGTGACTTTGGGCGCGATGGGTTCTGTTGTTGCTGTGTCAAAAGGCGGTGGGGCTGTTGAACTTGAACGAATAGCGGCAACCCCTATGGATACAGTTGATTCAACTGGGGCAGGTGACGCCTTTGTGGGGGTGCTTGCGGGTGCGCTTTGTGCGGGAAGAGGTTTGTTGGAGGCAGCCAAGACGGCTTCGCATGCAGCATCGCTTACAGTGACGAAAGTTGGTGCTTCAGAGTCTTACGTTGCGCTAAGGGATGTCAGTTTATAAATGGGGTAAGTGTACTGACGGGGTGAAGTTCTTGTCTTCGTAGGGATGCTCTTTGGTTTAGGTTTGCGCAATGCTTTGGTTCCAGGTAGCTGTGCGCTGCAATCTGGATACGTGAGCCCAATCGGAGGATGTGGGTCAAGTTGACGCTTCTTCGGTTAGGTGGTTAGCTAGTTGAGTAGGTAACCAATAGAGGAGTGGTTGTGGAGCAGTCAGAACCATTGTTCGTTCAAGTGGCGAACTTCATTGAAGAGCAGATCATTAGTGGTGCACTTGTTGAAGGCGCTCAGGCACCCTCAACAAATGAGCTAGCAGCGTTTTACAGAATCAATCCGGCAACAGCGGCAAAGGGAATCAATCTGTTGGCTCAGCGCAGCATTCTCTACAAACAGCGCGGCGTCGGAATGTTCGTGGCGAAGGGAGCGCGCGGGACCTTACTTGAGGAGCGCAGGGTCACGTTCTCGAAAACGTATGTGAAGCCGCTTGTGGAAGAAGCGCGCGCCTTGGAACTTTCTGACAAACAGGTACTGGAAATGGTGAAGGATGAACTGGGTGAAGTCGACGCATCCTTTCGAATCGGAGTAAACGTATGAAACTCATTGAGGTAACGGCGCTCACAAAGACATATGGAAGCATAAAAGCCTTAGATAATGTCACGTTTTCTTTTGAAGAAAATGGGATATGCGGGCTGCTTGGCCGAAATGGCGCAGGTAAGACAACGCTGATGTCTATTTTGACCTCGCAAGAATATCCGACGACCGGGCAAGTAGAAGTTCTAGGCGCTGTCCCTTATGAAAATGTGTCTGTCATGAGCAAACTTTGCTTCATTCGGGAGAACCAAAAATATCCGGGTGAGGCCACAGTGCAAACTGTCATGAAATCCGCGCCATGGTTTTATCCTGCTTGGAACGAAGATTTATGCGAGCAGTTATTAGGGTATTTCGACGTTCCCCAAAAGAGTCAAGTAAATAAGCTTTCACGGGGACAGCTTTCGGCGGTTGCTGCAACTCTTGGTTTGTCGTCACGCGCCCCGATTACTTTTTTCGATGAACCGTATTTGGGTTTGGACGCTCAATCGCGGCGGGTATTTTACGACGCCCTGGCAAGGGATTATGAAGAGCATCCGCGTCTGGTCATTTTGTCATCTCATCTTATTGATGAGATTGCTAACCTGATTGATCGCGTACTGCTGTTAGACCATGGCAAGTTGGTCCTTGATAAAAGCGCAGATGAGATACGGGATTTTGCTTTCGAGGTAACTGGACCAACGGCTCTGGTCATGGCTTTTATCGAAAATGCTCAGGTCATAAAACAAGAGACTTTAGGGGGAGTCTCTCGCGTAACAGTGTTTCGTGATTTTGGCGAGGCCGATTTTGATCGGGCTCGAAGCCAGCGTTTGGATGTGGGACAAGCATCGTTGCAAGACATCATGATGGGCCTGTCAAAGAGTATTGACGAGATTGGAGTAAACGCATGAATCGTATATTAAATGTTGCAAAAATGCAGATAATAAATACTCATTCATTGTTCTGGGTGCCGCTGATGATTTTGGCGGGTACGTTTCTGGTTAATATCCTTGTTGCCCTGAGTCTTACTGGAGAAATGACTGGCAGTGGAGGCGGTCAGGCGCCGTTGTGGTATTTTCTGGTGTTTGGTATTCAGCTAATGAATGCATATCTTCCGTTTTCATTGGCGCTTGGTATCACTAGAAGAGAGTTCATTCTTGGTAGTCTTTTGACTGGATTGTTAACTAGTGTTTGCTTGGCAGTGGTCTATTTTGTTTGCGCGATAGCGGAACGCGCAACTAGCGGTTGGGGTTTGAACCTCATGTTTTTCGATATTCCATGGATTTGGGATGATGGAAGTATCGTGGCGCTCTTGTTCCTTACAATGCTGGTGATTTCTTTATTTACTGTGGGTTTTACTATTGGCGCTGTTTATAAGCGGTGGGGGACCTTGTGGTTAACGGCCGGGCTGATAGTCCTTGGATTGTTAGCGGTGGCAGCGATTTTCATTATTTCTAAAGTCGGCGCTTGGATGCAGGTGCTGCAGTGGTTTGTTGGTGTTGGTCCGATGACTGTACTTGCCTTGCTGGCTGCGCTTTGCGTGCTCATGGCTTTTGGCAGTTACGCAGCGCTTAGACGAATAACAGTCCGGTAAATGCGGTTCTCACATGTAGCCAAGTGCCTAGAACGGACTCTCTACACCAGGGGCCATGTTATTTGCATCGGATTGTTCAGTGCGTTTAGGGGTGTAGCCCAGGAACCGCGGGTTTCTGATTGTGTAGCTGATTCCTGAGCCACCATCGCGGCGCTGAAAAGATTCCAGGACTAAAGTGCCTTCGACGCTCACCCGATCGCCTTGTGCAAGAAGAGGAGCCAGACGCGCAGCATCGCGGTCCCAAAAGGATGCACTTACCCAAAGGGGTGCTCCAATATCAGACCAGTCTCCGGTCTCTTTGTTTCGTTGCGAGGCAGTGGCGTGTATGCGCACTTCAAGTACTTGTTGATGTTTAGGTGTCCACCGCACGACAGGCTCTGCAATACTGCCAGTAACTAATGCTCTAAGGCTCATCTTGGGCTCCAATCTGGGGTTTCTATTAGTGTATTTGACAGCTGCGACAAGTCATATGCGATCCAAAAGATCTGTGCAAAACCTGCCGAAAAAAACTTGTGGAAACAAGGTAAACGATTCGGTATCGACAAGATCGGCCAGACTCTTTCATATGTTGACGCAGGCTTTGATGTTGATAGGGTAGTGTGCGGAGTTCGAAGGGAACTCGCGGACGAGGGAGCAGTACCCGCCACGGACAAGACTGACTCATAGGAGGGAAGTCATGGCGTGGACGGTACTAATACTGTCTGGGACTCTTGAAGCCGCCTGGGCGACAGCTCTATCAAAGTCCAATGGATTCAAGAAGCTCTGGCCCAGCATCATTTTCCTGGTCTCAATGAGCCTCTCAGTTGCCGGGCTTGGGTGGGCGATGCAAACTTTGCCGACCGGCACGGCCTACGCAGTTTGGGTTGGTGTTGGCGCAAGCTTGACTGTTGCAATATCGATTATTCAAGGCGTAGAAAAACCGACAGTAATAAAACTAGCTTTACTTGTACTGCTGGTTGGTTGCGTTATTGGCCTAAAGTTGGTGAGCTGAAAATGGCGTGGATAATCTTGATAGCTTCAGCTTTTTGCGAGGCGATTTGGGCAACTGCTCTTGGCCTTTCGGAAGGTTTCACAAACATTCCGGCAGTTATTGTCTTTTTTGTTGCAACAATATTTTCGATGGTTGGGCTGGCCCGCGCCGTAAAAACAATTCCCATTGGTACCGCATATGCCGTATGGACAGGGATTGGTGCAGCGCTAACAGTGACTTACGCGGTCTTGACCGGCGTAGAGCCAATGAGCCTGCTCAAAGGCATTTTCCTTGCAGGGATCATTCTGTCTGTGATTGGACTCAAACTTGCTGAGGGCGAACAGGCCTCGCAAGAAACAAAGTCTGTGGGATAGAATGAGCCAGCGTTGAACTGGCCATGGCCTCGTAAAGAGAAAATGGGTATCACCAGGGAGCAGCTGGAAGAACGGATTTTCTTACTAGACCCAGCCGGGTAAGCCCGTCATAGCCAAAAATGAGTGGCCCTGTCTTTGCGAGGCACGGGCAACCAGGGTGGTACCGCGGCGAAAGTCGTCCCTGCAAGGCCAAGCAGAGAGGACGACAATGAAACGCTTTCCCAAGCATCGCGCTGAAGAACAAGTAAATCCCAAACCGAACTTCCCGGAGCTTGAGGAAGAGATTCTGGCGTATTGGAAAAACCGGGGTACATTCAAAGCCTCAGTCGAAGATCGCCCTGCTGGTGAGGCCGGAAGCAACGAGTTCGTGTTCTACGATGGCCCCCCATTCGCGAACGGTCTGCCCCACTATGGGCACCTGCTTACGGGATACGTGAAAGACGTGGTTGGCAGATATCAGACGATGCTTGGCCGCCACGTTGAACGTAGGTTTGGCTGGGATACCCATGGGCTGCCTGCAGAACTTGAAGCTGAGGCCGAGCTCGGCATTGATGATAAATCTGAGATCGAAGGCCCAGACGGTATCGGAATCGGACCGTTCAATGATGCGTGCCGCCGCTCCGTACTCAAATACACGAAAGAATGGGAAGAATACGTCACCCGTCAAGCACGTTGGGTTGACTTCGACAACGATTACAAGACTTTAGATCCAACGTACATGGAAAGCGTCGTTTGGGCGTTCAAATCCCTCTATGACAAGGGGTATGTGTATGAGGGGCATAGGGTGCTTCCATATTGTTGGCATGACCAAACCCCCCTTTCAAATCATGAACTGAAAATGGATGACGATGTCTACCAAGATCGCACCGATCAAACGGTGACGGTGGGGGTGCATCTTCTTGACGAGGCCGGGAAGCCCACTGGCGAAGTCGTGCTTGTTTGGACCACGACGCCGTGGACTCTTCCATCAAACCTTGCGATTGCCGCGGGACCAGATATTGATTACGTGAAAGTATTGCCAAGTGAAGGTCCACTTGCTGGCCAGCAAGTGATCCTTGGTGAGGCGCGTTTGGAGGCTTACGCGGGCGAACTTGGTGAAGAACCTGAAACAGTTAGTCGGTTTAAGGGGCGTGAGCTGGCGGGGCGTAAGTATCAGCCTATGTTCCCTTACTTTGAGGGACATGAGAACGGCTTCCAGATTCTGATGGGTGACTACGTCACTACTGAAGATGGAACGGGTCTTGTCCATTTGGCACCAGCGTTTGGTGAGGATGACATGCTTGTCTGCCATGAAGCTCACATCAAGCCAGTGATTCCAGTTGATGAGGGAGCCAAGTTTACTTCGCAAGTTCCGCACTATGAAGGCGTGCAAGTTTTTGAGGCGAACCGGCTGATCATTTCAGATCTTCGCGAGGGGAGCGGGCCGTTAGCTCAGGTACCCAGCGATCGGCGCGCGGTATTGCTGAAGCAGGCTTCCTACTTGCACCCTTACCCACACTGTTGGCGCTGCAGGCAGCCGCTGATTTACATGGCTGTGGGGTCTTGGTTTGTGGAGGTCACGAAGTTCCGTGATCGGATGGTAGAGCTGAATCAGCAGATCAACTGGGTTCCTGACCATATCAAGGATGGGCAGTTTGGTAAGTGGCTTGAGGGGGCGCGTGATTGGTCTATTTCCAGAAATCGGTTCTGGGGTTGCCCGATTCCCGTTTGGAAGTCAACGGACCCGGCGTATCCGCGCATTGACGTTTATGGATCATTTGAGCAGTTGAGCGCCGATTTTGGCGTTGAGGTCAATGACTTGCATCGCCCAGGAATTGATGCGCTTACCCGGCCGAATCCAGATGATCCTACTGGGAAGTCGATGATGGTTCGGGTGCCTGAAGTGATGGATTGCTGGTTTGAATCTGGTTCTATGCCGTTTGCTCAGGTGCATTATCCCTTTGAAAATGCGCAGTGGTTTGAGGACCATTATCCGGGTGATTTCATTGTTGAGTACATTGGCCAAACGCGCGGTTGGTTCTATACGTTGCATGTGCTTGCTACTGCTTTGTTTGACCGTCCGGCGTTTACAAATGTGGTTTCACATGGGATTGTGCTTGGGGATGACGGCCGAAAAATGTCGAAATCGCTTCGGAATTATCCTGATGTGAATGGTGTTTTTGACACTTTTGGTTCTGATGCCATGCGGTGGTTTTTGATGAGTAGCCCTGTTGTTCGTGGTGGGAACTTGGCGGTTACTTCTGATGGAATCCGCGATGCAGTGCGTCAGGTGATTTTGCCGTTTTGGAATACCTATTATTTCCTTACTCTTTATGCGAATGCGTCAAATAATGGTGCGGGTTTGCAGCCTAAGCGACTTGTTAGTGCTGCGGGGCTTTCTGAGATGGAACGCTATCTTTTGGCACGCACAAAAGAGGTTGTTGAAGCTATGCGAAGCGCACTTGATGAGTACGATATTCCTGCGGCCACGGCGGTTTTCCGCGATCATCTTGATGTCTTGACTAATTGGTATGTGCGAACCCGCCGTGATGCGTTCTGGGAAGAAGATCAGGATGCGTTTGATGCTCTATATACGGCGTTGGTTACTTTGGCTGAGGCCGCTGCGCCTTTGTTGCCGCTGACAACTGAAGAGGTTTGGCGGGGGCTTACTGATGGTGAGTCTGTTCATTTGGCTGATTTTCCTGTGATTCCAAGTGACTGGGAGGATTCTGATTTGGTCGAGGCCATGGATGAGGTTCGTTCTGTGGTCTCAGCGGCGCATGCCCTAAGGAAGTCAGCGAAAATCCGGGTTCGTCAACCTTTGGGTTTGATGGTTGTTGTCTCTGAGTCTGCGGATAAGCTCAGCGCATTTAGTGATTTGATTGCTTCTGAAGTGAATGTGAAAGAGGTGCGGATTGAGCAGCCAGCTGATTCTGGTTTCAAGGTTCGCCAAGAGTTAGCGCTGAATCCACGTGAGTTTGACCCAGAGACCCG
>DAIOFF010000073.1:0-11441 GCA_036745855.1 Scrofimicrobium sp. | reverse complement strand
TTTACCTGCAACAATCAAGCAGACACCTTCTGACTGGTTAGAAAGATGATCGAAGAACATCGAAACAGTGCCTTCTCCGTCAAAGGGAACCGTCAACTGGTCTGCATTTTGCGACCGCAGTGCGCAATCAGAATCAATAGCCGACGCGACATGAACAACCGGCTTCCCGTCTTTTTCGTCGCGCACAAAAATAGTTGCGTTGCCCCCAACGGCGTTGAGCCTCTGTTGCAAGGTGACAAGCAGTTCCTCACCTAGGGCAACAACCACCGGGAACTCACCGTTATTATCGGTGGGAGAATCTTGAAGGACATCAGTCAGGGCAACGAACTTCATCACTTGCCCCCAAAAATCGTCCAGCTTACTCATTTTCTCCTCCTCTGCGTCTTAACATCTTTAGCGAACTTTACAACTTCATCAACTGCTAGATCGATGAACTCTCCTAATTGTTCTTGCTTAAATAGCGGGAATAGCTCTTTGCGGGGCCTACCAGAGTACGCTTCATTGTGTCGATGAATAGTCCCATGCTTGCAGTCTACACTAGTTAGAAGTGTGTCATTTCGAGTGTCGTGAACCTGCAAGAGGAAATCCGTCAGCTTTCCATCCTCTGTCCACTTGTGCATTTTTACTTCAAGGTCTGGGTCACCAGGGGCGGGAAAGCGAAAAACTTGTTCACTACTCTCGGGACGTCTTGGCTCATAGTGAGCTTCGTCGAGTTCGCTAGACAGTGCTACATCGCGCCGCTGCTGTCTTTGCTTTTGCTTCCCATACCTATTGGCCACTCCCACATACTACTAGCCCACGTGGTTCGACTGCGGACAGAAGTCACTCTGTATCATGACGTGCAACTCTTGCAGTAGGGCACTCTCCGAATCTCGAACACATGTTTTGTAGTCGCGACTACAAAAAGACTTCAAAACGCTGCAATATAACGCTACTGGCTTCATTTTCTGGATTGCACGTTTACCCTGGTCAGGGCGCTCGTTTTGCGAGGTCAAATAGGGAGGGTGGCTCAACTCCCCCCTTGTGCACTTAGTCGTACATGGGTTGACCTGCATTGATTCAAATGCCGAAGACACGAAAACTACAACCAAGGCTTCAAGAGCAAAATTTCTTCTCATTCAAATCAGTATTTTCATCATTTGTTGCACCATTTTACTCTCTTTCTAATGTTTTTTCATTTCTCTCTTTCGCGTGACTACTGCTCACAGGGATTTCTCAGGTAATTTTTCCCAAATTTCGTTGACATTTTTTTCATTTTGATTGTAAACTTTTTCACGCGCAACGAAGCACAAAGGAGACAGCATGAGTGACCTATTTATCGGCATTGACATCGGTACGGGCTCAACAAAAGGAGTCCTCGCAGATGACTCCGGCACCACCATTGCGACGGCGGTCCGCAAGCACGAAACGTCATTTCCGCGCCCCGGATACGCAGAACATGACGCTGACGAAATCTGGTGGTCAGACTTCGTCGAAGTCTGCACTGAACTTGTCGCCCGAGCTAAGGGAAAGGTCGCTGGCCTGTGCATTTCTGGAATAGGTCCGGATTTTCTTCCGACCGATGAAAAGGGTGCCCCACTCAGATCCGCCATTCTCTACGGCGTTGATACCAGGTCTGCTGATGAGATCGCGGAGATCACAGACCGCCTCGGATATGACAAAATCCTAAAAGTCTGCGGCAATGACCTAACTACCCAATCTGTGGGTCCAAAAATCGAGTGGTATCGGAAACATCAACCAGACCTGTGGAAGAAGACAAAACGCTTCTTTATGGCACACACGTATTGCATATTCCATTTAACCGGTGCCTATGTCTTGGATCATTTGGCTGCATCAATGTGCGACCCCCTTTACTCGCCCTTCACCAGGGATTGGGTAGGTGAGTGGGTTGATGACATCGCTCCGGGCCTTCCGATGCCAGAACTTCGCTGGTCAAACGAAATTGCGGGATACATTACAGAGAATGCTTCCCGGGTTACAGGACTTGCCCCAGGGACTCCAGTAGCCGTTGGTTCAGTCGATGCGTTTGTCGAGGCCTTCTCAGTCGGCGTTTGCAAACCCGGCCAGGTGATGATCATGTATGGCTCAACAATGGTTGGAGTTGCCATTTCAGAGGCCCCTCTAATCGGCCCGAATCTTTGGTCCTGTTCAGGCCTGTTTGAAGGCACGTATAACTTGTCAGGCGGGATGTCTACCACGGGGTCGTTGACGACTTGGGTCAGCGATTTGACGGGTGCCGATTATGACCAGTTATCTGCCGAGGCCGAAAAGTCGCCTGTCGGCTCAAATGGCCTAGTCACATTGCCCTATTTCTCTGGCGAAAGGTCACCAATCGCAGATCCAGCCGCAAGAGGCCTAGTTTGTGGTTTGTCACTGTCGCATACCCGAGGCGACCTTTATCGATCAATGCTCGAAGCCACAGGCTACGGTTCACGCCACCTATTTGAGGCAGTCAAAAATGCTGGCGGACAACTAGACACATACGTTGCAGTTGGTGGTGGCACAACAGGCGGACTTTGGCCACAGATCATGTCGGATGCGATTGATATTGAGCAAGATATTCCTGAAACAACCATTGGCGCTGCATACGGAGATTGTCTGTTGGCCGCCATGGCTGCAGGGAAGTGCTCAGTTGACACCGTTTGGAACCGCTCCGTAAGGACTGTGAAACCCAACCCGGAAACTCGTGAGCGATACGACCAGCTTTACGCGATATACCGCGGACTATACCCCGCAACCAGCGAATACATGCATGAGCTTGCGGCAATACAAGAATAGAAAAGGACACCAAACATGGGTCAAAGGAAAATCGTCATCGGTGTCGATGGCGGAACAACAGCTGTGAAGGCTGTCGCGTTCTCGATCGATGGCAAGGTCTTAGAAGTCCGGCATGAACAAGTTCCAGTCATTTATGGAACTAACGGAGAAGCCGAACAGGACATGAACGCAATATGGGATGGAGTCGCAAGGTGCCTTCGGGGCGTTACTGGAGCGCTGCCTGATGATGAAATCCTTGCCGTTGGACTTACTGGCCAGGGCGACGGCGTGTGGTTGGTTGACGAGGCCGGAAAGCCAGTTCGTAATGCCGCCATTTGGCTGGATGGACGGGCTTCAAAGCGCGTTGACCGGTGGACGTCAGAGGGTCTTGCCGATGACGTTCTTGCAGTGACTGGCACGAATGTTTTCGGAGGGCTGTTTCCCGTACTTTATGAGGAACTAAGAGACCGCGAACCTGACACTATTGCGCGCGCTGCCACACAGCTTTACTGCAAGGATTGGCTTCGATTCAAGCTCACTGGTGAGCGGCTGACGGACTTTACTGAGGCCTCGCGAACCTACTTGGATGTTCGAACTGCTAAAGGTTATTCGGAAGCCTTGCTTGAAAAACTTGGGCAGACTGATGCGCTGCCACTGCTTCCACCTGTTTTGCGTTCGGATGCTTTGGGTGGGAAGGTCTCACGAGAGGCTGCGGCGCAGACGGGTGTGCCTGCGGGGACGCCCGTGGGTATTGGAATGATCGACATTGCCGTCACGGGTATGGGGCTTGGTGCAATCGAAAATGGTGAAGGTTGGCTGATCCTGGGCACAACGGGTTTTGTTGGCACCCTGCTGCCCACGTTGGAGGATCGCCGTTCAGATGCTTCTATGGTTGTGGCTACAGGCCGGGGCACGCAGGTGTTGGAGTTTTTGGCACCCATGACGGGCACGCCGAACCTTGATTGGATTCGCAAGGTTTTGGGCCTTGGCGGTGTCAGTTGGCAGGATATTGAGAGTCTTGCGTGTAGTTCTAAGCCGGGTTCAGGTGGCGTTATTTACTTGCCTTATGCTTCGCCGGGTGGGGAACGCGCGCCTTTCCTTGACACTGCCGCTTCGGCATCGTGGATGGGAATGTCATTAACGACGCCGGATTCTGACATTCTTCGTGCGGTTTATGAGGGCGTAGCGTGGTCGTTAGTGGAATGTATCGATGCACTTCACATGGAGCAGACTTTGATTGTGTCTGGTGGAGGCTTCAGGTCGGATTTGTTGTGTGAAATTTTGGCTGATGCTACTGGTCAGACGGTTCTTAGGCAGGATGCTCCCGAGGCCGGGGCGCGTGGCGCTGCTGTGCTGGCTTTAGTTTCTGCTGGGGTGGCAAGTGATGTTAAAGAAGCCGCTGGAATGTTGGAAGTTGGGGTGCAAGAGTTCAAACCTAAGCCTGAGAATTTCGACATTTATCGCAGGACTCATGCCGTATATGTAAATGCACGAAAGGCCATTCAACCTGTGTGGCCAGAAATGAGAACTTTGAGGCGAGAGGCTGAGGCAAGAGATGAGTAAAATACTTCTTGCGGCTGATGGATTCTTGACTGAGAAAGTCCTTACGGATGCCCTTAGAAGAGAGTTAGATTCTTTTGAGCTTTCGACTATTGTTTCAGATTGGCCAACCACACCTTTTGGTGATGTTGGTGAGGTTCATGAGGCACTGGGTGATGAAGACACTTTGATTGATGCCCTTGCTGGCGTTCAAGTCTGTTTCACCCATACCTGGCCATTCACGGATAAGGTTTTTGAAGCTTGTCCTGCTTTAGACATGGTCACGGTGTGTCGCGGCGGCCCCGTGAATGTGGATGTTGAGTCTGCGACCAAGCATGGTGTGGTTGTTTCTTACACGCCTGGGCGAAACGCAACTGCCACGGCAGAGCATACTGTTGCTATGTTGCTGGCTGCGGCACGTCAGATTCCGGAGCGTGACAGTGAAATCCGGAATGGGAAGTGGCGTTCTGACTATTACCGTTATGACCTGGTTGGCCCTGAAATCAAGGGTTCCACGGTTGGCATTATTGGCTATGGTGCGGTCGGTTCGCGTGTGGGTCACATACTGGCGGCAATGGGTGCCAAGCTAGTCATTTTTGATCCGTGGGTTAATCTTTCGGGGCTGCCTGAGGGCGCTGAGATAGTTGGGAGTTTGGAAGAACTATTTAGGCGTTCAAATATGGTCACTATTCATGCTCGAAGTACGCCAGATAATTATCACATGATTAATCGGGGACTTATTGATCTAATGCCGAAAGACTCGATTTTGGTGAATTGTGCCAGGGGTCCGTTACTTGATTACGACGCCGCATGTGACGCGTTAGATTCAGGGCACCTTTATGCGGCTGCATTTGATTGTCTTCCTGAAGAGCCTCTGCCGCCGGGTCACCGGTTACTAACGTCAGAAAGAGTTGTTATGACGCCACATCTTGGCGGTGCCTCGAAACAAGCTGCGGAATTTGCTGCGACTGTTGGTGCAAAAGATATTGCAGCCTTTTTACGCGGCGACGCGCCGAAGAACTGTATTAATCCATCGGTATTATCCGACCACTAAAAAAGGAATAGCGACAATGAAACTGGAAAAGGAACGGCAAGAAGTTGTAGATGCGTGCAAGTTTATGCGACGCGAGGGCCTTGTGGTTGGAACGGCGGGTAACGTCTCAGTTAGGGTTGGGGACTTGGTCGCGGTGTCCCCTTCAGGTGTCGATTATGAGACTATGACTGCAAAAGACGTATGTGTCGTTGACATGGATGGGAATATTGTCGAGGCGGACCTGACACCCTCATCCGAAACGCCTCTTCACCTGCTGATTTATCATAATATTCCGGCAGGGGCGGTCACGCATAATCACGCGCCGGCCTCAACCGCTCTGGGTTTGGTTGTAGATGAGGTCCCCACATCTCACTACTACACAAGCCTGTTCGGGGGCCCGATACGGGTTGCACCATATGCACAGTTTGGCACGGATGACTTAGCGAGGAATGTGGAGACTGCGCTGGAGGGACGCCTTGGGGCTCTTATGGCAAACCACGGTGCCATCACAATAGGCCCCAACCTCAATAAGGCCTTATCACTGCTGCCATATTTGGAGTATGTGTGCGAGGTCGAATTGCGCGCCCTCGCAACCGGACTGCCCGTACGCAGTCTGGACGAAGGGCAAATAGCTAATGCCATTAAAGGCATGGCTCACTACGGCGAAAATACCCCCAAAAATCAATAATGCAGATTATTCCTAAAAATGAAATCGCCCTTTCTGATGGTTTCCATTTGCCTCTACTTGGACTTGGGACATGGAAACTTAGTGATGCTGAAGCGTCAAGAGTCGTCGCAGAAGCAATCAATGAGGGGTATCGACTTATCGACACTGGACAGCGCTACCAAAATGAGTATGGCGTTGGGCTAGGTTTGAAGTGGGCAAACGTGCGCCGCGACGAAGTCGTGGTTACTTCCAAAGTTAGGGGAGGCGACCAGGGCTACGAACAGACCCTAAGGGCATTTCAAGCGTCGCGAAGAAACTTGGGTGTGGACGTGGTGGACTTGTTCTTCATTCACTGGCCTCTTCCAAAGAGAAACCTTTATGTGGACACATTTCGTGCGCTTCAAAAGCTTCGCGACGACGGTTTTATTCGCTCTATTGGTGTTTGTAATTTCGAGATAGAACACCTTCAACGCTTATTAGATGAAACCGGAGAACTTCCCGCCGTAAACCAAATTGAAATGCACGTTGGGTTTAGGCAATCTGCGTTGGTAGAGGGCTGTAAAAACCTAGGTATTGCGGTCCAGGGATGGGGCGCAATCGGGCGCGGTCTGGGACTTTTGAACAATCCCACACTAATCGAAGTTAGCCGCAAATATGATGTGACCCCGGCACAAGTCGCTTTGGCGTGGGTTCGTTATCAAGGCGCGGCGGCACTCGCAAAATCAGCAAGCCCTTCACGCAGGACAAGCAACCTCGAATCACTCAACCTAAAACTAGAGAAAAGCGACCTAATGCTTCTGGAAGAAATCCCTGAAAGTCGCATTGGAAAAGATCCCCGAACAGATGAAGAATTCTAAACAAGAGAGGTTTGCAATGACCGGCAAAGAAATAAGAATGGGACAACTATTTAATGCAGATTCTGGAAGAGCATTTATAGTCGCGTTCGACCATGGACAGGCCCTGCCCATACCTGAAGGCCTCGGGAATCCAACTAACCTACTAAAACGGATTGTTGCGGGTAAACCCGAAGGCATATTGCTCAACGTTGGAATGTTTAGCCAATGCGCGCATTTATTTGCAACCAGGGGCGCGCCAACGCCAATCATTCGCGCCGACTGGACCACACTTGACCCGCGCATGAAAGAAGAAATTGGTGAACGCCACGCCCCCCTAATAGACCCCGCATACGCTTTAGCTATGGGCGCAGGCGCACTGTGCGTATATCTAATAGGCTGGCCAAAAAGCGGCAAAATGTTTACCCGGAATGTGCAGGCTGTGGCACAAACAATCCAAGCCGCACATCGCGTTGGTCTACCAGTTATTGTCGAGGCAACACTTTGGGGCACCCGGAATACAAACCAAAAAGATCCCAACTTGTTGAGGCAAATTTGCCGAATCGGTGCAGAACTAGGCGCGGACGCAATAAAAACAGAATATGTAGGAAATGAAGCCGAACAACGCGTCCTCATTGAAGAGGTCGGGGACATACCCGTCCTGACCTTGGGCGGGGCCGCGGGTGGAACTGACGCCGTTCAAACAGCAGCCGCGGGTGCCATCAGTGCCGGAGCCAAAGGACTCATATTCGGCCGCAACGTCTGGCAAGTTCCAGACATGGGAAACGTAATGAAAAACTTGTCACAGATTGTGCACGGGGAACAAAAATGACTGACACCATGAAAGCCGCCATTTTCGACGGTCCAGGGAAACTCAGCCTCAAAGACGTGCCTATTCCAAGGCCTGGACCAGGCGAAATGCTCCTCAAAATCGGGTCCAACACAGTATGTGGAACCGATGTACGCATCCTTCGTGGAGAAAAAACAGCCGGAATAGATAAAGGCGTGATTTTAGGACACGAAATCTCTGGATATGTCGAAGACATCGGACCTGGCGTAACAAACTTTTCAAAAGGCGACCTAGTTGGAATAGTCCCCAGCGTTGCCTGCGGATACTGCGAATACTGCCAAAGAGGCGTCGAAAATCTTTGCCTAAACGCCCGCATATTCGGTTACGCAATAGACGGGGGATTAGCTGAATACATCCTTATTCCGTCTTTCGTGGTTGAACGCGGCGGCGCAATAAAAGCCGACCCTACACTAAGCGCCGTTGAAGTCTCTTTAGCTGAACCCCTCGGTTGTGTCCTCAATGGGGCCCGCAACTACCACCTAAACCCAGGCGAAACCGCGCTAATCTTAGGGGCCGGCCCTATCGGTTTACTCCATTTACAAGTCGCAAAACTGAGCGGCGCCTCGCAAATAATCATGTCCGACCCATCCCCAATCCGGCGACAAAAAGCAGAACAACTAGGCGCAACACACGTAGTCGACCCAGCCGCAACCGATGTCACAGAATACGTCCGCCACGAAACACAGGGACTGGGAGCCGACGTCGCCATAGTCTGCATAGGAAAAGGCCCCCTCCTAAGCCAAGCCATGAGCTGCGTGCGCAAACGCGGACGAGTCAGCGCATTTGCCGGCTTTGAAAAAGGATCAACAACCGCAATTGACCCAAATCTAATACACTATGGAGAGTTAGAAATAGTCGGAGCATCAAACGCCAGTAGATACGACCACGGCCGGGCGCTGCGGCTCATTTCTGAGGGGAAAGTGAACGTAAAAGAACTACACACGCACACCTTCCCTCTAACGGAAGTAATAGAAGCAATCGAGTTTTCAGCATCAGGTGAAGGCATCAAGGTCGCTGTCGTTCCAAAACTCTAACGGAGAAATGTTCTCCTTTCGGCGGCGAAGAAGGGGGACACAATGACAACAACCACCGAAGGGCCGGGAAACTCACAACAACTCAGGCGCTCACGAATCATGGACATGGTGCTCGCTGAAGGGACCATGCGGGTCGACACCCTGGCCAACGAACTAAATGTCTCCCTCGTGACCGTCTACCGGGACCTTTCCGCCATGGAAAACCTGCATCTTCTTACCCGCAACCGCGGGGAAGTTTCAGCCGTGACCTCGTCACTATCTGAAATGACCCCGCGAATGCGCGCTCAAGACAACACCCACGCGAAAAATGTGATTGCCGAGGTCGCTGCTGGTTTGATTTCAAGCGGCAACTCCATAATGATCGACGACTCATCAACCACAATCCCTTTCGCCCGCAAGATCGCCAGTGTCCTTCCACTAACTGTCATCACAAACTCACAGCTCATATCCGAAATCTTGGGTCCAATCAAAGGTGTCACGTTAATAGGTACAGGCGGCCAGTACCGCCGGTGGGGAGAATCCTTCCACGGGTCAATCACAGTATCCGCAATCCGCTCAATGCATGCCGACGTTTGTGTAATGTCTGACGCAGCAGTGTCCAAACTATCAATCTGCAACCCCTATGAGTACGTCATAGAAACAAAACGGGCAATGTTAGAGAGCTCATCAACGCGGATTCTGCTTGCCGACTCATCCAAGTTTGAACGCCGCGCCCTTCACACCACCGCCCCAATCAGCAACTTCGACATCGTCGTTGTTGACTCAGGAACCTCAGAAGAAACCCGCGAGAAACTTCGCAACGCAGGCGTGAAGGTTTTAGTTGCACAACTTTGAAGTAGGCGACTGAACAAGAGTTTGCAAGGAACATCCGCACTTTATGACATAACTCAACATTTTATTAGTGAGCCCTATCCTGGTAGACTCTATTCTTGGTGTTTTGGCGCAAATGTGCCTTGATGCCAACGCATGACCCTCCTGTCACGGATCGTCCGTGACCGCAAAGACCGTAGGAGGTGGGTAGCTGTATGCGTGCATATGAACTGATGGTTATCCTCGACCCAAACGTCGACGAACGCACCATCACCCCTTCAATGGAAAAACTTCTGACTCACGTAACTGAGACTGGTGGAACCGTTGAAAAGATTGATATTTGGGGCAAGCGTCGCTTGGCGTATGAAATCCTCAAGAACTCTGAGGGCATCTACGTGGTTATCGAAATGAACACGACTCCTGAGGTCGCGGCTGAAATCGATCGCCAACTCACTCTGAATGAGACCGTCCTTCGCACGAAGCTTTTGCGCAGGAACGAAAAGTAAACTTTCGAACCCAAGGAAGCTGAGCAATGGCAAACGACACAATCATTACGGTTGTTGGCAATCTGACGTCCGACCCAAATCTGCGTTTTACAACGTCTGGTGCTGCAGTAGTTGACTTCACAGTCGCTTCTACGCCACGCACGTTCGATCGACAATCAGGACAGTGGAAAGACGGAGAAGCTTTATTCCTTCGCTGCAGCGCATGGCGCGAGTATGCGGAGAACATTGCAGAGTCACTTGGCAAAGGCATGCGAGTCATTGTCCAGGGTCGATTAGTTCAACGTTCTTACACGCCGCGTGACGGGGGAGAGCAACGCACTGTCGTAGAGTTGCAGGTTGACGAGGTCGGCCCAGCTTTGCGATTCGCAAAGGCTCGCGTTGAACGCACACCTCGTGACGGCGGCAACTTTGGCGGCGGAGCTCCGCAGCAACACACCCAACAGGCCGCCGCGCCTTCTCCGGCTCCCCAACAGGATTACTCGCAAGGCGGGTATGGGGCACCGGCTGGTGGACAAGCGGGCGACCCGTGGGGACAAGCTCCCGCAGGTGGTTCTTCGTTTGATGACGAACCGCCTTTCTAAATATTCAATCTTTCATTCAAGGAGACCATCATGGCGAAGCCACAACTTCGCAAACCACTAAAGAAGAAGCCGGGTCCGGTGAAGGCCATTAAGGTCGGAAAAGTCGACTACAAGGACACTGCGCTCCTTCGTAAGTTTATTTCCGATCGCGGCAAGATCCGTGCCCGCCGGGTGACCGGCGTTTCGGTTCAGGACCAACGCCGGATAGCAAATGCAATCAAGAATGCTCGCGAAATGGCGTTATTGCCATACTCGAGCTCAGGCCGCTAAACCCGGGAAGGAAGACGAAAATGCGCAAACTAGTTTTGAATCGCGATGTCGATAATCTGGGCAAAGCTGGGGAGATCGTTGAGGTAAAGGACGGCTACGCCCGCAACTACCTTGTTCCCCGCGGCTATGCCGAACCGTGGACTAAAGGCACACAGCGTCATATTGACGACCTAATTGAGCGTCGCCGCAAGCATGACATTGAGACTGTTGAAGAAGCAATCGCGCTACGCAATGTTATTGATGAGGCCGATTCCGTAGTTATCGCCCGCAAAGCCAGCGCGAATGGACGGCTTTTCGGTGGCGTTTCAGCCAAGATTGTGGGTGACGCGTTGTCGAAGGCGTTCTCCCGCGTCATTGATCACCGCAAGGTCGATCTGCTGGAAACCGTTAAGACAACCGGCGAATACCCAATCCAGGTGCGTTTGCACCCGGACGTGGTCGCTAAGACCACCATCGTGGTAACTGCCGAATAGAAGTCGAAGTACTCGTGGCCCCTGCCTTTTGAAGGTGGGGGCCACTTGCATTCTCAAGCGGCCCCCAGGTTTGTCCATTGCCAGGTCG
>DAIOFF010000072.1:0-11609 GCA_036745855.1 Scrofimicrobium sp. | reverse complement strand
AAAAATCCATAACTCAACCTGGACCCCACCAAGTTGTGGATAAGGCAAACCAAATGGCGCTGTGTACAAGGCAAGCCAAACGGCGCTGGGGATAAGACAAGCCAAATAACGCTGCGGAAAACGCCAGCCAGTTCGCCTGTGGATGCAAATATTCGTTATTTGGACGAGGCGTATAGAATAGGCAATCATGGCTAAAGAGGAACAAAGCGCAACACCAGAAAAAAAGCGCCGCTGGTATCACAACATTGCTGATGCTTATAAGGTAACAGCCCGTTCATACAAATGGCTTGGATGGGCCCTTGCAGGATCATCACTGCTCGTCCTCACGCTTTTCATCCTTTGGGGCGTATTTAGAGGCGGACTAGTATGGATGATTCCGATTGGAATCATGATGGCACTAATGGTCGCAATGATTATTTTGTCTATGCTTTTGCGCCCAGCAATGTACAAACAGGCCGACGGCGTGCCAGGATCTGTCAACTACGTTATTAGCCAGCTAAAACGCGGATGGATAACAAGTGACGAACCAGTCGCAGTCAACAAATCACAAGACGTAGTCTGGAGGATCATTGGACGTCCAGGCGTAGTGCTGATTTCAGAAGGCCCCACCACTCGTGTAATGCCAATGCTACAAACAGAGAGCAAACGCACTACCAGGGTGGTCCACAACGTCCCCGTAATATTCATCCAATGCGGACACGGCGAAGGCCAAGTTCAACTTTCTAAGCTTCCAGGCAAACTCAGGTCCCTAAAAAACACTCTAACAAAACAAGAAGTACCTGCTGTAGCTGCACGGCTAAATGCTGTAATGACAAAAGCCGTCCCAATCCCCAAAGGCATCGACCCCATGAAAGCCCGGGCAAATCGGCGGGCACTTCGAGGACGCTAAAGTTCCATGCGGAAACTCCCAGCCCTTCTAGTTGTAGCTCTCCTTACGGCGGGCTGCACGGCGGGTGAGGACACACCAACGCCAACACCCACACCATCTGTTGCACAATCCGGCCAAATAACATTCCAAGATTTAAGCGCCGCACCCGACATCAACGCCATGCTGCCCAAAAGAATCCTTGATGGTGAGCCCCTACGCGTCGCAATCAGTCCAAGCTATCCACCAGCTGAAACCTACAAGAACGGGGACTTTAGCGGCTACACCGTAGACATTGTCCGTTCCATGGGAAAAGTCATGGGCACAGGCGTTGAACTAGTTGAAGTCGATTTCAATCACCTACTGGATGGTTTAGGTACCGATTATGACATTGTGGCTTCCAGCCTGACTCTCACCCCGCGGCGCTTAGAAAAAGTCAACATGATTACATATCTGAATGTAGGCTCTCAACTTGTAGTTGCAACAAAACCCAAATCCGCGCTCTCACCCGATTTTCCGTGCGGCGCACGAATCGGAGTTTTACCAGGCAGCAGCCAGATTACTACTATCCAAGAAATGTCAGGAGAATGTGAAGACTCCGACAAAAAACCGATTTTAGTCACAGAAGGCGACAACCAATCCCTTATCTTTCAAGACATCTTCCAAGGCAACCTAGATGGCTCCTTAGTAGACGCAACCGCCGCACGATACGCCAAAACAACTTCACTTGGCAGACTGGCATTATTCGGTAAACCAACTTCCGCCATTGCTCAAGGCATGGCCGTCAGCAGCCAAGAACAACAACTCACTGTTGCCGTTCAAGCAGCTATTCAACACCTTATTGACAACAAATACCTCGAAACAATAATGGAATCCTATAACCTAAATGATGTGACAGTCTCACAATCATCCATTAATCCAAGGATCAGCTAAACCCAAAACTTAGCGTCCATAACCAAGCGCGCACGGCGCGCCGCGAACCTCCACTGGTCAACAAGGCGCGCTTCACCATCAGTTCCCAGCCCAAGCAACGCCGCAACCCTTGCACCCAGTTCAGGTTTCTTTGGCAAAGAATCTACAACTTCCTGCCCAAGGCGCGCCGAAGCAAGCACATTCGCAGATCGAATCTGAGAAGCCAAAGTCCACGCCCGACTCAAATCCTCTCCCTCAGCTTCCATCAGTAAACCAGTAGCAACCAAGGCCTTGATCGCAGGCAAAGTAGAGGTAGTGCGAAGCTGAGGATAATCGCGCGCATACTTCATCTGAAGCAATTGAACCGTCCATTCAACATCAGTGAGCCCGCCCGGGCCAAGCTTCACATGGTTAGCTGGATTCGCGCCCCGTGGAAGACGCTCATTTTCCATTCTTGCTTTCAACAGGCGAATATCACGAATATCATTCGCGCTTAGCTCCGCATCCCATCGCAAAGCATCAGCAACACCCTCAAATAACTGACCAAGCTCACCATCCCCCGCAACAAACCTTGCCCGAACCAAAGCCTGACGCTCCCAAGGGGACGCCCACCTGCGGTAATACTCCCGGTACGATTCAATTGTCCGGCTCAAAGCCCCCGTTCTTCCTTCAGGACGCAAATCAAGGTCTATCCCCACCATCGCTTCTTGCCTGTGAGCCGCAAGCAAAGACCTAGTCCGATTCGCAACCTCGGCAGCAATGCCTTGAGCATCAGATTCTTCAGTTCCCCCCACGCCCTCATGAACAAACATCAAATCAATATCAGAAGCATAAGTCGTTTCATTACCCCCAAACCGACCCAAGGCAATCGCACACATACGAACCGGCCCCTGACCCAAAGATTCCTGCTCACGAAGAGCAATCCGAAGCGCCGCCTCAACTGCCACATCAACCGCGGCCGCAAGGGAAGAACGCCACCCCTGAACGCCCATAGTCGCATCACTAAGCCCCGCCCTCGTGACCTCACGGGTCACAATCGTACTAACCCTGCCCATCGCTGATTCTGGTTCACCATGCCGGTTGAGAAGAGCCCTAGCTTCCGCCCTCAGATCTTCCTTTTTTGAAGGTTGAAGTTCAGTATCCGAATCAAGCCAACTGATGGCACGCGGAATAGTAGACAAAGCTCCCTCAGCCCAGCGCGAGTTAGACAAAACCCGGCAAAGCCTTTTCGCCGCAGAAGCCGAATCCCGAAGCAACGCCAAATACCAATGCGAAGCACCAATCTGCTCCGACAACGTCCGAAAACTAAGAATTCCCATATCCGGATCCGCGCCCTCAGCAAGCCACCGGATTATTACCGGAGCCAGATTGCGTTGAATCATTGCCCGCCGCGACGTCCCCTCAGTAAGGGCAGCAATGGAACGCAACGCCCCAACCGGATTACTGTAACCAATCAAACGCAACCGGTCTTCTGCCTCTTCCTCAGCCAGAAGATTCCCCTCCCCACCCATCGTTGCCGAAGCGGCAACAATAGGACGGAAAAAAACATCCTCATGCAGTAAACGCACCTGCTTTCGAATGGCATTTAAGTCGGCCTCAAACGCCTCCCACGTCGAATACTTCTCCTTATCTATCCCCCGTATCAAAGCCCGACGCGCATCATCACTACCCGGAAGCGAATGCGTACGGCGCATACTTCGAAGTTGAATACGATGCTCAGTGAGACGCAAAAAACGATACGCATAGTCAAGCTCAGATGCGTGCGCGCGCGCCACATAACCCTTTAGCTGCAGCGCATCAATAGCCTCTAACGTGTTTGGCACCCGCACACTCTCATCATCTTGACCATGCACAAGCTGCAAAAGCTGAACAGTGAACTCAACATCACGCAACCCACCAGCGCTCAGCTTTATCTCCCGTTTCCGATCAGCCAAACGCACAGACTCCTCTACCTGCACCCGCATCTGCCGGGTCTTCCTAACAAAACCCGGACGCGAAGCCGCCGACCACACCAAAGGTTCCACCGCATTCACAAAAGTTTGCCCAAGACCAAAATCCCCCGCAGCTGGCCGCGCTTTCAAAAGCGCCTGAAACTCCCAATCTGCAGCCCATTTTTTGTAGTAATCAAGGGCGGACTCAATAGTTCTAACTAACGCCCCATCACGCCCCTCCGGCCGCAGCCCCACGTCCAAAGTCCAAAGAGGCGGTTCAAAACCAGGCGCGCTACAACACACAGAAATTGTCTTAGCCATTTCAGTTGCAATCGCAATCTGCTCTGAAGAAGCCGCCTCCGCCACAAACATCACATCTACATCAGAAATGTAGTTCAGCTCCTTAGCCCCAGTTTTACCAAGTGCAATAACAGACAATGCGACTGTCGCTCCTGGATCATGCTTCGCACGAGCAATCGCAAGGGCCCCCTCAATCGCCGCATCCGCAAGTAAAGCCAGACTTCCAGCCACCTCATTAATCGCCTCTAAAGGAAAATCTGAATCAAAATCAGCCGCCGCAATATAAGTCAGAAGCTCACGATAGCGTCTTCTCATTTGATCAACCCGGTCAAAATCCGCAGCAACAGGCCGGGGCGAACTAGGGTCGGCCCCAACAGCAGCCAAAATTTCTGAGCGCGGATCTAACTCAGTCTCACGAATAACAAGTGCCTGCGGGCGGGCAATCTCATAGTCACCAAGTGCCCGACTACCACCAAGAAGCCTAACCTGACGCCTCCAAAGTCTTGCCCCAAGCCCATTTTTCAACCCCCAAATATCAATGCCCTCATCAAGCATCCTCGTCATCTGCAAAAGCGCCATATCAGGATCAGCGCTCTGACTCAAAATCGGCAGCTCACCTACCAACTCCGGATACAAACCAAAAGACGCCTTCGCGGGCCCCAAACGCGCAAACCCACAGCGAAGAAGCTCACGGCTATCAGGCACACTCACCTGCGAACTCCAAGGAATCTCTCATATTCCCCAGGAGTAATCTGATTACGGTAAGACTTCCACTCACGCATCCCATTTCGCAACACATAGTCATAAACTTCTTCACCAAGTGTCATAGCCATCATCTCAGACCCGCGAAACACATCCAACGCCTCATTCAAAGAACGCGGAAGAGCATCAATCCCAAGCGCACGACGCTCCTGATGCGACAAAGTCCACACATCGTCCTCGGCCTCCGGAGCCAATTCAAGCTGCTTATCTATTCCCTCAAGGCCAGCAGCAATCATCGACGCAAGCCCCAAATACGGATTCATAGCGGCATCCCCAGCCCGATACTCAACGCGGGCCGAACCGCCCTTACCCGGCTTATACAAAGGCACACGCACCAACGCTGAACGATTATTATGACCCCAACAAACATACGAAGGCGCTTCACCCCCGCCCCAAAGCCGCTTATAAGAGTTAACATGCTGATTCGTCACAGCACTAATCTCACGCGCAAAAGTCAAAAGCCCCGCAATAAAATGACGGCCCGTCGTTGAAAGCTGATACTGACCAGACGGCGAATAAAGCGCATTTTCAGACCCCTCAAAAAGCGACAAATGAAGATGCATGCCACTTCCCGGACGATCAATAAAAAGCTTCGGCATAAACGTCGCCACCATGCCCTCGCGAAGAGCAACCTCCTCAATGAGAGTACGCGCCGTCATAATGTTGTCAGCAGAACGAAGAGCATCCGTCGCCTTTAAATCAATCTCATTTTGACCAGGCCCACCTTCATGATGAGAAAACTCAACCGGAATCGACATGTCCTCCAAAGCCCTAATAACCCGCCGCCTAAAGTCATTAGAATCCCCCCAAGCCACATGGTCAAAATAACTTGCATTATCAACCGGCTCAATATGGTCAAAAGTCACCGGCGGCTTCAACAAATAAAACTCAATCTCTGGATGCGCCATGACAGTAAAACCCTGCTTCTCTGCCAAGCCAATCGCACGCTCAAGCACGCCACGCGGATCAGTACGCGACTGATTGCCATCAGGATCATGAACGTCACAAATCATCCTAGCTACCGGATCATCCGCCTGATTCCACGGCAACATCTGAAAAGTAGACGGATCCGGACGCAAAAGCATATCCGACTCAAAAACCCGGCTCATCCCCTCAATTGCTGAACCATCAAACCCGATCCCCTCAGAAAAAGCATCCTCAAGTTGGCCAGGATCAATAGCAACCGCCTTCAACTGTCCAACAACATCAGTGAACCAAAGACGAATAAACCGCACATCCCGATCAGCAACTTCCCGCAAAACCTCATCCTGTGCGTGGTTCACTTCAATCCCCCTCAGTTCTCGCTTGTCCGCACCAAAAATCTACCGTCTTCATGAGACACTCTCAGCGGCACCTCAAAAACTTCACTCAACTTTTCGCCAGTAATCACATCATCAATCAACCCAGAATGCGCAATATGACCATTCTTCAGCAATAAAGCGTGAGAAAAACTAGAGCCAATCTGCTCAGGCTCATGCGTGACCATAACGACTGTTGGAGCCTTCCTTCCAGTCATAATCTCATGCAAAGCACCCAAAAGTGTCTCGCGCCCACCAAGATCAAGGCCAGCAGTTGGCTCATCCAAAACAATAATCTCTGGATTCGCCATCAGTGACCGCGCCAACAACACCCGGCGCACCTCGCCCTCAGACAAAGAATGAAGCGGCCGCTCACCCAAATCACCAATTCCAAGGGCTGCAAGCAGATCATGGCCGCGCTCTAAATCCTGCCCCTCGTACTCCTCCGTGTACCTAGATATCTGCCCCCACGCCGCAGTCAGCACCGCATTAATCACCGTCGTATCTGACGGAATAGTCATGCCCACTTCTGAGCTAGCAAAACCAACCTGAGAAGCAAGACTAGCCCTGTCATGGTCACCAAGATCATTACCAAGAATCAATGCTTTACCGCTACTTGGAACCTCCATACCGCTTAGCAAACGAACCAATGTTGTTTTACCGGCACCATTGGGCCCCAAAATGACCCAATGCTCCCCTGGGTGTATTTCCCAGGAAATATCTTCCAGAATTGGTTTCCCGCTGCGCGTAGCAGAAACGGAATCGATTTTGACGAGGCTATCTGCGGACTCACTCATGACTCAAGTCTAGGCTTCAACCCACCAAAGTCTCATACAACTCCACGGTCTGCTGCCCAATTGCTTCCCAAGAAAAACAATCTTCAGCGCGTTTTCTACCGGCGCGCCCCATTTCGCTCGCTTTTTCTGGACAATCAAGCAACCGCGTTATCCGATCTGCCATCGCCCGTTCGAATGCCACTGGATCAAGCGGACGCCCAGTTCCGTCCGTTTCCTGCTCTATTGGAACCAAATACCCAGTTTCGCCATCCACAATTACATCTGGAATACCACCAGTAGCGGTACCCACTACAGGTAACTCCATTGCCATGGCTTCTAAGTTCACAATGCCCAAAGGCTCATAAACCGAAGGCGTCACAAACACATCAGAAACCGACAAAATAGCGACAAGTTCTTCATGAGGCAGCATTTGAGAGATATGAATAACATTTCCCCGGCTCATTCGGAGAGTATCTATTAACCCCAAGACCTCCGCTTCGATTTCGGGAGTATCCGGTGCCCCCGCGCACAGAACAACCTGGGCATCCGCTGGCAATGACTCAACCGCGCGCAAGAAATACGGCAGGCCTTTTTGCCGCGTAATCCTGCCGACAAAAATGACCACCGGCTTATCTGGATCAATGCCAAACCGCTTCGCTACTGTCCGCGCCCGTTTAGTTTCTTCCCCCACAGGCCTCTTCCAATCCTCCAAGTCGATTCCGTTGTGGACGACATGGACCTTATTTGGATCAACCGATGGATAACACCTCAAAATATCCGAGGCCATTCCGTTAGAAACAGCAATAACAGCATCCGCATTCTCAAACGCAATCCGCTCAGCAAAACTAGAAATTGCGTACCCGCCGCCAAGTTGTTCAGCTTTCCACGGCCGAAGTGGCTCAAGTGAATGAGCTGAAACAACAAGAGGAATGTCATAAAGCAACTTCGCAATATACCCAGCAAAGTTCGTATACCAAGTATGGGAATGAACTAAGTCTGACCCCTGAACGCCTTCCACCATTTTTAGGTCTACGCCTAAAGTGCGGATCGCGGCATTAGCTGTCCCCAAATCTGGAAGATCCGAATAACCCGTAACGCCCGATTCTGCGCCGATTTCCCCCGGTTTCCTGGGCCCATCAAATGCCTCTACATGCAGATCAACATGTTTTCTAAGGACGTTAGCCAACTGAACAACATGCACACCTGCCCCGCCATAAACAAACGGCGGATATTCTCTGGTCAACAAGTCGATGCGCATAGCTCACCTATTCACTAGAAGCCTTTTTCTCAATCATACAGAGCATTTGCGCCCTTATTGTCACTCTGGCCGGTACAATATTTTCCATGGCAGAAAACCACGTCCTGGCAATTATCCTCGCTGGAGGCGAAGGGAAAAGACTGATGCCGCTCACAGTTGATCGGGCTAAACCAGCAGTTCCTTTCGGAGGCCACTATCGACTCATTGACTTTGCACTCTCAAACACAGTGAATTCAGGGTATTTACAAATCGTTGTTCTAACCCAATACAAGTCACATTCCCTCGATAGACACATCTCAAAAACATGGTCTTTATCAAGCATGCTGGGAAACTACATTACGCCAATGCCCGCACAGCAACGCCGCGGCCCACACTGGTATTTAGGCAGTGCAGATGCGATTTATCAATCACTAAATATTGTCGATGATGAACGGCCCGATTACATATTGATTACAGGCGCAGACAATATTTACCGCATGGATTTTAGTCAAATGGTCGAACACCATATTGCTTCAGGTCTTCCAGCAACAGTGGCAGGGATTCGCCAGCCAATCGAACTTGCAAATCAATTCGGCGTCATTGATGCAAAAGGCGGAGTTGTAAAAAACTTCCTCGAAAAACCACAATCAGCAAATGGATTACCTGATGATCCAACAAAAGTTTTAGCATCAATGGGGAACTACGTATTCGATACGGCCGCTCTTGTAGATGCGCTACGAACAGACGCCGCCAATCCCGATTCAAAACACGACATGGGTGGAAGTATTGTCCCCTGGTTCGTCGAACGCGGTGAATGCGGAGTCTATGACTTCATTGACAACGTGGTGCCCGGCTCAACGGAGCGCGACCGCGATTATTGGCGCGACGTCGGTACGCTCGACGCATACTACGAAGCCAACATGGACCTAATTTCCGTCCACCCCGTGTTCAACCTCTACAATTTCAAATGGCCAACGCTCACCCACATTGATGCAGCACTACCTCCCGCAAAATTCGTGTACGATTCTGGCCCAGATCGTGTTGGTCAAGCGATCGACTCATTCGTCTCCGCAGGCGTCATCATCTCAGGGGGGACCGTACGCCGCTCGGTTCTCTCACCCATGGTTTTTGTGCATTCATGGGCGACAATTGATGATTCGGTACTTCTTGACGGAGTCCGGGTTGGGCGCGGTGCCAAAGTAAGTAGGGCAATCCTCGACAAAAATGTCGTTGTCGAAGAAGGCGCAACCGTTGGACTTGACCGTGAAAAAGACCTAGCCAACGGACTCACTGTCACAAAATCTGGGATTACTGTTGCACCCAAAGGCCTGGTGATTCCCCGATGACATCTGTTGCCCTTTACCCAAACGGCAACGGTGCCTCAACTATTCACCCCAATGAACCCTCGGAAATAAAAGGACAGCAAGCAGGTGGCACCGCTGATCGCGCGCCTGACGTTTCAGGCGAAACCTGGCAGGGATGGTTCAATGAGCTCCCCACTTCCACGGCCCTTGCTTTCACCCCGAACAAACTAGAATCAGTGCCAGGCGTCGTAATATCCGATGTCGATTCAACTTTGATTGAAGAAGAAGTCATTGACCAACTAGCGCACATCGCAGGCGTTGGACCACAAGTTGCGGCCGTAACAGAAAGCGCAATGCGCGGCGAACTAGACTTCGCACAATCACTAACACACCGCGTAAAACTTTTAGAAGGACTCCCGATCACAGCATTTCATGAGGTCGCTGACTCCTTACACGTCCGCCCCGGTGCAAAAATACTGGTTGACTGGGTACACGCCCACGGCGGAATATTTGCGGCAGTCTCTGGCGGCTTCACACCAATAGTGTCGATCCTGGCCAAAAAACTAGGCATTGATTTCTTCCGCGCCAACGACTTCGAAATCGAAAACGAACGACTCACGGGTCGCGTACAAGGATCAATCATTACGGCTCAAACAAAGTTAGAAACACTTCAAGCACTAAAACATGACCACAAAGGACCAGTGTTGGCACTTGGAGACGGCGCCAACGACATTTTGATGCTTCAAGCCGCAGACCTTGGAATCGCCGTTCTAGCGAAACCAAAAGTCAAAGCAACAGTTGGAAGCTGGATTGAAACGAATGACTTAAGCAGCGTGATTGGGCTGGCAGGTTGCTCCATCGCCCAATCATAGGCAGACAGAGCAACTAAACCTACCGGCTCTCAATAGCCTCTTTCACATACGGGTTATCGCTAAGCTCAACACTCCAAATGGTGCGCTCACCATGCCCTGGCAACAAGACCGTATTGGGATCAAGCGAAACAGCAAGCGTCCGAAGAGTCTCATTCATGACGGCTTCATCCCCGCCAATCAGATCAGTGCGACCGATTGACCCCTTGAAAATCACATCACCCACAAGCGCAGTCTGCGCGCCCATGTTTGTTTGACCACCAAGCAAAAAGACTGCCGAACCCGCAGAATGCCCTGGGGCAGGAACCATCCGTAAAAAGATTCCCGGCAAAACCTGCCAAGTATCCAACGGCGCATCAAGCACCACAGGGCGACGCCACTTGCCAAAGTCACCAAACCCGAGCATCCCGGCAGGGTCTTCCAACCAAACGCGATCAGCGGACGGCAAAAACACTGGAGCCCCGCCGCCCATCTCACTAACCTCAGCTGCATCCCAAATATGATCAGGATGCCCATGAGTCAAAAGCACTGCCCCAATCGACTTATTGAGTGCACCGACTGCCGCCGCAGCCCGAGCGCCAGGGTCAACCACCAGAACATCAGGAGACCCATCATGTTCTATCACATAACAGTTCTCATCAAAACGGTCTGTAACTAAGCGTCTTATCCGCAGCACGACTAGCTAAGTGATCCGCGAACCTGAGCCAGCCAGGCCTTCTTGGTCTCTAACGCGTCAGCGATCTCTTTGGTGCGTTTAGCGTTCCCTGAAGCCTCTGCCTTAGCTTTCTGCTTCTCTAAGTCAGAAATAGAGTCCTCCAACTGAGCCAGCATGCCTTGTGCACGAGCCTGAGTTTCTGGATTCGTCTTACGCCACTCAGCTTCCTCTGCAGCGCGTAAAGCGTCCTCCACCTTTCGCAAACGGCCCTCAAGGCGAGCAACATCACGCGATGGAACGCGGCCAGCTTCAGCCCAGCGATCCTGGATTTCACGAAGTTGCTCTTTTACGTCAGCAGGATTCGAAATTGGTAGCAAAGCCTCAGCCTCAACCAACAAAGCCTCCTTCGCTTCGATGGCCTTCGCGTACTCAGCATCCGTAGCTTGGTCATGATCGCGTCTGCGGTCAAAGAACACTTGCTGCGCTGCACGGAAACGACTCCATAAAGCGTCGTCATCTTTACGCGAAGCACGCCCAGCGCGCTTCCAACGATCCATCAAAGCGCGGTATGCCTGCGAAGTAGCACCCCAGTCGTCAGAGTTTTGAAGCTCTTCAGCTTCCTTAATTAGTTTCTCTTTAGCCGACTTTACTTCGCTATGGCGTTCATCAAGAGCCGAGAAAAACTGTCGCCGGTTCTTGT
>DAIOFF010000071.1:0-11621 GCA_036745855.1 Scrofimicrobium sp. | reverse complement strand
TATTTCTAGCGTGCGCAGGTCGTCTAACTTGTCGCAGGCAGCGGTTTTACCCGTGAGGAAATTATTGTTTTTGCCTTAAAGGTCTTGGCATTTGCAACGCTAGATGGCATTGTGTTGTATATCTCTGGTGTGATGGAAGTCTTCGCATGTAGCTAGGTTTACAGCGCGAAACTGGCCGGTCCAACATAACCTAGTGGATGCAAGCAAGGTCATAAGAGATCGAAAGCGTGAAAACAAGGGGTGATGCCCTGTGGGGCAGCCAGATTCAATCAAGCAGCTGGTCATGGTGTCTAATCGTCTACCAGTTGATCGAACAGTTAATCCCGATGGGACGACTCACTGGAAGACATCCCCAGGTGGTTTGGTGACTGCTGTTGAACCAATTGTTCAAAAACTTGGGTGCACATGGATTGGTTGGCCAGGCGATACAAGCGGGGAAGTTAGCGACCCCTTCGAAATTGGACAGATGACGTTAGTGCCCGTGACACTCAATGATGAAGAAGTACGGGAATATTATGAAGGTTTCGCTAACGGAACACTTTGGCCCCTATATCACGATGTGATTGCAGTACCTGAATATCACAGGACTTGGTGGGTCAGGTATGAGCAAATAAACCGAAAGTTCGCCCAGGCTGTTGCCAAACATGCACAAACTGGAGCAACCGTTTGGGTACATGACTATCAGTTGCAACTTGTCCCCGCAATGCTGCGCTCAATGCGAAGCGACTTAACTATAGGTTTCTTTCTGCACATCCCATTTCCAGCGACACGCATATTTGCTCAGCTGCCATGGCGGCGACAAATCATCCACGGACTACTGGGGGCAGACGTCGTCGGGTTCCAGACAGTGCCAGACGCTGAAAGTTTTAGAGTAGCTGCTGACATTTATGCAAAAGCCCCTGCACATGGAAATCTTGTGATGGTTCCAGAACGCAAAGGAACGCGGGCTGTACTTGCACAAGAATTTCCGATCTCAATAGACGCAAAAAGTTTTGCCAAAATGGCCGCAAATCCTGACGTGCAAAAGCGGGCCATAGAAATAAAAGATGAACTGGGTGGGCGACAAATTGTTCTTGGCGTTGACCGCCTCGACTACACCAAAGGCATAAGACACAGAATAAAGGCATACGGAGAACTTCTTGCTGAAGATGAAATAGACCCAAGCAAAACCGTATTGGTGCAGGTGGCAACGCCTAGTCGAGAAAAAGTCGACGCCTACCAGGAATTGCGATCGCAAGTCGAAGTCAAGGTAAGCCGAATCAATGGAGACTACGGGACTTTAGGGCATACTCCGATTGTTTACCTTCACCAGGGATTTTCGCGTGAAGAAATGGTGGCGCTTTATCTGGCAGCAGACGTCCTTTTCATCACGGCACTTCGGGATGGAATGAATCTTGTTGCCAAAGAATACGTCGCCTGCAGACCCGATTTCACAGGCGTTTTGATCCTTTCAGAATTTGCTGGCGCGCGCTATGAACTAACTGACTCAATCCTCGTAAATCCACATGACATTGAAGGCATGAAAGCAAGTCTGCTACGCGCACTGCACATGCCACTTCCTGAACAACGCAGACGGATGGAATCCCTTCATCACGCTGTCTTTGGAAACGATGTCTCTCACTGGGCGGGCAACTATCTGGGCGCTTTAGGAACCGTATCCAAATCCCGCGGCTCTAACAGGGAAAAACTAGAAGCAACGGCAGAAGCACAAAGTTCACTATCATTTGTGCCAAAAACCTTGGAAGCTGCACTTCGTAGATTAGCAACGTCACAAACGCTAATCGTCGCATCAGACTTTGACGGCACCTTGGCTCCATTTGTTGACAATCCAGCGGATGCGCGCATGCTTCCACGCGCCAAAGAAGCACTCAGCATTCTTGGTGAATCATCCGGCGTAAAAATCGCGATAGTGTCAGGCCGGTCAATAAACTCGCTCAAATCGGTTGGCGTAGACGATGAAACATGGATTTATTCGGGATCTCATGGGGCTGAGTTATCTGGATTGCCAAAGACCAGAGCCCCAAAATCGACACTAACCACCGATGAACAAAGACGATTAGATCGGTTGAAAAAGCGACTCAATAGAGTTTTCGGTCACGAAGAAGGCGTTCGCCTTGAAGAAAAACCATTCGGTATGGCAGTACATACGCGTCAAGTAAAAGACAGTGCAAAAGCATCAGAAATTCTTGAAGCAGCATCAAGTCTTGCAGCCGATTGGGGAATAGAACTTCGAAGTGGCAAACAAGTGCGGGAGTTCTCAGTTAGACGGGCTGACAAAGGAGCCTCCCTTATGACAATCCGCGAGCAATTTCCAGATGCCCCACTACTTTTCCTTGGGGATGACACAACTGATGAAGACGCTTTTGCTGTACTTGAACAAGACGATGTCGGCGTAAAAGTTGGTGATGGCGAAACCAATGCTTCAGAACGCGTACCTGATCCACAAACAGCCGCGGCTGCACTCGCTTTGCTTGCCACTTTTAGGACAGGGCGGATTGTCGGGGATTATGTGGAAACTGAAGAATAACTGAAAAACCTATTAAGCAACAAGGGGTATTTGTGTAGATGGTCACTTGTGGGTGGGCACAGTTACACTTGATGCATGCAAACCATTGAACTTCACCCAGATAACCCCCAATCACGCCTCGTCAGTCAAATTGTCGACATTTTGAATGGCGGGGGCGTAGTTGCCCTTCCAACAGATTCTGGTTATGCGATAGCGTGCAAACTTGGAAATAAGGAAGGAATGGATAGGATTCGGGGTATTCGTAAACTTGATGACAAGCACAACTTTTCTCTGCTATGTTCATCGTTTTCACAACTTGGTGAGCTGGTGTATGTAGACAACAAAGCGTATCGGACTATTAAAGCGCTGACGCCAGGGCCGTACACGTTTATTTTGCCAGGAACGAAAGAAATTCCGCGCATGACCCTCAATAAGAAAAAGCACACTGTGGGCGTGCGGCTTCCTCAGCACAAAATCACGCAGGCAATTGTTGAGGAAATGGGCGAACCATTATTGTGCTCAACTTTGATAATGCCAGGTGATGACGAGGCGCTCTCTACTTCAGAAGCCGTTGAGAATGCGATTGGGAATGTAGTCGACGCCGTTGTAGATGGCCCTGTGGGGTTGAGTGGGGCAACGACAGTAGTTGACTTCACAGATGGGTATCCACAAGTTGTGCGTGTTGGCGCAGGCGATACTTCGTTATTTGACTGATGGACCTGTTTGAGTCTCTTGGCGTTGATGAGCTTGGATTACCAAAGGCAGGACCTAGTGCGCCGCTTGCCGTAAGAATGAGGCCGCGATCGCTTGACGAAGTACTTGGGCAGCAGCACCTGTTGAAATCTGGCTCACCACTTCGGCGGCTGATGACGCCAGGTGCTGAAGATGCGTCCTCTATCATCCTCTGGGGGCCTCCAGGCACTGGCAAGACTACGTTGGCGTATTTGATTGCGCGCTCTTCTGCCCGGGCATTTGTTGAAGTATCTGCGGTTTCTGCCGGAGTGAAGGAAGTGCGCTCCGTTATTGACGCTGCCAAACGAAGGCTCTTTGCCACTGGTGAGCAGACAGTCCTTTTCGTCGATGAGGTACATAGATTCTCAAAGACCCAGCAGGATTCTTTGCTGCCGGCCGTTGAGAATCGGTGGGTCACGCTTGTTGCGGCGACAACGGAAAATCCTAGTTTTTCAGTTATCTCGCCACTACTATCGCGCTCAATCCTGTTAGTGCTTCAGCCGCTGACTGAGGGCGACGTAAAGAAGGCGCTGCAAAGAGCGCTTACTGATGAACGCGGACTTGCCGGTGAATATGAAGTCGCTGATGACGCTTTACTTGCGCTGGTACGGTTGGCAGGCGGCGATGTCAGACGTGGCCTAACGCTTCTGGAAGCATCAGCTGGGGTGGCCCATGAGTTGGGCCAGATAGCCATCACAGCAGAAAATGTTGGACAGGCCGCCAACACAGCGCTTGTGCGGTGGGATGAAGACGAACACTATGATGTTGCGTCAGCCTTCATCAAGTCGATGAGGGGGTCTGACCCGGACGCTGCAATCCACTACCTAGCAAGAATGATTGAAGCGGGCGAAGACCCCCGCTTTATTGCCAGGCGGGTGATGATTGCAGCTGCAGAGGAAGTCGGGTTGGCCGACACATCGGTACTTCAAACAGCGGTTGCTGCCGCTCAAGCTGTGGCGCTGATCGGCATGCCCGAATCACAATTGATTTTGGCAGAGGCGGTATTGGCCGTTGCAATGGCACCAAAATCGAATGCAGCGTGCACGGCCATTAGCACTGCCCTTGAAGATGTACGAAAAGGCGGAATAGGCACCGTTCCAATGCATTTGCGTGATTCGCATTACGCTGGCGCAAAGGGACTTGGTCACGGACAAGACTACAAATACGCCCATGACTTTCCTCACGGAGTCGCGAGTCAACAGTATTTACCTGACCCACTTGTTGGACGTAGATATTACATTCCCACCGAACGCGGCGATGAGGCACTGCTCACTAAACGCTTGCAGGCGCTCAGAGACATCCTAGACATGGGGTAGCCTAGAGCAGTTGCCAAAGCAACCCTGGGGCCTTAGCCAAATGGTCGGCTCCATGCGGGCAAGCCCGCGTGACTGTAATCGACAGGAGAAACAATGGCAGGAAATCGTTCCCGCAAGCAGGTGCGTGAATCACGTGCGCTAGGTATTCCACTTACACCAAAGGCAGTGCGCTATTTTGAGAAGCGTCCATATGGTCCTGGTGAACATGGAAGAAGCCGTCGCCGTCAAGAATCTGACTATGCGGTTCGTCTAAAGGAAAAGCAGCGTCTTCGCGCACAGTATTATATTCGCGAGGCCCAAATGGCCCGTGCCTTCGAAGAAGCTCGCAAAGAAAAGGGTTTGTCGGGTGAAAACCTGGTTGAGCTCCTTGAAATGCGTCTTGACGCGTTGATTCTTCGTTCAGGTTTCGCACGCACAATGCCGCAGGCAAGGCAAGAAGTCGTTCACCGTCACATTTTGGTTGATGGGAAGATTGTTGATAAGCCTTCTTACCGTGTGAAACCCGGGCAGGTCATTCAGGTCAAGCCAAAGTCTCAAACTACGGTTCCATTCCAGGTTGCCGCAGCTGGCGCACATCGTGATGTTTTGCCAGATGTACCTCCATACTTGGAAGTTGAGCTTGAGAAGCTGAAGGCAACGCTGACACGTCGCCCCAAGCGCGCTGAAGTTCCGGTTATCTGTGATGTCCAGATGGTCGTTGAATACTACTCGCGCTGACCTAGACATAAGAAAAGTGGCCTTGGGGACAGACTCTCAAGGCCACTTTTTGTTTTACAACTTGGCAACGCTTTGGGTGAAACGACCGGCGAAAAACTTTCGAAGTGCCGCGGAAAAATCCCAGTTAGGCGTTGCTTGACCAACGCGCGGTTTCAGGCAATAGCATCGCTGGTCTGATACTGCCGTAAACTATCCCAGGTATAGCGACCAGGAGTGAGGATAAATGCGCACTGCGGACATTCGCCAGCGATGGCTGGACTACTTTACGGCTAATGGACATGAGCTTCGACCTTCAGTTCCACTCATTTCTCCTGACCCCTCGATTCTTTTCACTATTGCTGGAATGGTTCCTTTCATTCCATATATAACAGGGGAAGAAAAAGCTCCTTGGCCTAGCGCCGTTTCAGTGCAGAAATGTTTGCGCACAAATGACATTGACAATGTTGGGCATACTGCGCGACATGGCACTTTTTTCCAGATGAATGGCAATTTTTCTTTTGGAGACTATTTCAAAGAAGGAGCTATTAATTTCGCTTGGGATTTACTTACGGGGGCTCAATCAAGTGGAAAATATGGTTTAGATGGTGAACGCCTTTGGGTGACTATTTGGGAAGAAGACAAAGAGTCTTTTGACGTATTGACCCGCCAGATTGGTATGTCGCCTAAACACATTGTCAAGCTGACGCGTGAAGAGAACTTTTGGGATACTGGTCAGCCCGGTCCTGCTGGGCCATGTTGTGAATGGCATATTGACCGTGGGCCAGAATATGGGCCAGAAGCCGAAGGCGGCTCTGTAGACCCTGGTGGTGACCGCTATCTTGAACTGTTGAACTTGGTGTTTGATCAGTTTATGAGGGGGGAAGGGGAAGGAAAAGACTATCCTCTTCTTCACGAACTAGATCACAAGTCAATCGATACTGGCGCAGGCTTGGAACGTTTGGCCTTTGTGTTGCAAGATAAGCCGAATCTTTTTGAGATTGATGAGGTTCGCCCGGTTATTTCGGCAGCAGAAGAAATGTCGGGTAGACGGTATGGGGCTGATAAAGATGCGGATGTTCGCATGCGCGTTGTTGCCGATCATGTCCGCTCTTCGATGATGCTTATTAGTGATGGTGTTCGTCCTGGAAATGATGGGCGTGGTTATGTGCTGCGCAGGCTTATTAGGCGCGCGGTTAGGTCCATGCGTCTGCTTGGCGTTGATGAAGCGACGATGCCTGAGTTGTTCCCGATTTCGCGTGATGCAATGGCACCTAGTTATCCAGAGTTAGTTCAGAACTGGGATGCTATTGCGGATGTTGCGTTTGGTGAAGAGGAAGCATTCCGGCGGACTCTTGAGGCTGGCACGGCCATTTTTGATACGGCAGTTAAGAATGCGAAGGACAAAAAACTCTCTGGTGATGCGGCTTTTGCTTTGCATGACACGTATGGGTTCCCAATCGATCTAACGTTGGAGATGGCTGCTGAAAAGGGCGTTGCTGTGGATCGTGATGGTTTCACGAAGCTCATGAGTGAGCAAAAAGAACGTGCGCGCGCTGATTCACGTGCAAAGAAATCCGGGCACGTTGATGCCTCTGTCTACCACAAGCTTGCTGAAACTATTGGTGGTGGAAGTGAGTTTATTGGGTATGACAGATCAGCAGAAGAAGTCACTATTAGTGGCCTTTTGGTAGATGGTGAGCCTGTTCCAGCTGTTACAGGTCCAGCAAATGTTGACATTATTTTGGATCGAACGCCTTTCTATGCAGAGTCCGGTGGTCAGCTGGCAGATCATGGCACAATCACGGCTGGTTCGGCTGTTGCAGAGGTACTCGATGTACAGGCTCCGATAAAGGGACTTGCTGTTCACCGTTCCAAACTTGCAGAGGGAACATTGGCCTTGGGGGATTTGGCAATTGCAGCCCTTGATATTGAACGTCGACGGGCGATTGCGAAAGCACATACTGCCACGCACATGGTTCACAAGGCTTTGCATGAGGTGGTTTCTGAGCAAGCAACGCAGGCCGGGTCAGAGAACTCCCCGTCACGTATGCGCTTCGACTTCCGACACGGGAAGGCTCTTGAGCAGGCACAAGTGTCTGACATTGAGTCCTTGGTGAATGAGCGCTTATCTGAAGATCTGGCAGTCACAGATCAGACGATGGAGCTTGACGAGGCGAAAAAGCTTGGTGCCATGGCCTTATTTGGCGAAAAGTATGGCAAGGAAGTACGGGTTGTCTCAATAGGTGATGACTGGTCAAGAGAGTTATGTGTTGGAACGCACGTTGATAGCACGGGACACATTGGACGAGTCACGGTTCTTAGTGAGAGCTCTGTTGGATCAGGCGTCCGGCGTATTGACGCGTTGGTTGGAACCGGAGCTTATGAGTTCCAGGCTAAGGAACACGCTTTGGTTTCAGAGCTGTCACTTTTGCTGAAAGGACGCCCTGAAGAACTTCCCGAAAAAATCGGGGGTCTGCTTGACAAACTAAAAGAACGTGACAAGGAAGTTGAAGTACTTCAAACTAAACTTCTTGCATCACGCACACAAGAAATAGTTGAAAGCTCAAGCGTTGTTGGTACTTCCCGTGTGGTAACTGCCGAGCTTGGACCGGTTGGTGGTGTTGACGCTGTTAGGACCATGGCAACAGACATCAGGGCGCAACTTGGTGAGTCGGCCCCTGTTGTTGTTGCTCTAGTTGGTATCATTAACCAAAAACCAATGCTGGTAGTCGCCACAAATCGCTTAGCGCGGGATGCTGGCATAAAAGCAGGTCTTTTGGTAAAGCTCGGTGCGTCACTTCTTGGTGGCGGGGGAGGTGGTCGTGATGACATTGCCCAGGGCGGGGGAACCGACCAGGCGAAGGCTTCTGAGGCCATTGCTGCAATCCGCACAGAAGTTGGGCGCCTCGCAAAATAAGGCATTGAGAATATGAGAAGAGGGGTTCGGTTAGGAATCGACGTGGGGACAGTCCGCGTTGGGGTCTCAAAGAGCGATCCACAAGGCCATATGGCGATTCCTTTCGAAACCGTGAGTCGTGATCGTAAAGGTCGCGATATTGGTCGCATTGCAGCTATTGCCGCAGACCTAGATGTCATGGAAATCGTGATTGGCCTGCCAAGACATTTGAGTGGCGTTGAAGGGGAATCGGCCCGCATGGCACGCGGATTTGCGAAGCGAGTTAAGACACGTCTTCCTCAAATACGTGTATGTATGGTCGATGAGCGGCTAAGCTCAGGGCAGGCTCATAGTCGTTTGACTGATGCTGGCCTCGGAATGAGGGGGCAACGATCCGTCGTTGATCAGGTTGCTGCTCAGATTATTCTGGACCAAGCACTCGAAATCGAACGCATCTCTGGGAATGCCCCAGGAGAAGAGATAATGAGTGGCCGTGCCCCCGAGGAGAGGAACTAGGGAGTGAGTGATCCGATGTCGGATGGAACCGGACGAGGTGGATATAATCCGCGCTTTCCGTCACGCCGTGCTCTTCACGGCACACGGATTCCGCAAAGGCCATCTGACGCGCCTGAAGTTGAGTTTGAGGCACCGCCCCGCAGGACGTTCCCATCAAGACGTCAGATTCATACTGGTCAGGTACCGGTAACGGACGAGCGCGAAGCTTCAGCGCCATACGAACCTGATACTCCTCATGTTGAGCCCTATGACACAGGTTCGTACTTCTATTCAAACGATCCTGAGCCAGAAATAGCAGAACCTGCGACATCTTATGGTTCGGGCCGGGATTCACTTCGTTTCTCGTCTGCGGCAACGTCGCCATCATTTTCTCAGCGGACTATCCCAAATGTGCCTGCGGAAAGTAAACGGGCCACACTGACAACCTCATCCGTATCAGAGCCGGAAATGGAACTTGCTCCAAACTCAGTGACTCCTCCGGGGCCAAGTGATATGGATGTAGACGCTGATGATACGGCCATTGGAGTTCCATTAGTCGAAGAGTCGGCGGAAGAAACAGAGGAGAACTATGAGTCTCCTTTTGCATTACCTCCTGCTAATCCATTTCCTGATTCTGCGGAGCTAAGCCCAACGAAAAAGAAGACCAAGAAGAAAAAGCGGCGGAAAACAGGCAAGCGCGTAGTTCTCTTTTTCCTTGTGACATTTATTCTTGCTGGAATCGGCGCGTCAGTTTGGTTTGTCGGGAATCAGCTGGGGTTATTCTCTGACAATGGTGGTAACGAGGCCGGCATAACTGAAGACAATGACTTTACTGGTCCGGGTGTCGGGGAAGCCACAATCACAATTCACTCCGGTGAGTATGGTTCAGAAATAGGGCATACGCTTGTCGAAGCCGGTGTGGTGAAATCGGTCGAAGCTTTTGTGTCAGCGTTTAACGCAAATCCTGCTTCCGGTTCAATCCAGCCGGGTACATTTACTCTCAAGCTGGAAATGAGCGCAGCTGGCGCGGTTGCTGCCCTTTTGGATGAGGCAAATCGAGCCTCTAACAGTCTGGGTATCATTCCTGGAGAGACAGTTTCTCAAGTTAAGGGAAACATGGTCACGGTAGCTGGTTACTCAGGGGTGGAGATCGATAAGGCTTTGAGTGATCCGGCTGCTCTGGGCCTACCAGCAGTTGCCAAGGGTGAGGTTGAAGGGTGGCTTTTCCCAGGTTCATATGAAACTCCAAAAGGCTCTACACCTGCGGAATTATTGTCTGAAATGATTGGGCGGACAGTATCTTTCCTGAAAGAAAAGGGCATTCCAGAAGCAGAGTGGCAGCGGATTCTGACGGTAGCTTCGATCGTTGAGCGTGAAGTCATTTTCAAAACGGACATGCCAAAAGTTGCGCGAGTCATTGAAAACCGGCTTGGCGAGTTGGGCGCAGAAACTAACGGAACGCTAGGAATGGATTCGACTGTTTTGTATGGTGTTGGGAAAGTTAGTGGAATGCCGACCTCAACAGATATCGCATTTGACACCCCTTACAACACGTACATGCATAAGGGGCTTCCCCCTGGGCCTATTTCTAATCCGTCTGAAGAAGCTATTATGGCAGCGATGAACCCTGCAGAGGGCGATTGGCTCTACTTTGTGACTATTGATCTTGAGTCTGGGGAGACTGTTTTTACGGACAATTACAACGAGCACGAAGAAAACGTGACGAAGCTGCAAAATTGGTGTGACGACCATCCCGACAAATGTTACGACTAGATCAAAAATGGGCGGCAGTCATTGGGTCGCCAATCAGGCACTCGTTATCTCCGGTTCTTCACCGCACTGCCTATGAGGTTTTAGGTTTGAAGTGGGATTTCACCGTCCATGAGGTGTCTGCACAGGGGCTTTCTGGATATTTGGGGTCTCTTGGCGAGGACTGTGTGGGGCTGGCCGTTACTATGCCGAATAAGCAAGCCATTATGCCCTACCTTGATTCCATAGACGGGCTTGCAAAAGCAGTTGGAGCGGTCAATACTGTTGCGTTTAGCGCCTCAATGATGACGGGATTTAACACTGATGTTCATGGCATTGTAGAAACGGTCAAGGGTTTAGCTGAAGAAAAACAACTTCACCTAGGCAAAAACAAACATGCTGTAATTTTGGGCACAAAGGCAACTGCATCATCGGCGCTGGCAGCTGCAGTTACTCTTGGCTTTGACAAGATTTCCATTGTCGGTCGCAGTTTCGAAGGGTCTGGCAGTGTTTTGTTGGCTGCCGGAAGATTAGGCGTCGACTTTGACCCGGTCCTTTGGAAACATCCTGCCCGTGTTTTGGATGTATGCAAAACGGCGGATTTACTTATCTCCACTGTTCCCCTTCAGGCTACAGAGCATTTGGCTCAAGAACTTCATCCTAAGAAGTCCATGGCAGTCCTTGACGTTACTTATGGTGATGGTAAGACTCCGTTGGGAGTGGCATATACCAATGCAGATGCAGTCGTGTTGTCGCCTTTGGCGATGCTGGTTCATCAAGGTTTAGCGCAGGTGAAGCTTTGGAGTGGTTTAGAAGCTCCGTTTGAACCCGTATACCGGGCGGTTCTTGAGGCCGCATAAATGCTGGCTGTGTCCTTCCTTGTCCTAAACCTTGGTTTTCTAGTTTGGAAATCTCGCGATTTCGCGGGGACATATGGTTCTTTGCTGGGGCCAAGGATTGCCTCTTTTGGGGCTTTGGCCTTTGGGGTAGCAGTTGGTTTTGTGTCGAACTGGACAGATGCTGGCGGCATTGCCATGTCGACGTTTGGGTGGGTGAGCCTATTGGCTGACGCTGCTACCAGTAGACTCCCGACATTGCTTACTGTCCTTATAGGTGTAGAGGTTGGGGCTGGAGCACTGCTGGGATCCGAGGTGGCCTTTCGAAGTTCTTTGTTGGGCGCGTTTGTATGGATTGTGGTTATCGGGTTAGGTTTTTTGATTCACACAGTTGG
>DAIOFF010000070.1:0-11706 GCA_036745855.1 Scrofimicrobium sp. | reverse complement strand
CGCACAAACTTGTAGATGGTCCCCCATGCCGGTCCAACCGACGTGTGGCTCCCAATTCCAAGACTTTCCGCTAACCACGGCTCACCACCGCGGTAACCAAGGAAAATAGCCACGTGACCACCAGCAGCGCTCTGCATTACAGCAATGTCGCCAGGTTGAGCCTGGTTTGCTGGAATTTGCTTGCCACGCGCTGACATCGAGTATGAAGACCTAATCTCATCAGGGATGGGATGACCGACTTCAGAATAGATCTTACGAACAAAGTCTGAGCAATGCAGACCCACCAGTGTCTTAGCGGCTTCAGTTTCTGCCCTTGTGGCAATCTGTTGCCCTAAAGGACGTACCGTAGCGCAGGTCGTCTTGTAAGAAGCAGCAGTAACTGAGCTTCCGCCACCAAGAAGTACTCTAGTGTTCTTAAACTTGTCAGAAACCGAAGCAACCGACGCTGGTCGGCAATTCTGTTGTGTAAGTATTACTGGACCATCAACAACGGCTGCAGCTGATATACCAGAAAGCGCATCTGGGAATGTACCACCATTTGTGTAAACAGCTGCACTGCCCTTTCCGAAGTAACGGGCCGCTACCTTAGCTGACGTATCGTAACGATCTTTACCCGCAATATGATTAACAGTCTTGCCTCTGGCGGCCGAGCGAACATTCTTGAGGTTCTGTGCGCTCCAGGTTGCACCTATGACATCCAACCGTTTTGGTGCCACCGCGCGAATAGCGTCTGAGGCTTCAGCGCGCAGCCAACCGCTGCCAGTCAAAATGATCGGACCATTTTCCTTAGCCGCTGGGCCTGCGGCCACCACGGCATCAGCAAAAGTTTCGCCGCTCACCAAAAATGCGGGGCTTCCTTGTGGGAAGAACGCAGCAATTTTCTTTGAAGTCTCAAAACGATTTGCACCAGCAAACCTCGTGACTTGAGCCTTCTGCCCAGTCTTGGCGATTATTTTCTCGACTTTTGCACTTATGGAGTTTTTCCCTCCAGCAATATAAACGTGCGTTGGCTTCACGGCTTTTATCTGAGTCAGCACTGACGTCGGCACACTGTTCTTATCCACAAGGAATAAAGGCCAACCTGCTGCCTGGGCCAAAGCCCCAAGTGATAAGCCATCAGCAAAGTCCTTCGCGCTTGCAACAAAAACTGCGCGTGTCTTACTAGAAGCTTTCGCTTTCACACCTTTTGCAATGGAAACATTGGTTGCAAACCTGTCGCCACCACCTAAGCGAACTACCCCCTGAAGCTTTCCTGTGTACGTTCCAACCGGGACATTCTTCGGCCCGAATCCCACCGCTGCTACCGCTTTCTTCGCAGGGGGCGTGACTTTCTTTGCTTGTTTCTTCGATGCGCCTGAAGACCCAGCGGCTCCAACCGAAACGTCCTCCATACCTTGGGCGGTGACTGGCCCCGGCTCTGCATCACTAGGACCAGGAACCTCATCAGGTACCTCGGTCGAAGGTTCGCTTGGAACTTCAGCATCTGGAAGCTCAGTCGCCGACGGGTCGTTTTCTTCAGCAACTAGTTCTGGACTACTCCCTGACTGCGGAGCCTCATCCAAGATATCTTCACCTGGATCAGTTCCATCAACAGGAACCGCGCTTTCTTCCGTGTTCTTACTGGTCTCATCGCTTGGTGTTAACGCGCCTGCGGACACCGTTAGTGACGTCACTAAGAAAAGTGTGCATGCGGCGGCTGTAGCCGCCCGAAATGAGCGTTTCATAAATCAGTAGCCTTCGTATCTCAGAAGCGCACGTAGTCGAGGATCGGACCCCACGCAGGTTGCACAACCGTAAGGCGTCCCATTCCAGGGCTTTCTGCAATCCACGGGACACCACCGCGCATCCCAAGATAAATGGCAACATGTCCGCCACCATTCATGATTGCAATGTCGCCAGGTTGTGGATTACCAGCCACACTACGTCCAGCACTCCAAATGCTCCACGACGTACGAGGAATACTGATCCCCATCTTGCCGTAGATCATGCCAACAAATCCTGAGCAGTCATATCCGTAAAGACTCTTCGCTGCTTCAGTTTGGGCGACACTAGCGATTTGGTCGCCAGTCACACCCGGTTTTGCGCAATCAGCAGTGTAAGAAGCTTCAGTGACAGCCTCTTTCCCGCCTAGCAAAACTTTTGTGCCCTTGTAGGTGTTCGTAGCCGCTTTGATCTCATCTGGGCGACATTCAGCTTTAGTAAGCACGATCGGTGCTTTAGCAACCTCAGAAACCGCAATGCCGGAAAGTGCATCTGGGAAAGTAGCGCCACTGGCATAGGTTACATTTCCCTTTTCGAAGTGCGCCTTCGCTACCTTCGCACTAGTCTCATAGCGGTCTTTGCCTGAATAGATTGGGACCTTCTTGACGGATGCGGCCTTCTTGACCTTCGAAATATTCGCACCAGTCCACTTCGAACCAACAATCTCAACACTCTTTGGACTTAGTGTCTTGAGCGCCTTAGACGCAAGCGGGTGAAGTTTTCCTGGCTCTGTAAGGATAATCGCGCCGTCATACTTCGCAGCAGGGCCCGCAGCCACAACTGCATCAGCAAAAGTAGTGCCGTTTACCAAGAACGCAGCGCGTCCCTTCGGGAAGCATCCAGCAATCTTCGCTGACGTCTCATACCGGTTCTTTCCGGAAAAACGGGTCACCTTGACTGACTTTGAGCCAACGGTCTTCACCTTGTTCACAACCGACTCGCTGATCGACTTTGTTCCACCAGCAACGTAAACGTGAGTTGGCTTGGCGGCTTTGATCTGCTTGAAAGTCGTATCTGGAATGTCCTGGCCATTCACAAGGAAGATTGGCCAGCCAGTTGCTTGGGCAAGCGCGCCCATTGACAAACCGTCAGCAAAGTCATTGGCGTTTGCAATGAAAACTGCTGATTCATTGCCCTTTGGCTTACTCTTGACGGCTGATGCAACCTTGGCATTCGTTGCGAACCGGTCGGTGCCACCAATGCGGCCTTCAACATGCCCCTTGTAAGTGGCAAGTGGAATATCACACCGATCCCCGTTAAGCCGTGCAGCTTTGGCTGCAGGCTTCGGCTTGGCGGCCGCCTTAGGCACTGACGGCTTCTTCGTCGGCTTCGCTGGCTTTGCAGGCTTCGCTTTCTCAGGCTCAGTCGGTGACGGTCTGTTCGCAGGAGGTAAAGGTTCCGCCGTGGGTTCTGGTTCAGGCTGTGTACCTGATTCTTGGTCTTCGCCCTCTAAATCTTCAGGTTGTTCGCCGTCAACTGGATTTCCAACTTCGGTATCCCCGTCTTCGCGTTCTCCAGATTGGCTAGTCTCCAATAATTCCTCATCCCCCGAATCAAATGAGCCAATGTGCTCTGATTTGGAGTCTGCTGGGGTTTCTACTGCATTCACCCCTGCTGCTGAAAATGGAATGAGCGCTAGAACCATTAGTGGAACTGCGATTCGACGGACCAAAGACATAAGCTGCGACTTCTACTAGACAACAAGATTTGCCGGCACCTGAGTGCCGCGCTATTTAGTTGTCGTAGGACAGCGTAACCAATTCGTTACAAACCGTAAAGCGGTCTGAAGCATCTCTCAGGGTTCCCCCTGAAAGAAACCGCTATATTCCCTGGCAAAAACGGGTTAAATTCAATTCCGTTGTTCGAGTCACATGGTCTCAGACTATGGATATTAACGACAAAATGGGGACTATCCGCACTGGATAATCCCCATTTGGCGTTTTTTAGGCTAGGCCTTCGCGATGCGTTTACGCAGCTCCGCTAGCTGCTCATAGATAGCAGCTGGAACCTTGTCACCGAACTGTTCGAAGTACTTCTCAGAGTCATCAGTCTCTGCAGACCATGCAGCAGGATCGATCTCATAAAGAGCGTTCCAAACTTCCTCAGTAACCTCATCAAGGCCATCAAGGTTGAAGTCCTCAAACTTCGGGTAACGACCAGTTACACCATCAATAGCATCGACTTCACCTGCACGGCGACGAACGATCCAATCGAGGACGCGGCTGTTCTCACCGTATCCGGGCCACATGAACTTGCCGTCAGCATCCTTGCGGAACCAGTTGACCTGGTACACCATCGGGAACTTGTCGCCAAGATCATTACCCATCTTGACCCAGTGACCCCAGTAGTCAGCCATGTTGTATCCACAGAAGGGCAACATAGCGAACGGATCATGACGAAGAGCACCCACAGCGCCTTCAGCCGCCGCAGTCTGCTCTGATGCGACTGTGGCGCCAATGAACACGCCGTGGTCACGGTTGTAGGCCTCAGCAACCAACGGAACGTTGCTTGCACGGCGTCCACCAAACAGGATCGCGTCAACTGGAACGCCCTCTGGCGCTTCCCAGTCAGGGCAAATGATTGGGCACTGCCATGCTGGAGCGGTGAAACGGCTGTTCGGGTGTGAGGACGGGGCATCAGACGCTGGCGTCCAATCGTTCCCGTGCCAGTCAATCAGGTGAGCAGGAGCCTCATCCGTCATGCCCTCCCACCACACGTCGCCGTCGTCCGTCAGGGCAACATTCGTGAAGATCGAGTTGGCCTTCATGGACTCCATGGCCATTGGATTTGTCTTGTACGAGGTTCCAGGGGCAACACCGAAGAAGCCTGCCTCTGGGTTGATCGCGTAAAGACGCCCATCTTCGCCAGGACGCATCCAAGCAATGTCGTCACCAACAGTCTCAACCTTGTAACCAGGAATTGTCGGCTGAAGCATAGCGAGGTTCGTCTTGCCACAAGCAGATGGGAACGCAGCAGTCACGTGGTACTGCTTGCCGGACTTCTCATCTGTGAGGCGAAGGATAAGCATGTGCTCAGCCATCCAGCCATCGCGACGTGCCATTGTTGAGGCAATACGCAATGCGAAGCACTTCTTTCCGAGCAGTGCGTTGCCGCCATAGCCCGAACCGTACGACCAAATTTCATTCGTCTCTGGGAAGTGGGTGATGTACTTCTCTTCTGAACATGGCCATGTGCTGTCAGCTTCGCCCTCTGCAAGAGGAGCGCCCACAGAGTGAACTGCGGGAACCCAAGGAGCACCCTTGGAAATGAGGTCAAGGGCAGGCGTGCCAATACGCGTCATGATGCGCATGTTGGTAACAACATATGGCGAATCGGTAATTTCGATGCCCAGCTGTGAGATCGGGCCACCAACTGGTCCCATTGAGAATGGGATTACGTACATGGTGCGGCCCTTCATGGCCCCATCAAACTTCTCGAGGAGAATCTTCTTCATCTCCGCGGGATCGGCCCAGTTATTCGTTGGACCAGCATCTTCTTCTTTTTCAGAGCAGATGTATGTGCGGGATTCCACACGAGCCACGTCTGAGGGCAACGACCTCGCCAAGAAGCTATTCGGCCGCTTCTCCTCATTCAGGCGTGTAAACATGCCGCTCTCAACCATTTCAGTGGTCAAGCGGTCCCACTCTGCATCAGAGCCATCTGTGAACTCAATGCGCTCAGGCTTCGCAAGATCAGAAATCTCAGAAACCCAAGTGATTACGTCTTCTGGTGTTCCAGCGGGCGCCGCAGCGCGCACGTCTTTTTCAGTCACGGACATTTGTAGATTGCCTCCTGAGGACTTGTTCTTTTCAACCCCTCTATCTTCCCCTATTCGTCTACCAATTGCACGGGAGCTTAGTCCCTAGTATTAGAGATATATCTCCGGGTTCTCAATGCCGTCTAAATTGCTCTACGCTGAAGATGCTTATTCGCAATATGCCTACCCCTTGGAGTTGCACTGTGGGATTGATGAGTTCAAAAGGTACGGCCTTTTTTGATTTGCTCACTTCTCAAGCCAATCAGCTTGTGATTGGTGTTGATCTGCTAAATGCCATCTTTAGTACACCTGAAGACGAGCGTAAAGAGCTACGAAAGCAGCTTCATAAAGCCGAAAACGTAGCAGATGATCTGAATCATGACTTGATCAACAAACTAAACCAGTCGTTCATCACGCCATTTGATCGAGAAGACCTTTCAGATTTAGCTTCCGCACTGGATGATTGTATGGACCTGTTTGACGAGGCCGGGGACTTGTTAGTGCTGTATCGGCTAGCAGAAATCCCTGAGCCAGTAAACGGCCTAATTGCCAGGCAAGTGGACGTTCTTACAAAGTGTGCGCGCCTGACAGCGGATTCGATGCCGCTCCTGAAAAAACCTTCCCTTCTGCGCGATTACTGGGTTGAGATCAACAGCCTAGAAAATGATGGTGACAAGGCTTACCGTAAGACTCTGAAGCACCTTTTTGATTCCGGTTTGGACCCTGTGACAATCATTAAGCTCAAAGATATTGTCGAAGTCCTAGAGAAATGTACTGACGCATTTGAGGACCTCGCGAATACCGTTGAGGGCATTGCGGTAAAGGAAAGCTGAGCCGTGGACTTCAACGTCTTCCTTGTAGTGCTCGTCATTGTTATTGCGTTGTTGTTCGACTACACCAATGGATTTCATGACGCTGCAAACGCGATTGCAACATCTGTATCAACCAGGGCATTAACTCCCCGCGTGGCCTTGCTTATGGCTGCTGCAATGAATGTCATTGGTGCACTTCTGGGCACTGAAGTTGCCAAAACAATCGGCGAAGGCATCATCAACATTGATGGTTACGCACAATCAGCTGACGTAAGTGTTCAAAGGCTTGGACTAATTATCGTTCTCGCCGCTCTAGTTGGTGCCGTGACGTGGAACTACATAACCTGGTGGTTTGGACTTCCATCATCTTCATCACACGCGTTAATCGGCGGTTTAGTTGGCGCAGGGCTTGCATCTGCAACACAAGTGGAATGGACAGGAATCCTAGATCACGTGATCCTTCCAATGTTCATATCTCCAGTCATAGGTTTCACTCTTGCATTCATACTGATGAAGCTGGTTATGGTTGCAATGTCCAGCCTGCCCTATCACAAAACCATGCGTCGTTTCCGTCACGCGCAAACAGTATCCGCTGCCGCAATGGCATTAGGGCACGGGCTTCAAGACGCTCAAAAAACCATGGGTGTAATCGTCATCGCCCTGCTAGCAGGCGGTTACGGAGAAACCCACAACATCTTCGATCCAGCCACAGGCGACATGAACATTCCGCTATGGGTGAAGCTCTCTGCAGCAACAGCAATTTCGCTTGGAACGTATTCCGGTGGGTGGCGAATCATGCGAACACTGGGCAGCCGAATCATAGACCTTGACCCTGCCCGCGGATTTGTAGCTGAAGGCGTCGCAGCCAGCGTCCTATACGTAACCGCCTACGCATTCCACGCGCCAATCTCAACAACACAAACCATCACCTCGGCAATCTTAGGAGCAGGCGCCACCAAACGGTGGTCCGCAGTTCGATGGAATGTTGCCGGAAATATCGTTGTCGCGTGGTTCTTAACTTTGCCAGCAGCCGCAATTGTGGCCGTCGTCATGTACTTCGTGTTCAAAGCAGTTATCCCGATCTAAACTTCTGCCAATAGAAACCCGAACCCGTGGATGAGCGCAGGCTCTAAGGCAGAAGTGTGTGGTGCATCTTAGATCACTCAACAATCAATCAGTGACAACTGCGCAAGTTGAGTTCAATTCCAGCCAAAATCCCTCAAAGCACATCAAGAGTCTTTGGCCGCACCACCAGCCACAAGACTGTCGCGCTGATCGTGGCCGCTATCACGATCATTCCACCCATAGGCACCGCATTCGTGACCCCAAAAAGACCAATAATCGGAGACAAAATACCCGCCATTCCAAAGTTCGTTGCCCCCACAAGTGACGCAGCCGTCCCCGCCTCCTCACCATGCTCAGCAAGCGCAACAATCTGCACCGTCGGAAACGTAAAACCACAAGCCAAAATAAAAAACCACAAAGGAACGGCAATCCCCCAAAACCCAAGACCAACCACATCAAAAACCACCATAAGCGACCCCAAAATAATCTGCGCCGACGTGGTCGTAGCCAATATCCACTGCGGCTTCAAAACCCCCAAATGCATGAGCCTAGAACTAGTTTGAACGCCAATAATAACCGCCAAAGAATTCACAGCAAATAGCAAGCCATACCCCTGCTCACTCATCCCATAAACATCCTGAAACAAAAACGGCGAAGTCTGCAAATACGCAAACAAACCCGTAAAATTCATGCCCGCCATAACCAACATGCCAACATAAACACGATCCCCAAACAAAACCCGATAACGATCCGCAAACGAACGCCCAGAAGCCTTACGCTTTTCAGGCGTCAAAGTCTCCCTAATAAAAACCATCGCCGCCACCGTGACAAGAGCGCCATAACTAGCAAGCACCCAAAAAATCCCCTGCCAACTCATAACCGCAAGAAGCTGCGAACCCGCAATCGGGGCAATCACCGGTGCCAGCCCATTCACCAACGCAAGACGACTCATCATTTTCACGAGGGGCCGCCCACCAAACAAATCCCGCACCATAGCCGTCGACACCACACCAGACGCAGCCGCACCAAACCCCATTCCAACACGGAAAACACCCAGCCAAATGATCGACGGTGCCACCGCCGCACCAACAGACGCACCAATATGAAGCGCAGCACAAGCAACCAACGGTGGTTTCCTACCAATCTTGTCCGAAAGCGGACCAATAAGCAGCTGCCCCACCGCAAACCCCACCATAGTGCCAGTAAGCGTCAACTGAACATCGGCCTCGGAAACCCCAAACTGCTGTTGAATCGCAGGGAACGCCGGCAAATACATGTCCGTCGTAAACGGACCAAGCGCCGTCAACGTGCCAAGAACCAAAATATAAGTTAACTTCTTACGTCTACTGAGATTTTCCCCAAGATACCTAGCGCCTGACATACGTCAAGTGTCCGACGCTTCAGGCACGCAGCCCAAATCTAAAGCCCGTGCGATCGGCCACAGCACACCCGGCCCAAGCTATCAAGCCTCAATCCGACGAAGCCCCGACAAAACCTCGCGAACAGCAGGCGACGTGCGCAAACTTGCCATCACAGCCTGCTGAGCGGACTCCAAAGCCGGATGCGTCGTCAACAACAAAACACAAGTCCCATCCGAGACCTCAGCAGACTGCGACACAGACTGAATAGACACACCCTCAGCCGCAAAAATACTGGCAACATCAGACAAAACACCCACGCGATCCTCAACACGAATGCGCATACTGAAACTAGTAACAGCCGCCCCAGAAGGCAAAACAGGGAGATTCGCATACTCCGACTCCCGCGGAGCATTACCACCATGAACCTTATGGGAAGCCGCCGCCACCAAATCAGACAACACCGCCGACGCCGTTGGGGCACCACCCGCCCCCTGACCATAAAACATCAACCTACCAGCGGCCTCACCCTCAATAAGAATCGCATTAAACGCCCCATCCACCGACGCCAACGGATGCTCCTTCGGCACCAAAGTCGGATGAACACGGACCGACACCCCCTCAGGCGTACGCTCAGCCACAGCCAAAAGCTTCACCTTCTGACCAGCCCGCGTCGCCTCGGCAATATCATCCCCAGAAATCTTCGAAATACCCTCAGTTGCCACATCATCAATACTCACGCGCGTATGAAACGCAAGAGACGCCAAAATCGCGCACTTCGCAGCCGCATCCAAACCATCAACATCCGCACTAGGATCCGCTTCCGCATAACCAAGCTCCTGAGCTACCCGAAGCGCCTCCTCATAAGACTGCCCCTTCGACGTCATAGAATCCAAAATGAAATTCGTAGTCCCATTCACAATCCCAAGAACCTGATTCACCTGATCACCAGCAAGAGACTCCCGCAAACCATAAACCACAGGGATAGCGCCCGCCACCGCAGCCTCATAATAAAGATCAGTATCATTCTTTGCCGCCGCCGCATAAAGCTCAGGGCCATGAGCCGCCAAAAGCGCCTTATTCCCAGTAACAACCGACTTCCCCTGCGCCAAAGCATCCAACACAAACGTACGCGCAGGCTCAATCCCACCGATCAGTTCAACAACCAAATCCGCCTCAGAAATAGCAGCCTTTGCGTCAGTCGTCAGCAACGCGCGATCAATATCCGTGTCACGCCGCGCATCAACGTCCCGCACAACAACAGACGAAACCTGCAGCGACGTGCCGACACGCGCCGAGAACTCATCCGCCTTCTCACTTAAAAGCCTAATCACCTGCGAACCAACAGTGCCCGCACCCAAAACTGCAACTCGTAACACGATTCCCTCTTCCTAGCGTTACGCCAAGTCTATTTCTTCCGCACCCCGCCGACCGGATCACCAAAATCATGGACACTCTGAAACCCCTCACGCTTCGAAATCTCAATACCAATCAGCGCGCAAGCCTTCGCGTCCGCCGTCGCATCATGATGCTGGAAAGTTGGAAGATCAAGAGCGGCAGCAACCAGCGGAAGCTTATTAGACGGGAGGCGAAGGACGCGGCGGGCAAGTTTCACCGTACAAAACCAATCTGGCTCTGAGCCAAAAATTCCCGAAAGGTCACAAGCACCCCGCCAAACAGACCTATCAAATGCAGCATTATGAGCAACCAAAGCATCATCCCCAATGAACTCAACCAAGGTTGGCCAAAGCTCCGGCCAAGTCGGTGCCGTCATCACCGCTTCTGGAGTGATCCCATGAATCCGAATATTGAAACTACTGAAACCACCCTTATCTGGCGGATTGATCAACGACGACATGGACTTCACAATCTTGCCGTCTTCCACCTTTATTGCGCCTACCGCGCATGCGGAACCGCGATGCCCGTTTGCAGTCTCAAAATCGATTGCTGTGAAGTTCAAGCTCATGGTGCAAACTTACCTGCCTTGAGCCGCATTTTGGCTCTGAGCCAATTTTGCACGCAAAGCCCTTTCCCACCCGAAAACAGGGGTCCCGCCCACGCCTGCTGTGGGACAATTGTTGCGTTTCACAACTTAGGAGAAAACCATGACAAACGCCGCAGGAACCGCTGTGACATTGAAGGCTGGCGATTACGAAGCCGTACTTTTTTCGGTCGGAGCCGCGATTGGTGCGATCAAATATCAGGGGCGCGATATTGTGGCTGCCGATGCAGGTGACACGCCCAGCGCTGGATTCAAAGGCAAGGCTTTGCTTCCTTGGCCCAACCGCATTGCCGATGGAAAGTACACGTTTGACGGGAAAAACTATGAGGTTCCCATCACGGAACATGACAAGAACGCCGCCCTTCACGGCTTAGCTTGCTGGACCGATTGGCAGATCACATCGATGGATACGACTTCGGTGGCCTTCAAAACGACGGTAGCCGCGTCCCCTGGCTACCCGTGGACACTTGAGGCGCAAACCACATATAAGCTTGATGCGGAAACTGGCCTGACATGCTCTATCGTTGCGCGGAATATTGGCGAGGGCACGGCTCCATACGGCGTGTCCTCCCATCCCTATATCACCTGCAACAATGCTCCTATAGATAATTGTGAGCTCACGGTTCCTGCCGCTCAGGTCTTGGAAGTCGATGAAAACCTGAAACCAGTTGCATTGACTGGTGTCCACGAGGCGAACTTGGATTACCGCACGCCACACGCCATTTCCGGGCAAGAGATAGACCATGCGTTTACAGAGTTACCTGAGGATAGCTGGGCAGTGAAGCTCCATGATCCAGCAAGCGGACAGACCGTGTGTGTGGCTGCGACTGCGCCTTGGGTACAGGTCTATTCGGGCAGCAACATTGGGCGTCTGGGTGTCGCTGTTGAACCCATGACGTGCCCGCCGAACGCATTCAACTCCCATGAGGATTTGGTTCTTCTGGCTCCGGG
>DAIOFF010000069.1:0-11764 GCA_036745855.1 Scrofimicrobium sp. | reverse complement strand
TAAGCCTGGTTCCAGCGAAGTTCATTCATGAAACCACTCTTCGTGGTGTTCTCATCTATTGTTATCAGCTCTGTTTGCGATAGATCCGCAAAAATCTTGAAAACCGGCATGCCAATCGAGTTAGTGAGCACCGTATGGTGAGCGCCACCCGATTGCAGCCAACACTCAGCTGAAGTTTGCATATCAGGACGAGGCCGCCACACCGCATGCGCAACCGGCAAGTTAGGCATTGGGGCCTCGGGCTCCACAATATCCACAACATTCGCAGTCATGCGGTACCTGGTTCCCATGTCAGCAAGAGACACAAGTAGGCCCTCACCTGGGGTTGCACGGAAGACCATACGAACTGGATCCTCACGGTCACCAATACCAAGTGGGTGAATCTCAACTCTTGGCTTTTGCTCCGTAAGGCTAGGACAAATCTCAAGCATATGCGCGCCAAGAATCATCTCATTGCCAGGAGTCAAGTTGTAGGTGTAATCCTCCATGAGAGAAGCCCCACCAGGAAGTCCCTCGCTCATCGCCTTCACAGCCCGGACCAGAACCGAAGTCTTCCAATCACCCTCAGCCCCAAAACCATAGCCAGAAGCCATCAAACGTTGAGCCGCAATACCCGGAAGCTGACGGAGTCCACCCAAATCTTCAAATGTATCCGTAAATGCCATAGCATTTCGTTCCTCAAGGAACCTACGAAGTGCAACTTCCTGGCGGGCCGCATAAACCAGAGAATCATGACGTTCCCCTCCCTTACGGAGCTCTGGCACGACCTCGTACAAATCCTCATACTCTGCCGCCACAGCTTTTGCGTCAGCGTCAGACACCTCGGCAATAGTCTCAACCAGATCATTCACGCCATAAGTGTTCACCGAAACGCCAAAGACCTTCTCAGCTTCAGTTTTATCGCCCTCGGTCACCGCAACGTAACGCATGTTGTCACCAAACCGAACCACATTGAGCTCATGCGTTGCAGCCCAACCAGCACACGCGCGAACCCAGTTCGAAATCCGCTCACGCACAGGCGCGTGATCAACATGCCCAACCACGACCTCGCGAGCAATCCTCATCCGCGTCACCATGTACGCAAACTCCCGGTCCCCATGCGCAGACTGATTCAAATTCATGAAATCGAAATCAATATCGCTCCACGGCAGCGCCACATTCGCCTGAGTGTTCAAATGAAGCATGGGTTTATTGAGCACGTTCAAGCCAGAAATCCACATCTTCGCGGGACTAAACGTGTGCATCCACGTGATCACACCAAGCACATCATCGCGGCCATTTGCATCAATAATGCAGCGCCTAATGGACTCCGAATCCTTCAAAACAGGCTTCCAGACAACATTCACCGGAATGTCCCCTGAAGCATTCAAACGGTTTACGACATCCTGGGACTGTTCAGCCACCTGCCGCAAAGTGTCCTCACCATACAAGTCCTGACTGCCAACCAAAAACCAGACCTCACGGCCTTCATAAACTGGGCTCATCTGCGTATTCTCCTTAATAACTTAGTGTTGTCCGTACACGTTTTGGTACCGTGCGTGTAGCGAATCGATCTTTTCTTGTGCAATAGGAATCGGCGTACCCAGCTGAAGTGCAATGAACATTGTCCGCGCGACCTCTTCAGTCATCGCGGCAGCCTTGACAGCCGACTTGGCGTCCTTGCCAATTGTGAACGGGCCATGATTTTGCATGAGAACCGCCGGACTTCTGGACTCTTTCAGGGTCTCAACGATTCCCTTCCCAATAGAGTCATCCCCAATCAGGGCAAACGGGCCAACTGGAATGTCCCCGCCGAACTCGTCAGCCATCATCGTCAGATGACAAGGAATCGGTTTCCCGAGGGCCGCAAAGGCAGTCGCATACGTTGAATGCGTGTGAACGACACCGCCAACTTCCGGCATGTTCTTATAAACATACGCGTGCGCAGCAGTGTCTGAACTCGGAGCGCGGTCCCCAAGAAGAAGATTTCCGTCCAAATCACACACAACCATCGACTCAGGTGTAAGCGTGTCATAGGTAACGCCTGATGGTTTGATGACCAAAACATCATCAGCCCCATCTATCCCGCGGACACGTTCAGACACGTTCCCGGCGGTCCAAACCACCAAATCCCATTTGATAAGTTCGGCATGCAGGTCACAAACTCTTACCCGTGCCGCTTCGATTGCTCCAGCCATTGCCGGTGACCATTTGCTTGTCATTTCCACTCTCCGTCCTTGGAGCCCGAAGGCCATTTCCTACATGTTGCACCACGACCGTCTTTAGAGTCCACGTTAGCGCTAACAGTGCCTGTTTGTCACGTCCAATTTCCCACCTCTGCACATTTTGACTCTGAGCCAAATTTTGCGGGGCAGGCTTTTCGTCACTTTTCTGCGCACGCTCACATTACCTTTACACTCCCCCACCCCATGCCTGTAGATTAGGACGTCAAGGACGCAGTCGTTCAAGACAACGGGAGAAAACATGACTGACACAGCCGCCAACATAGTGAAAACTGGAACCGCAACACTTGGGATAGAACTTGGCTCCACAAACATCAAAGCAACGCTAGTTGCACCAGACCATTCCGTAATCGCAAGCGGATCCCACACCTGGGAAAACCAGTTCGAAGACCGACTCTGGACTTACTCTCTTCAGTCAATCTGGACTGGAATCCAAGAAGCAGTAAGCAAAGTTCGCGCAGACGCAGAAAGCAAATGTGGCGTTCGCCCCGAAACTTTTGCCGCCATTGGAATCTCCGCAATGATGCACGGATACTTGCCCTTTGACAAGGACGACAACCTCCTGGCTCCATTTCGCACCTGGCGCAACACCAATACCGGCGATGCCGTGGAACTACTAAGCGAAGAATTGGACTACAACATTCCCCACCGCTGGTCAGTGGCACACTTCACACAGGCGGTTCTCGACAACGAAGCACACGTATCCGACGTGGCCTTTCTCACAACTTTGGCCGGATATGTCCACTGGAAACTCACCGGGAAAAAAGTACTCGGAGTCGGCGACGCCTCCGGCATGTTCCCAATCGATCCAACAACCCACGATTACGACGAAACCCGCCTCCAAAAAGCAGACAAAGTACTTAATTCACGAGGCATAAAAACCCCTCTTCGCGAACTCTTCCCAACCGTACTAGTAGCCGGGCAACCCGCAGGCACACTCACCGAAGACGGTGCAGCACTGCTGGCCCCAAACGACCCCCTAAAAGCAGGAATCCCCCTCTGCCCGCCAGAAGGCGACGCCGGAACAGGAATGGTAGCGACCAACGCAGTATCGCCTCGTACAGGAAATGTCTCCACAGGAACATCAATCTTCGCAATGGTCGTGCTAGAAGGCGAACTATCCAAAGTCCACCCCGAACTAGACATGGTCACAACACCCGCAGGCGACCTAGTCGCAATGGTCCACTGCAACAACGGGGCCAGCGAAATCGCAGACTGGGCCGACCTACTAATCGCCCTCACCAAAGCCGTAGGAGCAGACGTATCCACCGGCGCCGTATATGACGCATTCCTCGGCGCAGCACTAGACGGCGAAGCCAACGCAGGCGGCATCCTCGCATACAACTACCTATCAGGCGAACCCCTAACCGGACTCGAAGAAGGACGTCCCCTCGTCGTACGCACCCCCGGAGCCCGCTTCAATCTAGCCAACTTCGCCCGCGCACAAATCTACTCAATGTTCGCAACCCTCTCTCTCGGAATGGAAGTCCTCCACGAAGAAAACGTCAAACTAGAACGCATGTACGCCCACGGCGGCATCTACAAAACAAAAGGCGTCGCACAGCGATTCCTCGCCGCCGCCGTTGACGCCCCCGTCTCTATAGCAACCACCGCTTCAGAAGGCGGATCCTGGGGCATGGCAATACTCGCGCAATATATGGTGTCCGAGGCCAAAACAACACTCGCAGACTACCTCGCGAACTCCGTATTCGCAGGCGTCGATTTCCTAGTCGAAAACCCACAATCCGAAGACCAAAACGGATACAAAAACTTCCTCAAGGAATACGTTGCCGGCCTCGACATTCAACGCGAAGCCATCAAAGCCATCAAATAGCCGACACTAAGCCGAAGCGCGCAAAACAAGCTCTGGCCTGATCACACGGTCACCATTCAAGTCCTCTTGCAAGTGACCTGTGATCAGGCCAACTGCGCGCGAACCTAGACTCGCAAAATCCTGCCGCACAGTCGTAAGGCTTGGCTGAAAAAACTCACTCCCAGGCTCATCATCAAAACCAACAACCTTCAAATCTTTAGGTACCCCGACCCCGGCCTCGGCAAACGCCTTCAACGCACCAAGCGCCATCTGATCATTCGAAATGAAAACCGCGTCAGGAAGTTCACCACCCAAAACTTCCTTCGCCAGCACATACCCCGAATGCGCCGACCAATCACCAGCAAACTCCATACCCGGCTCCACGTGGGCCTCTCGCAACGCATCCAACCACCCACTTCTACGCTCCAAAGCGTCATACCAATTGAGCGGGCCAGCAATATGCGCAATCCGCTTACAACCAAGCCCCAAAAGATACCTAGTCGCGGCACGCGCCCCCTCACGCTGATCAACACCAACCCTCAGCATTCCAGGCGAACTAGACGACCACGAAGACGACACCGCAACCGTCGGCACCGGGATCTGCAACCGACCCAGCTCCTGCGCAACCTCCATGATCGGAGCAATAAGGATAATCCCCGCAACCCCCTGCCCCAAAAACAAATCAATAGCCTCGTGAAGCGTCGCCTCAGAGAACTCTGACAACGACGCCACAGAAACGTAGTAGCCAATCTCCTTAGCCGCACTCTGAATAGAAAGCAAAGTCGAAGCCGGACCATAATCCACAAACTGCGTCGTAACAATCCCAATCAAATGACTTCTACGCGTAACCAACGCACGCGCCGCCTCATTACGCCGATACCCCAAAGACTCAATAGCATCCAGGACACGCTGCCGCGTCTCCTCACGCACATTCCCCTTCCCGTTAATGACCCGCGAAACAGTCTGATGTGATACGCCCGCAACTTGTGCGACATCAGTCATTGCGGGAGGCCTCGTCGAATCAGGAATCTGCGTCATAATAACCTAACCTACATTCACTTCATTTTCCCACCACGATGCCACACGCGTTAGCTACGTGTCGATGTGCTTGCTAACGCGACCGCGAGTGAGATCAAGATTAGGCCGATGGCGGTCCCCAACGACACATTTTGGCTCAGAGCCAGAAAACCCACAACAGCCGATGTAGCAGGCAACAAAGCCGTCAGCAACGCAAACATCGCCGCCGACAACCGCTTCAAAGCGAAAACCTCAACAGAATATGGAATCACTGTTGACAAAACCGCGACCCCCACCAGCTGAAACACCAAAACCCAAGAAAACTCAAGCCGAAAAGCACTCTGAGCCAAAAAGGGCGCAAAAAACAACGCCGCCGCCGCACAACCAACGGCCAACGACGTAACCCCATGCCCGCTCGACGCCACCTTCTGACCAAAAACTATGTATCCCGCCCAAAACGCCGCCGCCGCAAAAGCAAACACAATCCCAGCAAGTACACCCGGCGCACCCAAATCAACACCCAAACCGCCAATCGCCACCACGCCTAATAGTGCCAGAACTGCAGCGATGCGACCTTTCGCCCCTGAGCCAAAAAGTGCCACAACCACAGGCCCAGTAAACTCAAGCGACACGGCAACGCCAAGGGGAATACGCGCAACGGCCTCGTAAAAAGTCACATTCATGCCACCCAGGAAAAGCCCAAACAGCACAGCAACCCCAAACGACCGCAGCGTCCATTCCTCACGCCAGGGCCGCCAAAGGAGCGACAACGCAACCGCACCAATGGCCAACCTCCACCAAGCAACCCCAGCGGCAGGCACCACCGAAAAAAGCCCAATGCCAATCGCTGCACCCAAATACTGGGAAATACCCGACGTGACAAGCAACGCCGGCGCGGTCGCCTTACTGGCCATCCACACTGTCAGCTTCGAAAACCAATGCTGCCGAGTTCATGCAATACCTATCACCGGTCGGCGTTTGCGGGGCGTCACGGAAGACATGCCCCAAATGGGACTTGCAGGCACCACAACGAACTTCGGTGCGCTCATAGCCTTTGGACATATCCTCATGAAAGGTGACAGCGCCTGGCGCAGCCTCAAAGAAACTAGGCCAACCGCACCCCGCATCAAACTTGGTGTCAGCTGCAAATAAGTAGGCTCCACACCCCGCACAAAAGTACTTTCCTGGGCGTTCTTCCGAAAGAAGTCCACCAGTAAACGGTTTCTCAGTTCCGGCCTCGCGCAACACAAAATACTGCATCGGCGTGAGTTTTTCCCGCCATTCGTCTTCAGTCATCTTTCTCCTCCAGTTTTCCTTGTGCGTCCAAAGCCTGCATGGTAGCCGTTTCTTCTCTGCGACGCACGACGTCTTCACCTGGGCCATCATAGATTTTTCGTCGCTGTAATGCGTCAGGAGTGCCGGAAAACAAGCGCGAGCCTCCCGTTAAAATCATGGTCGCATCCGGATCATCTTCTGCGTCCAAGATTTCATTTTCCGAGGCGTTTTCGCCGGTCAGCACAGACCGTCGCCTCGTCCGCTTAGTTTTCTTCCGTGACGCAAGTAAGCGCGCCGCATGGATTGGGTCATGATCGGGAACACCACGTTTCCCAGTGTCTTGCCCTGATATTCCTGCCAACTCTTCCGCCAACTTAGCCACTTTGGCGTCGTCTAAGTTCTGGTCGGCCTCGTGAATATCCATTGTCTGACTGCGGGATCTGGGAAGAGCAGACGGAATATTGGTTGCGATCCATGCAACCAGCTCTTCTCGGATTTCACACTTTAGATCGTGCAAGTCACCGGGGTTTTGTGCGGACACAACAATGCGAACGGTGGGGAAAGTGGCCCCCGGCGCAAATGAGACCATCTGCACATTCCAAGTGCGTTTGTCCCATAGGTCCGAGGCCATGAGAAGTCTCTCCACTTCCTGCCGTATCTGGGCCATTGGGACTGACCAGTCAACCGGGATAAATATCGTTCCAAGTTGCTCAGTGTCGCGCCGCGACCAGTTTTCGAACGATTTCGTGGTGAACTCGGTCGAAGGAAGCAGCACCCTTCGTTCATCCCAAACCCTCAGAACCACATATGTGAGGGTCAGTTCCTCAACCACCCCGGCCTCTTCCTTACCGTTGACCCACACAGTGACGGTATCCCCAACGCGAATAGCGTCCGTAAACGCCAACTGGAGGCCCGCAAACGCGTTCCCCAGACTGGATTGGGCAGCAAGGCCCACAACGATCGATATGACGCTTGCCGAGGCCAATAGCGACCCCAAAGGGGCCCTAGTCGCAGGAAACGTCAGCAGGGCAGCAATCACAGTGACGATCACAATCACGGATTGAAGAACCCTTCTTAGTACCTGCGCTTGCGTTTGCAGGCGCCGCGCGTCCCTCGAGTCCTTCTCTATTCTGACTGCCGCAATGTCTTGCACGAGGTTAGCCAAAGAAAAACCTGCCCACCCCAGTGCTCCCACCAAAATGAGCAACAACGCGTGGTGAATCGCGTTGTACCAAACGCTATCAGTGCTGGGCATCACAAGCCCGAATACGCTCCACGCCCCCAGAGAGCTTAGGACTAACACCAATGGCCCTCGGGTTCGCCGGTGGATTCGAGCCAGCATGTCAACGCGGCGGCCGATCACAATAGTGATCACCAGCACGATTAGCGCCGCTGCCAAACCTATCGCGGCTCCCAACAGTGTCCATCCTGCCAGTGTCAGGGCCGTGATGGCATGTTCTGCTGCATCTGAGTTGTCCATGGAGTTAGCCTATCTCTAACTTTTTGGCTCAGAGCCGGGTCTGCACGTCGAGGCTTTGTGTGTGTTGCCCTCCGCGCAAATTTGGCTCAGAGTCAAAATTGTGAGCTTGGCATGACTTATCCCCAGGCATTTTTCCCTGAGTTTTCCACGCATTGTTCGACCCCTATTTTGTGGATGCGCTTATGCGCGGAACTCTGAGTCCATGAACCTTGATTTCGTCCCTGTTGGACTTTTTCCAGCATTTTCTGTGAAGGCCGCAAAAGCGCTTGGAATGACGCGCCGCGCTCTGCGTCGCTGTGGCCTCGCGATCCCATTTCATGGGGTGAGGTCCGCTGAGGACGCCACCTTCAAGGACCGACTTCGAGCACTACTCGACCAGACGCCGAAGCACAGTTTTGCAAGTGGCATTACTGCCGCTGCCGTCCATGGCCTGCCACTTCCAACCACCATAAGTTCGCGGGATGCGTTCTGCCAGCCGAACATAGGCGTGAAACGAGGAAAGCCTCGCGTTAGGAGGAAACATGTCACGGCCTCGCAATTGACGATTCGCATGGGTGACATTGTTCTTGCCGATGACATTCGCGTCACCAGTCTTTTTCGAACATGGTTGGATTTGTCACGCACGTCTAAGCCCTGGGACTTTTTGGCGCTCACAGATGCCCTCATTTCACACAAAGCCCCTCGGATCTCCCTGACGGATCTGCGCGCCTATAGCGCACTTCACGAAGGAACGGCTGGTGCCCGTCTCAGGGCACAAGCGCTTAGGTGGGCAGATCCTGGCTCAGAATCTCCTATGGAGTCCATCACACGATGGCACTTACTCAACAAAGGTGCGCCGCGTCCTGAGTGCAATACCACCATCACGCTTCCTGGTGGTCAGGTTTATAGACCAGACATGCTATTTCGCCCTGCAAATGTAATCACGGAGTATAACGGCACCCATCATGACCTGCCAGAACACGAAGAATACGATCATGTTCGGGGCAACTTATTGGACGCCGCCGGCTTTACGATTTTTGTGGTGAATAGGTCACATATAAGTCGACTGAGCGATGTCGCAAAAGAAATAGTTGATCACGTAACCCGCGGTCCTACAAGGATTCTTGCCGAGGGCACCACATTTTTACCCCTCCAATCACCCAATACGTGACGTAGGTTGCACATTCTCGTTTTGCAAAAACACCTCAGTTCCATTTATGCTTTTCGAGTCTCCGAACGCGTTCGGAACCCGGGCCCCCATCGTCTAGAGGCCTAGGACACCGCCCTTTCACGGCGGCGACACGGGTTCGAATCCCGTTGGGGGTACAGTTCAGGTAACTGAACTGGTAAAACTGAAGATAGTAGGTCTGTTAGGATCATTGAGGTCCTAAATATGAGGCCCTGTAGCGCAGTTGGTTAGCGCGCCGCCCTGTCACGGCGGAGGTCGCGGGTTCGAGTCCCGTCAGGGTCGCTGGTCGGCATTACGGCCAAAGGCTCTGTAGCTCAGTTGGTAGAGCGTTCGACTGAAAATCGAAAGGTCACGGGATCGACGCCCGTCGGAGCCACAGAAACCCCGAGATTCCACGGAGTCTTCGGGGATTTTTTGTTTTCTAGCCGGATAGTCCCGTATTTACCCCGCAGATTCGACGCGCTCTGCTGATGTCTAACACACGACGTTATGAGGCTCTTCGACTCCAGAGGGCCCCATACCCGTTAGAGTCATGGAAGCCTCGAGGTCTCAAGGGATTTTTAGCGATGTTCCCGCCTTATTCAATTGCTCCGCATTCACTCCATTGGGAACTTTGTGCCAAACATGTTGCACGTGTTGAGCTGAAGAAGACCCAGTGCCATATACCGGCCACACACGGCTTCTACAGGGCCGTGGAGCGATAAGTGCCCTGCCCTCAGAACAAACCCAAACACGGCCCGTAAATGCCACCAAACTGCCGCTTAGAAATCTAAGCGGCAGTTTAGACGTTACGACTGAGAAACCCGGTCACGCAGGCCAGAGCTCACGAGTACGGCAAAGCGTTCCTCCCCTCGCATCCGGCAGAAGCAAATCTGAAGAGCTCTCCCCAAGTTCGAACGGGGGAAGGAGTTCGATGCATTTGGGTTGAGAATTTACGCCAGATCGTTCTAGCCAGCTGAAAGGCGCTCTCATCCTTTCGGTGAGGTATCCCCAGTTATCTCAGGCGCACGAGCATTTTGTTGTTTTGGCGGCCCTCACAATTTGGCTCAGAGTCAAATTGTGAGGGCAAGCAAGCTCAGTCGACCGACTCAATGCGTGTCGCGACGTCGGGAACATCTTCCGATGACCCTGATGTCACTGAGTTACGCAGGAGGGTGCCTTCAGCAACACCTTCCTTCACCAGAACCTGGTAGGTGACCACTGCGGACTCGCCAGCCACCAAGTCACCTTGCCACACCAGCGTCTCAGCAAAAGCGTCATAGGTGGCATCGCCACTTGCGACCCCGACCCAGTCGGCGTAAGGCAAGACTTCGCTCAGGTCATCCGCCCACTCAAGACCGACTGCGTTAGAACCCGTGTTGTTCGTGATCGTGACCGTGTATGTGAGTAGTTCATGCGGCTTCACGATGTCTTTGTCAACCGTCTTAGTTAGGTCAATGTCACCGGCCGGTAGACCTGCATCTTCAATCGGAATCTGCACGTAGGGCTTGTCCTTGGAGTTACATGAGGTTACCGTGTTCTTCAGGTATCTTCCGGCGGGAGCGTCAGCTTTCACGGTCACCTGGTATTTGATTGTTGCCGAGGCCCCAGCCGCCAAGTTCCCCCTCCAACTCAGCGTAGTCCGACCATTAAACGTGGCCCCTTGCCCTTCAATGATCCCGCCCCAATCGGCATACATAAGAACACCGGAAAGATCGTCTGACCAGGAAAGATTCTTTTGGTTTTTGCTGGTGTTGTTTGCCATTGTTACTGAGTAAGTAACGATGTCGCCTGGCCTTACAATCTCTTTGTCGGCCGCCTTAGTGAGGTTTATTTCCCCTTTTGGTTTAGTTGGCTTGTCTGGCTTCTTGATTGGGATTTTCACATGTGGTTTATCTTTGGAATCGCATGATGTCACAACGTTCTTCAGGTACTTGCCTGCTTTGGCGGAATCTTTGACAGTTACCTGATACGTGACCGTTGCCGACTGACCTTTTGCGAGGTCACCCTTCCATTTCAATGTGCTTCGTCCATCAAAAGAAGCGCCGTCGCCGTTTACGATGCCACCCCAGTCAGCATGAATGAGAACCCCTGTAAGGTTATCTGACCAGGTGAGTCCTTTTCTGTCGACATTGGTGCCGTTTGTGATTTTCACTGTGTAAGTGACGGTCTCTCCGGGCTTGACTGTCGTCTTGTCCGCGCTCTTCGCCAGCGATACCTTGCCCCGAGGCTTCTCTTTGCACCTATCTTTGCATTTGTCCTTGCTAGAACATTTGTCCTTGCATTTGTCTTTGTTCTTGTCCTTACACTTGTCCTTGCTTGAACATTTGTCCTTGTTCTTGTCTTTGCATTTATCTTTGCTGGAGCACTTGTCTTTACTCTTGTCCTTACACTTATCTTTGCTTGAACACTTGTCTTTTTCTTTTTCTTTGTGCGTCCGACTGTTATCAGATGCATTAAAAGTTTGGGAAATTCCGGAATTTCCGGAAACCTCTTCCACGCCGCGATCGTCGGCTGCCGCAGCCGCCGGACTCAAAGCGCCTATTGCCAACAAAGCACCGACTGCTGCCACAGTCGAGACTTTTCTTTTCATTCGTGCAAACACTGAACCTCCTAGTTGGTCTGCATGTTTGTATGCGAATCACTGCTAAAACTCACATACGGTCGCTTCCTTTTAGGGAATTCAGAAAACAAATTCAACTAATTTCAATATCAATGAATGATTAGATTGTTATTATGCATTTCACGCCATTTCTTCGTTATTTCAGCCCCATTTTTCACCGAGTTCGCACTCGCAAAATTCCGAGGTC
>DAIOFF010000068.1:0-11772 GCA_036745855.1 Scrofimicrobium sp. | reverse complement strand
GTTGACGGCACCTCAAAGGTCGGAGCAAAAAGAACTCATCTGTAAGTTTGTTGCCGGCTGATCCGGGACTAGCTGACAGGATTAGCGTTATCCGTTCGGATCTTGGTGAGGTGCAGGTTAGGCGATAGTGAACCTTTGCGCGAACCACGCCAGTTACCGTAATGTTTGGGGGCGGTTGAACTGAGATTGGGTGGCTGAGCTGAGATCGGGCAGCTGAACTGGGATCGGACGGTTGAGCCGAGGTCGAGCAGCTGGACTGGGATCGGGTAGCTGAGTTGAAATTAGGTGGTTGACTGAAGTCGGGTAGCTGGACTGAGATTGGACGGATGAGCTTAGGTCGGGCGGCCGAGCTGAGATTGGGTAACTGAGCTGGGATTGGGATGGGGTTCAAGGCGCATCCAAACCTGCCCTCTAAAACCTGATCGGCCGCTCGAATCCATGTGTTGAATCACTTTCTCGCCCAAGAACTTGTTTGTCATGACAAATGATGAGACTATAGATCCGTCCTGATACACAGGAAAGTGGGGTTACCTCCCCACTCCACACAGCCGTGCGGGTAAACACGGCAGGTGTTTCCCGCCTAACAAAAGATGGGAATTTTCATGTCAACTGAACAAATGTCGATAAACGCGGTCGCAGCCCCTGTCCAAACATCAACCAATGTTCCTACCCAAAGCGTATTCATCATTGCACTGGTGGTACTTGGGGTCGTGGGCATCAGCATGGCCCTACTTGGAGTAATTTCCGGCATCTATTGGATAACCATTGCAGCCGGCCTAGCTACCGCCATTGGCTCAGTAGCCTTAGTGTTCAACACACAACTTCAAGACTAAAAACACAAACACAACTAACCGGGTGCCGCGGACGAAGAAGTCCCGGCTTTTTGGTTTAAACAGAAAGGCCGACCCAAAAGGGCCGACCTTCCAATTTTTCTGATCCCTACACGGAAACGGACCAGAAAAGCTTATGAATATTTCTTTTGAAGACTTTCTTCAATTTCCTCCAATGTTGAAGTCTTGGTCTCTGGGACAACCCTGATGTAGAAAATCAAAGCCACAACATTTATGGCACCAAAGATTCCATAGGTCCACGCACCCCCAAGGTTTTCAATCATGATCGGGAAAACCGTGGTCACAACCGCGTTCATCAGCCAAAGACATCCGACTGCCACGCCCTGCGCAACCCCGCGAATCTTAGACGGGAAGATTTCAGACACCAAAATCCATGCGACAGTTCCTGATTGTTTAATGAAAACAAATATGGCAACCAAAACCAGCACAAGCCATGGGACAAATGAAGACACTGAAGCCAAAATGTTTCCGTCGGCATCCAGATGCGGATTGATGCCGAACTGGAACACCAGCGCTAAGGCAAACAGGGAACAAACAATGCCCGCCTCCTGATAAATACCAACGTGGCGACGCATGAACTTCGCAACCAGCAACAAGCCGACTCCCGCACCAATCGCAGAGGCAATCCCCGTAATCACATTGAGCATAATCGCGTCAGCTGATGAGAACCCTGCCGAATGAAGAATCTTCGGCAAATAGTACATTGCAGTATTAATGCCAGTGAGCTGATCAAAGAAACCCAGGAATATCCCAATGAACAGGATTTTTCGTGTCCACTTCGTCTTGACAGTCTGACGGAACGTCCACTTCTCTTCTTTGGCCTCCATAGTATTTACTTCAACGATCTGCTCCATTTCTTCAGCAACATCGTCTTTGCCATCCTCGCGAATCCTCTTCAACGCCCCAATGGCCTCGTAATACTTCTCTTTCATGCCGTACCAACGCGCCGATTCGGGCATCATGCGCATGCCAATCCACAACGCAATGGCAGGGATTGTTGCCAGAACCAGCATGTACCGCCATGCCATCCCGTTTCCGCTTTCAACAACCAGTCCCGAAATTGACTGAACCGAATCCCACGCAACCCATTCGCCAGCCGCGTACTGACCTGAAGGATCCGACGTGATCTGCACCTGCGGCCCCCCTTGTGAAGAGGAAAGCCAAGCGTTCACAGAGTACGCAAGCAACTGACCAAAAACGATCATGAACTGGTCGATTGCAATAAGTGGGCCACGGATTCTAGCAGGGGCAGTTTCTGACAAATAGATAGGCACTGTCGCGGAGGCCCCACCTACCGCCCATCCAAGAATGAAACGGAACGGGTACAAAACCCAAACATTTGGTGAGATCGTGCAACCAATTGTCCCCACCGCAAAGATGAACGCTAGAAGCAAAATGTTGTGCCTGCGCCCATACCTGTCCGACAGCCGCCCACCGATAATGGCACCAAAAGCAGCGCCAATCGCCAAAAGCCCGCCAACAAAGCCTTCTTCTGCTGCGTTGAGGTGAAGTCCCCCGGCCTCGGAAGGCAAATACATGTAAGGTAGCGCTCCGGCAATAACTCCCGTGTCATAACCGAATAGCAGTGACCCCAGAGTCACAACTACAGCTACTAATCCTATTGAACGTTTCTTTCCAGAAGGCGGAGTTTCCTCAACCATCTGAACAATTTCAGCCTTTGTGGGCGCGCCAGGGCGCGATGTTTCCTTTTTTGTGGACACTACTTTCTCCTTGCCGAGATTTCACGATCCGACTGACAGGGGTGTCTTTAGTTTCTGTCAGTGGATTTTCTTATTACTAGCTTCGGTGCGACCACGACTTCCGCTTCGAAGGCGTCACCTGCCAGCATTTTGTTTAAAGTTTCTAAAACATGGTTAACCAAAACTTGAATATGCATGTCGACCGTCGTTAAAGGCAATCCTGAGTATTGCGACAAATAAGAGTTGTCGTAACCTGAGATTCCAACATGCTCGCCAGGCATTAGTCCTTGGTCTACTGTCACACTTGCAACCCCAAGTGCGATTTTGTCGTTGTGACAAACAAATGCCGTACCTTGACCATTTTCGATTAAGACGTTTTTTACGAGGTCCATGTTGTGTTCGCCCGTAACTATCCTGCGCGAGGGTTTTCCGGCCTCCTGCATGGTCTTTGAGTAGCCAACAAACCGACATTCAGTTGAGTCACCTTCACAATCACGAAGTGGTCCAACAAAATAAACATTGTCGTACCCCTGGTCGATAATGTGTTTTGTGGCCAGCGCGGAACCGAGTTCATCATCGGGTTTGATGAAACAAACTCCTTCTACTAATAGGTCCCGACTAATCACAACTATTGGCACTAAACTGCCATATTTAGCTAGAGTTTCACGACTTGCCATGGGCGAAAGCATGACTATTCCTGCAACGCCGCTTTCTATCATTCGGTCAAGCGCATTTCTTTCAGCCTCGGCATTTTCATCCACTGGAAATGCCGCCACCATAAACCCGTTTTCTTGAGCCGAACGCCTTAACATTTCTAATTGCACGGCAACAAACGGATTAAGCAAATCTGCACAAATAATCCCGATCGTATTGCTCCGATTGGATGCCAACTGACGCGCAGCAGCATTTGCCCGATACCCAAGCTCATGCATCGCATTGTTTACTGCTACACGTTTTACATCAGAAACTCTGGGATCATTATTAATGACTAAAGATACGGTCTGTCTTGACACGCCAGCAAGGCGCGCGACATCGCTTTGTGTTGGTCGTACAAACGCCATCGCGCACCTTCCTAACATTCTTTTAGGTATTTTAGCCTAGTTCTTTTTGCAGCCTTTGAAGCATACTTCGATTTATTTCGTCGGCCCTTTCATGCCATCCAAAAACGCAAACAGAAACTACACCATCGAACCCGATGTCCCGCAATGCCGCAAAGCCAGCATCCCAAGGTACATCACCCAAACCAATTTCGTTGTGCTGATGGACCCGCGCATCAACGCCCGGAGGGTTGATTATGTAACGGTTTCCGTCATTTGCAAGATGGTTAAAAGAATCTGCAACATGGACTTCACGAAGTTTGGGTGCAACAAACTTGATCATGCGATCTACGTCCCCTGCGCCCTCGGACAAATGAAAAGTGTGCGGGAAACAGTATTCATAACCGACCCAGTCGACATTCATTCCGCGAACTATTCTATAAGCCGCGTCATTTGTCTCAACAAAATCATATGGATGCGCTTCCATGTTCAGCTTTATTCCATACTTTTCAAAATATGGAGTCAGCTCTTCCATCGAGCGATACCACTGAGATTCACATTCCCGAGGCGTGTTGGGGTTACCCGAAAACTCCGAAACAATCTCACGAACACCCAGCTGGTCTGCCAATTCCAGCAGTCGTCGCCAATTCCGAACCTGCGCTGTCCGTTCGGCTTCATCCGTCGAAGACCAGTTGAACACTGGGTTCAATGTGCGAACCTGAACACCAGTATCTGACTGAGCTTGAAGGAGCGACCGAATAAACTCATCATCAGCTTTTGGATAGTGATGCCAAAAGTGAAACTCATCGTTGGGCGACAACTCTACGAACTGGAAGCCCAGTTCCGCGGCCTTGTGAAGGGTCTGCGCGGTCGACATGGACCGGTAGTACATGTTTGGATCTAAAGCAATGTCAACCATGTTTCACCTGTATAGTTCGGGCTTTTCAACCATTTTGACGTCGACTTCGATTCCGCCTTCATGTAGCGACTTCAGTCCGGCGTCGACGATTGCAGTGGCAGCAAAACCGTCCCATGCAGTGGAACCTGTGTGGCGATCTTCCGTGGCCGCATTAATCCACTCTTGAACTTCCCTGTTGAACGCTGTTTGGAAACGGTCAATGTGGCTTTGGCACATTGCGTTTCGGTTTCCTTGAATGTCACGAACAATGACCTTTTCTTGGTCGCCAAGGCGCACAGTGCCTTGTTCCATGACCAGTTCACACTCAATAGAGTATCCAAAACCGATGTTGACATTTACTTCATCATCAATGCGCACACCGCTTTCGGTGTATGCGACAACCACCAGTGGATCTTGCAGGTGATCAAAACGGTGGGAAGTCGCCCTTGGCGTGTCCACACGGACCCGGGTTATTTCCTCCCCCAGCAAGAACCTACAGATATCAAACTCATGAATAGCCGTATCATCAATCATGTTTTCTGTAGTGTAATTTTCTGGAACAGAGGGGTTCCGATGACGACAATGCAGCAATGTCGCATACCCATAGTCGCCTTTATTTAGGGCGGCTTTCATCTGCTGGTATCCCTCATCAAACCGGCGCATGAATCCGACTGTGACAAGTTTCTTGCCCGCTTTAGTTTCGGCGGCCATGATGGCTTCACAATCAGCGCCCGTGGTTGCAAGAGGCTTTTCACACAGCACATATTTGCCGGCTTCAACTGCAGCTATCACGTCCGGCGCATGAACCTTACCGAATGTCGCAATGAGTACTGCGTCAACATTTGGATCTGAGATTAGCTCTGGGCCAGAACCATATGCGACGGCCCCCAGGGGTTCTGCCACTGCTTTAGCGGCGTCAATGTTCACGTCTGCGACTGCAACTATCTTGGCACCTGACAGATCATTTTCAATGCGATCAACATGGGCGCGCCCCATGCCACCAGCGCCAATTAACCCAATACGTAAAGTCATAATTTTTCTTTCGTTCCTGTTTCTCAAGCTAAGCCAAGGCCGCATTCAGCCAAGTAGTTACGCATATTGATTGCATTTGGAAGTGGGAAGTCATCCTCACAGGGGTAGCAGTCCTGCTCACAGATGCAGTAAATGTCCTTGTCCAGTTCAGCAAGGGCCTCTACAAACGCGTGCATTTCAGGAAGACCTGCAGGAGGACAAACGGAAGCGCCTTTGGCAACGGCTTCACCAAATGGCCAGTCTTTCTCATGGGCTTCGCGGGTGACGTCCTCGTCAAATGCTTTGATATGCACATATGTAATGCGCTCTGGATACTTCTTAATGAGCTCAACGGGATCCCCGCCGCCATAGACAACGTGGCCGGAATCAAGACAAAGGTTCACGTACTTCGGGTCGGTTGCATCAAAGATTCGGGCGATTTCTTCAGGAGTTTCAATGTGGGAATCTCCGTGGGGGTGAAGCACCATCTTTAGCCCGTAGTCATCTAACAACAAGGCACCTAAACGGTTTGCGTTCTCTACATAAAGATTCCAAGCATCTGGGGAAAGCACCCGGTCATCGGTCCATTCCCAGGTCTTGTCATCGCGGTAAAGCGGGGGCAGGTGAACGATGTATTCTGCACCGACAGCTGCGTGCGTCTCAGCAATACGGCGGAAAGTCTTTTCGGTCTCTGCCCAGGCCTCTGCCTTATGGAGGATCCCCCAACCGGTTCCTGCTACGACTTTCAAACCTAGTTCAGTGGTCCACTTTGCTAGTTCTTTTGGATCATCAGGGAAGTATCCAAATGGTCCAGTTTCAAGGATTTCGAATCCGGCTTCCGCCATCTGTTCCATTGCTTTACGAGGTTCCATTTGGTGTTCGTCTTTGGGAAACCACACCCCCCACTGATCTGGGCATACGCCGATAGCGAGTTTGGAAAACTTGAGGTCATTCGTGTTTCGTGCCTTAGATTGACTTGCCGCCATCTCTGCTTCCTCCACATTCACTGTTGTTTGAGCCTTATTGCTTTATTGTCAGTAGAATCATTGCCTTGCTTCCTGCTGGTTTGCCCTCATTGGCGCGCTCCAACAGGTAGTAATGTGAAGGGTAGCACCTCTGATTTGTCATGACAAGTAATTTGGGAAAACTGATTTGAGTAAACAATTCAAATGTCATTCCGACAAAGCCAAACCTACAGAAGCATGTTCACCACGGCCCTGCCCTGAACCTCCCCTGCCGCAAGTTTCCGGTACCCCTCAGCGACCTCGTCAAGAGAAAATTGCTTAGTAACAATATCTTGATACCGAATCACGCCAGAAGCCGCCAACCTAACCACTTCGGGTAAGTCTTGCCTGGTCAGCGCCCCATAAGATCCAATAATGCGCTGGGACCTGCGAACCAGTCGGTTTATCTCAACCGGCGCAGATTGAACGCCAGCACCCAGGCCAATCGGGACCATTCGTCCACCATCAGCAAGGACATCCAACGCCGTCGTCCATGTTTGCGGCATCCCAAGCGCTTCAAACGAAACTGCAACACCCTTACCGTCAGTAATGGCAAGCACTTCGTCACGAGCATTTGAGGTCTTCGAGTTCACTGTGTGCGTCGCACCAAGTTCTTTGGCTGCCCGCAACTTGTCATCAGCAACATCAATGGCAACGATTTGTTTTGCACCAAAAGCCTTCGCAATCTGGATGATATTTGACCCAACACCGCCAGTCGCAACGACTGCCACCGACTCACCAAACCGCAGGTCAGCTCCGCGGCGAACTGCCCCATAAGCAGTCATTGCAGCGCAACCCAAAATTGCACCCTTGATTGGATCAACAGAGTCCGGAATAGGAGCCACAGAAGTCGCAGGAATGACACAATACTGCGCCAAACCACCCATGGAGTACATTTGAATAGGCTTTCCATCCAGATCAAACAACCTGGTAGTACCGTCATACAAAGTTCCACTAAGCCTGTTCATAGAGAAAAATGGCTCACACAGATCATCCCGCCCAGACGCACAAGCATCACACTGACCGCACGGCATCAAGAACGCACCCGCTACATTCTGGCCAAGGCTCAATTTGAGATGCTCATTGCCCGGTCCAATCTCAACAATTTCGCCAGCAACCTCATGCCCAAGCACACATGGTAAGGGGAACTTTATTGCGCCTTTGATCACATGCAAATCAGAATGGCAAAGTCCACACGCACTGACTTTTACCAGCACTTCCCCTGCTTTAGGGCGTGGGGTCTTAACAGTTTCAATCTTTAGGCCCTGCCCATAATCACGTAGTACTGCAGCGCGCATCGTTTCAGGAATCGTCATCATTGGTCCAATCTCAAAGGGTTACATGGGGTCGCCGTTCAGTGGCCACGCGCCAACAGTAACCAAACTGTCAATAAATGTCCATACATAAAGCGACTATTGTCTAGTCATGTTCGAACATTTAACTTGAATTCTTGGATCCCCAGGACTTCAGTGCCACTAGTCGCTTTGAACTTCGGCTAGATACGCTTCATCTTCAACACACAATCCACTTCACCTTCAGTCATGGGGGCTAACCCCCGCAAGGATGGGGGCGGAAGCACCGTCGCTCATTGTTCCCAAGTCCCCAACAATGTGAGCATGACACAAGCAGGAATCCCTTCTTCAGTATTGAGTGAGGCATTCCATCACAGCCCGAAGTTTCCCTGGTTTCAGGCGACTCTCAGGGTACCCTCAGGGGCTAATCCGGGCCTTCCCGGACATCGAATGCACTGGTCACGTGACAAAATACAAGAGGAAATTGAGGAGGAATAGAATGCCACTTTTCCTTCTTGGCCTACTGGTCGCACTTGGAGGAGCACTGCTACTTGCTGCCGGATCCGAACTTCAATCGCAAGCCGTATACACTTCAGGCGGTCTCTGGCAGATGTTCCTCAAAAACCCAAAATGGCTTTTCGGACTTTTACTGCTTGGAATTGCAATATCTACAAACTTTATTGCCCTCGCCCTTGCGCCAGTAAGCGCAATTCAGTCCATGAGCATCATTGCCTTGGCGGCCTCGACAATCTACGGCGTCATAAGAAAGCGCATTGTGTTCACCCGCGGCGTTGGGATTGCCGTTACAGCATGCCTAGTTGGAATCCTTGGGTTTATAGCCACCATTGCAATGAACCCGGGCAAAGCATCCCACGTTGACCTCGACAATCAATTTGTCATCGTCATAATAATTCAGGCCAGTGTCGCGGCAGTCGGCGCAATCATCGCGGTGGCGCAGCGCGGCAAATCAGGACGAACCGTGGGGCTACTGGGACTCATAATCGGTGCGGCAGGCTTTGGCACAATCACCACGGTTTTCAAAGTCATGGTTGGGCTGGTTCTTCGCGACGGGTTTTTTGAAGTCGTTTTGCAGCCGCTGACCATCATCGCCCTGATTCTTTTGGCAGGTGGAGGAATGGTGTCAACTATTCACCTTCAACTTGCCCACAAAGTGCTGCCGGCACCTACGGTCGTCGCTGGCCTCACCACTGTAGATACAATCACTGCCGCCATGATCGGCACACTCATACTCAAAGAAAGCCTGCTAACACCAAGCGGCGCTTTTCTACTTATCTTTTTCGGCCTGACGGCCATTAGCGGTGTGATCGGCCTCAGAAATCTTCGCAGGCAGGATCAGCTTGATGATCTGAAACCTAGCCCCAAGCCGGCACTCCTTCAACATGAAACGAGGAATCAATAAATCATGCATATCGCATTCTTTAGTGACCAGCATCCAGCAACACTTGGTGGACTTCAGGTTTCGCTTGGACTGCAACGAAAATTTCTTGAAGCCGCAGGGCACACAGTCACAATCTGCGCTCCTGATTCCAAACGACAGCCTTCACCACAGTATTCCCGTGATGGCGATGTCCTTTTGCGCTCCAAACAGTGGGGTGAACACTCGTTTTGTCTTGCTGGAACTGCGGCGGACAAAGAAGCTGATGAAGGATTTGCGCGCCGGCCTCCCGTCGATGTCGTCCACGTGCAGGCCGATGTTTGGGGTGCGTGGAACGGATACCGTTTCGCCCGCCGCCACGGCTTGCCGCTAGCCCACACAATGCACACCAACGTTGAAGTTGGCCTGCCTGCGATTGCACCATTCCCCAAAGCAGCTTTTCGTTTGCTTTTTGCAGCTCAAAAACAGTTTCTGAAAACGGGTCCAGTAGATGACATTGCAGCATACGTCAGGGCCTTTGCGAAGTCCGCCGACGCCCTGATTGTTCCAAGTTCCCATTTTGCGGAGCAGCTTCGCAAATATGGGGTCCAGCGGGACCTTCACGTAATCCCCACCGGGGTTGACGATGACAGCATAGATTTGGTTACTGCCACCCCGACTGCGCCTCGTAATCGCCCAATTTTTGTGTGGCCAGGCAGGGTGAGTGAAGAGAAACGATTAGACGATGTCATTCGCGCCTTGGCTTTTTCAGGAGTAAATGCCGAACTGCACGTTTACGGTTCTGGACCTGAGGTTCGTCCTTGTCAGACGCTAAGTAAGTCGCTTGGAGTGGATCACTTAGTCTATTTCCACGGGGCCGTTTCACACGATTCGGTGTTGGAACACATGAGGCAAGCCGACGCTGTTATTCAAAGTTCACTGGGGTATGAAACGCAAGGACTTACGGTTTACGAGGCCATCTCGGTTGGCACGCCCGTTTTAGTGCGAGACCACAATATTGCCGCTGATCTGCCGCGACCCTGGTGCCATGTGATCGAAAATAGCTCATTGGGGGCATTCGCAATAGCGCTTCGTGAACTAACCCAAATGCTTTCACTGGGCAGGCTGCAAAACCCTGGCCCACTGCCCACACAATTTCGTCAAAGCGAACTGACTTCAAGAATGCTGGACGTGTATGAGGAAGTCAGTTTTGCCCGCTCAGGAATTTGGGGAGGCGGCTGGGGTGCCCACGCTGCCTGAGGATCATATGGGACATACCGCCAGGGAAATGAGAGTACTAGTGGGCGGCGCTGAGGCTTCCGTTTTTGAATATGGGACGAAAGGCAATCCGACTGTATTAGCGATTCACGGTTTCAGGGGAACCCATTTTGGGTTGGAACCTTTAGCGCGCGAGTTAGTGGCGCTGGGATACCGGGTTTTTGTTCCGGATCTGCCTGGGTGTGGCGCGACGGATCCATTACCGGGAGTGCACGACATAGAAGGTTTAGGAAGGTGGGTTAGGCAGCTTTCTAGCATTTTGGGTTTTCCGAACATTCTCTGTGGCCATTCGCTTGGGTCGGTGATAGTCAGTGCAGCCGTCGCCCAAGGCGTCCAACATTCTGGAGCCGTCCTGATTAACCCCATCGCTAATCCACCACAAAACGGTTCACACAAAGGCATGATCGCACTAACAAAGTTCTACTACTGGGCGGCAGCAAAAACGGCGAATAGTGTATCCAATTTCCTCCTCGGAAATAAAATAATTGCAGCGGTTAGTGGCCGCATAATGGTCAAAACTAAAAACCGGGTTCTTCGAAAATGGATAGTTCAAGAACATATTCGCCGCGCCGCATCATTTAATAGTAAAGATGCCGCATTAGAAACCTATAGGGCTTCCATCGCTGGGAATGTTCACGCGTTTTCGGAATACTTCCACAATCCCACACTTGTAATAGGCGGCGCGCTGGACAACATTAGCCCGATTGAAGAACAAGAGAACCTGGCGGCCGAACTACCTGATTGCGTCTTCTATTCCCTACCAAGCACCGGACACCTGGTTCCCTACGAAGAACCACAAGAAACCGCCGAACTCATACATGCCTGGCACAATGCCCTATAGCGCTGGCAGCAAACAAAGACTTCACCTAATAAGTTCCGCAAGGTCCTTCTTACTGCCCCGAAATGCATTCATATCAATGTAACGCTCTTCGCCAACATACCCATCTAAACGGTCCCTGTTTGAGTACTGCCGAAAAGACCAATTACGTGAATCACCTAAACGCGGTGGAAACACGATTGAGCGGATCCAAATCGGATTATCCGAATATTTTCCCGAAAGATAACGATCGTGCACCAACTAAAAGATTTGTCTGCAACGATTCTGACCAATTATCGGCAAAATACGGGTCAATTGATTTCGACCCCTCAGTTGCTTTAATGTAGGCAAAGTCAATGTCGTTCGAGGATAAAACGCGCCAATCAACATCCCCCTGATAGCTGGAAATATCAACGCCCCGAACTTGATAGTTGCTGGCAAAGATGCGTCCTGGCCAAATGATTCCATGAAAGACGAGCACCGCCAGAACTCCACGCACAAGAACGCTG
>DAIOFF010000067.1:0-11842 GCA_036745855.1 Scrofimicrobium sp. | reverse complement strand
TAAACGTATCAGCTGGGGAATCACCCAGTGGGTCTTCACTGTGTTTGCAATATTGGCTTTCGTGGGTCTTGTTTTGATGGGCCGGGGGGCTGCGTCTTTGCAGACCACGGGCATACTTGCTTTGGTTGCATTGGTTCCACTTTTTGTCGTCACTTTGGTTCTTGCGTGGATTGACAGGTGGGCTCCAGTTAGTTGGCGGCTAAAGATTTTGGCTCTTGGTTTGGGTGCAGGCCTTGGTGGCGGTGGAGCGATTATATTCAATAGTGGGTTGAACGTGGATATTCTGCTTTACAGCGGTGATCCAATGCTTGCGGAGTTTCGGAGTGCCGTATTTGTAGCACCTATTTCTGAAGAAACTTTTAAGGGGCTTGGCGTTGTCCTGATATTACTTTGGGCTCGCCATCAGATAGCGACTCCTATTTCTGGATTTGCGATTGGCGGATTTGTTGGTGCGGGATTTGCCTATGTAGAGAACATTATGTATTTCGTTCAAGCACATGCTGAAGGAAGCGCGGTGCTTGGTTTAACTGTTATTGGCCGCGGGCTCATGAGCCCATTTGTTCATCCGATGTCAACGTCATTTACTGGATTGATGTTTGCTTGGGCTTTGCTTTCTCAGGCAAAGGTATGGGGCTGGATTTGGCGGCTTTTACTTGGTTTGGGAATAGCAATGGGATTGCACAGTTTGTGGAATTTCCTTGCAAGTTCTGCAGGGGCAATGTGGTATTTCTGGTACGCAGTTATTGAACTTCCACTCTTGATTGGTTGGCTTTCGTGGATCCTTACGTGGTCTGCTCGTCAGGCAAAGGCCGTTGCACATGGACTTCAGTCGTATGTGCAAACTGGCTGGGTTCGTGAAGCTGAGGTCCAAATGGTTACAAATCGGGTTGCTTTGAAGTATGCGAAGAAGTGGGGTAAACGCATTGGTTCCCCTGCCCCAAAACTTGTTCGCAAGTTTGTCGCTGCGCTTCGCAGATTGGGGCTTGATCAAGAAGTTATGTCCAAGACGGGGCCGAACCGGGTGCGAATGGAAAATGACCAGAAATTGTTGTCTGATGTGGATCTTATTCGGATAGAGTTTGAGGATTTGGAGCAGCTGAGGGCAGGCATGGCATGACTGATCTTGGGCCCGACTGGATACCTGATGAAGAGGGAATACCGCACAGGCGTGCGGCTCGTGTCATTGTCTTTGCGCCAGATGGGCGCATCCTTTTGATTCATGGACATGATGGGCATGGGGTTCATCACCAGTGGTGGTTTACTGTTGGCGGGGGGATTGAGCCAGGCGAAGCACCGGAAGAATGTGCCATTCGGGAACTGTTTGAAGAAACCGGAATAAAAGCAGACACTCTTTCACTTGTTGGCCCGGTCCTATCAAGAAAGGCAGAGTTTGTCTTTTTGAATGTGCGCGCCCGTCAGGATGAACTATTTTTTCTATTGTTTTTGAGTTCTTGGCCAAAGGCGATTAATCCTGGCAAGTTGACCAAAATGGAGGAACAACTTTTAGATCAAACTGTTTGGTTACTTCCAAGTGAGATAACGAAGCTATCTGAGACAGAAGATGTTTATCCATCCGGACTGGGGGAGATGAGCGCGTCATGGTGGAGTGGCTGGGATGGTGTTTGCAAACATATTTGTGAAGGCGAATCGTCGACTAAAAAGTCACGAGCCGCTAATGACGCCACAAGCGGCCTATAGGTTTGCCGCTGGTAGAATCACTTAGTACCTAACGAGATGGATGGAGAAGCTTAATGTCGGGACATTCCAAGTGGGCGACAACGAAGCACAAGAAAGCTGCACTAGATGCAAAAAGGGGCAAACTGTTTGCGCGCCTCGTGAAAAACATTGAGGTCGCAGCGCGAACTGGTGGGGGCGATCCCTCTGGAAATCCAACTCTTTATGACGCGATCCAAAAGGCCAAGAAGAACTCGGTACCTGCTGACAATATTGATCGGGCGGTCAAGCGCGGTTCGGGTGAGCTAGCAGGCGCAGCAAACTATGAAACCGTGATGTATGAGGGATATGGGCCAAATGGCGTGGCGTTCCTCGTTGAGTGTTTGACGGATAACCGTAATCGCGCGGCATCTGACGTGCGTCTTGCATTTTCTAGGAACGGTGGGTCACTTGCTGATCCGGGCTCAGTGGCTTATCTCTTTTCCCGGCAGGGGACTGTAGAAGTTCCAGCGGATGGACGTGATGAAGAAGATATTTTGGAGGTCGTCTTAGACGCGGGGGCAGAAGAGATCGAAGAAGCAGGAGATGTGTTCTTTATCACTTGTGAGCCCACGGATGTTGTTGCAGTCCGAACCGCACTTCAAGATGCAGGAATCGACTACAACTCTGCCGAAGTGGAGTTCCAGGCTTCCACTGAAGTTGAGTTGGAAGCAGACGGAGCGCGAAAAGCCATGCGTCTTATTGATGCTCTTGAAGACAGCGACGATGTGCAGAACGTGTACTCGAACATGACACTGACAAAAGCCGCGAAAGAAGAACTTGAAAATGAGGACTGAGGAATGACGGAGGGTCTAGGCAAAACCTCAGATCCCACGTTTAGTCCAGAAATAAGTGGTCGTCGCTTTCATGGCGCGTTCACCGGGAACCGCGATTATTCATGAGGGTACTTGGTATTGACCCTGGGCTTACCCGATGTGGAATTGGGGTAGTTGAGGTCGATTCCTCACGTAAAGCATCGCTAGTCGCTGTTGAAGTTGCCCGTTCAGATAAGGCGTTGGCGACTCATTTTCGCCTCCGCGATATCGCATATGCAATAGAAGAAGCACTAGTCAGGTTTCGGCCAGAAATCGTTGCAATTGAACGGGTTTTCGCCCAAGATAACTTGCAGTCGGTGACTACGACAATGCAGGTTATGGGCGTAGCTATGGCTGCTGTTGGGAAAGCAGGCTTGCCTCTTGCTGTGCATACACCGTCAGAAGTAAAAGCCGCGATTACTGGATCTGGTACTGCAGGCAAGTCTCAGGTGCAGCACATGGTTCAACGCATCCTTGGTCTTGACTCTCCGCCGCGGCCAGCAGATGCGGCTGACGCTTTGGCAATTGCCATCTGTCAGGCTTGGCGCGGAACAGGTCTGCAAGGTGCCGAACGTGAGGGGCAAATCCAAGTATCACTCTCAGGTGGCGTCACATCGAAGGGCACACTGACACCTGCCCAGAAACAATGGGCGGCGGCTGTGGCAGCAAGCCGTAGGAAAGGTGCAGTAGATCCCAGGGCCCGTTCATGAGGCATTAGTGGACACTTCTGATATCGTACAACTGTTCGAAAGGAGCCAGCATGATTTGGTCTATTTGTGGCCCAGTTCAAGCAACTGGCTTGGATTGGGTTGTCATTGTGACCGGGGGCGTTGGTCTAAAAGCAATAGTGCCCCCAGATACTGTGAATCAGATTATTGCGGGAAACAGCTCAGAGGTCTCTCTTTATACTGAAATGGTGGTTCGTGAAGATTCAATGACTCTTTATGGGTTCCTTGATTCGGATTCCAGAGAAACTTTCAAGATCTTGATGGGCGTTTCCGGCATCGGTCCACGAACAGCCCTTGCAGCCATGTCGGTTTTTACCCCTGAAAAGCTTCGTGAAGCCGTTAACTCTTCAGATGAGGCGTCTCTCACTAAGATTCCGGGGGTCGGTAAGAAATCCGCGCAACGGATGCTTCTGGAGCTAGGTGGGAAATTACCAAAGCCAGAAGTACCGGGGGCTGATGGGCCCAGAAGTTCGATGCGCAGTGATGTTGAAGATGCGCTTTCTCAGCTTGGCTGGACTAAAGCTCAAGTAACAAACATCCTTGATCAGGTTGGTGAAGAATATGAGGACGCTGGAAGCATGATTCGGGCGGCCTTACAAGCGTTAGCTGGGCGAAATGTCTGAGGAAGAAGAAGTAGACGTCCCAAATAATCTGCTTGCCAGTGTCCCATTCCCTGATGAGCAGTTGGCAGAGTCCGCACTTCGTCCAAAACACTTGGATGAGTTTGTTGGGCAAACTGGTGTGCGCGGCCAACTGTCAGTGGTACTTCAAGCAGCCAAAGGCAGGCAAGAGGCTGCTGACCACTTGCTTTTAGTTGGTCCACCGGGACTTGGTAAGACTACGTTGGCCATGATCGTTGCCGCCGAGATGGGAGCTTCACTTCGCCTCACGTCTGGACCCGTTATCCAACATGCAGGGGACTTAGCAGCAATCTTGTCGTCTCTTCAAGAGGGCGACGTGCTTTTCATTGATGAAATCCACCGCCTTGCAAGAACGGCTGAGGAGATGTTGTATCTGGCCATGGAGGACTTCAGGATTGACATCATTGTTGGTAAAGGGCCAGGTGCAACGTCTATTCCATTGACACTGCCACGGTTCACTGTAGTTGGGGCAACTACGCGTTCTGGATTACTTCCAGCTCCGCTTAGAGATCGGTTTGGTTTCACAGGGCATTTGGAGTTTTATTCGCCCGATGAGCTAAACCAGGTTGTGTCGCGTTCTGCCCGGTTGCTTGGACTTACGGTAGAAAAGGCGGCCGCAAATGAGATAGCAAAACGCTCTAGAGGCACGCCGCGTATTGCGAACAGGTTGCTTCGCAGGGTCGCAGATTTTGCGCAAGTAAAAGGGCGGGGCACTGTTGAACTAGAGGACGCCGAAGCGGCCCTTGATTTGTTTGAAGTAGATAGAGTTGGCCTTGACCGATTAGACCGTGCAGTGCTCACTGCACTTTGTTCACGTTTTGGCGGCGGGCCTGTTGGCGTGTCTACACTTGCTATGACAGTTGGTGAAGAGGCCGAAACGGTTGAAACTGTCTCTGAGCCGTACTTAGTTAGGGAAGGATTCATTACAAGAACCCCGCGGGGGCGCACCGCAACTCCAAAAGCGTGGTCTCATGTCGGTCTTGCATCTCCGGCTACTTTGTTTCAGGAGTAGCGCGTTATTTCCATAATGGCGCTTTGGCGCTTAGACTGCCAAAGGCAAAGTACAGATAATCAAGGAAGTGTCCGGTGGAATTACTCATTCTGATGGTCCTCATGATGGTGGGGGTTTTCGCATTAAATGCTTGGTCTAAGAAGTCACAGAACAAGCGTCAAGAAGAACAAGAACGCATGATGAAAGAACAACTCGTTCCTGGTGCGTGGGTACACACCCGGGTGGGGTTCTTTGGTCGTTTCGTGGACCTTGATGGTGATGTCCTCATTCTTGAAACTGTTGGCGGTGAAGAGACATACTGGAACAAAGCTGTTATTTCTTCCGTGGGTGATCTTCCTTTTGCCCCTGACGAACAAGAAGAATCTGACGCCATTGAAGAGGTTACTGAACCAACTGATTCTGAAGATACAGAACAAAATGGGCAGTCAGATGCGTCCTCGAACGGAGACTCGAACAATTGAGCGGTAAGAAGAGCCCATGGCGGGCCTTAGTAGGTCTGCTTGTCATCATCGTATTAGGCGCCGGTGCACTAGTAACTGGAACTTTGACTTCGGATGCAGGATGGACCCCGAAACTGGCTGTTGACCTTGAAGGTGGTACTCAGGTCATTTTGACGCCTAAGAACACTGAGGGAGCCGGTGCCCGCGAGATCACTGCGGACGACATCGGTGAAGCAATTAACATTATTCGCCAGCGCGTCGATGCGTCTGGTGTAGCTGAGGCTGAGATTTCTACACTTGGCTCAAACAATATTGTTGTTACCATCCCTGGTGAATCAGACCCCGAAACACTTGACCTCATAAGGCAGTCGGCAACTATGCGTTTCCGTCCTGTCTTGATGCGGGGCGCTCCAAAAGCAATTTCTTCCTCTGACTTTGAAACACCGCAAAGCGGTGCACAAAGTGGTGCACAAAGCGGTGAGAGTGAGCAGAGTGGCGAAGCTGTGCAAAGCGGTGAATCTACACAAAGCGGTGAAACTGCACAGAGTGGTGAAACTGCACAGAGTGGCGGCGCAAACATGTTTGATGGCTTGAGCTCTGAAGAAATCGCCACAGCGCTGGTTGATCCCACTGGGACTGGGGAAATATCTGATGAACCAGAGACAACGCCGTCAGACAACTCTGACAATGCTTGGGTGACCCCAAAAGTGTTATTCGACTTCTATACGTTGGATTGCACGGATGCAGAAACGGCTGTCAGTACACGGGGGGATGACGACCCCAAAAAGCCGTTCGTAACATGTTCATCTGACGGTTTTGAGAAATACGTTCTAGGCCCTGTGGATGTCGAAGGAAGAAACCTAACCACTGCTTCGGCCGGAATGATTTATAACCAGACAGGACAAAGCACCGGGAAATGGGGAGTCAACCTAGAGTTCGACGCCGAAGGCACTAAAGCCTTTGCTGAAGCGTCGAAGCGTTTGTATGACTTCCAGACCACAGATCCCACGCGAAACGCTTTTGCTGCTGTGCTAGATGGATTGGTCATCTCAGCTCCAACCATGAATCAGCCGATTCCTGATGGGAAAGCGCAGATTTCTGGAAACTTCAATGCCCAGTCCGCGTCAGCTTTGGCAAGCCAACTGAGTTTTGGTTCTCTTCCACTCAACTTCGATGTGCAAAACGAACAGCAGATTTCGGCAACCTTGGGGTCAGAGCACCTTGAGAAAGGAATCCTCGCTGGTATTGTTGGCCTGATTCTGGTTGTCCTTTGGATGGTCTGGCAATACCGCGGCCTTGCATTAGTATCAGCAGGCTCATTGATCATGGCTGCAGCCATCACATATTTTGCTATCACACTGCTTTCATGGATTATGGGATATCGGTTGTCTCTTCCTGGTGTGGCCGGTTTGATTGTGGCTGTAGGTATCACAGCGGACTCATTCATTGTGTACTTCGAACGAATAAGGGACGAAGTACGGGACGGTCAGCATTTATCTGATGCTGTGGAATCTGGATGGAAACGTGCACGACGTACTGTCATGATTTCGGACGCGGTCAACTTGATTGCAGCCGTGGTTCTTTATGTGCTGGCAGTTGGTGGCGTCCAAGGCTTCGCCTTCACGTTGGGCCTCACCACACTGATCGACCTTTTGGTCATCTTCTTATTCACGCACCCGGTTATGTCGTTGTTGATGCGTACACGATTCTTCGGTGAAGGACACAAGCTCTCAGGTTTAGATCCTGAGCATCTTGGTGCAAAATCGGGGGCAACATATGTAGGGCGCGGGCGCGTTGCCTATCGAAATGGCAAGGACAGTTCAAAGGCGTCTACTGGCAAATCGCTGGCGGAACGCAAACGTGAAGCAGCCGCCAATGTCAAAGAAAGTGGAGAGGGGGACTCGAAATGATGAGCTATGCACAGTGGGGCAATGAACTTTACTCAGGTAAGCGGTCCTACAACATTGTCAAGCATTCGAAAACGTTCCTCGCCTCTGGCGTGATTCTGATCATTATTTCTTCGCTGCTTGTTGGTTTCATGCACCTGAACCTCTCAATCGAGTTCTCAGGAGGCACGCAGTTCACTGTTGCACAGACAGCCAATGCGACAGAGAGTGTTGGTGAAAAGGTCCTGTCTGATGCCGGAATCAGCGAAGGCATCAAGGCGACGTCACTGGGCACAAACTCAGTTCGCATCCAAACCCCAACTCTTGAGACTGCTCAAGCAAACGAGGTACGTGATGCGCTTGCAAAGGCGTACGACGTTCCCGTAAACGACGTGCAAACTGACTCTGTTGGTGCCACGTGGGGTCAAGACGTTGCCAGGAAAGCAGTCCAGTCCATTGTGATTTTCGTCCTTATCGTGGCATTGCTTATGACGCTTTACTTCCGATCATGGACTATGTCATTGGCTGCTCTTGTATCTTTGGCTCATGACTTGATAATCACAGTTGGTTTCTTTGCGCTTTTACAGGCCGAAGTATCCCCAGCAACAGTGATTGGTTTCTTAACCATCCTTGGGTATTCGCTTTACGATACGGTGGTGGTTTTCGATAAAGTCCGTGAGACAACGCAGGGCTGTCTTGATCAAAACCGTTACACCTTCAAGGAACTCGTCAATCTTGGTGTGAACCAAACCCTGGTTCGCTCTATCAATACCTCAATCGTTGCTGTTCTCCCTGTGGCTTGTATTCTCTTCATCGGGTCACTGATGCTGGGGGCTGGAACCTTGACTGATATTTCCTTGGCTCTTTTCGTTGGAATGCTGATTGGTGCGTGGTCTTCGATCTTCATTGCCTCCCCAGCGCTCGCACTAATGCAGGGTGCAAGGGCGAAGTACAAAGAACATGACCTTGCGGTTGCGAAGCTTCGTTCAAAAGGGGCAAGCAAAGACGATGAAGATAACGAAGAAGCCGTTTCTATCCGCGTGACGCCTAAGTCACCAGGTAAACACTTGGGCGTTCAGGCCCAGCCGAAGCGGAAGAATAGGCGCTAATGACTCCCAAACTGGGTGCGGAAGTAGCTTCCCTGATCGACGGGAATGTCCGGTTAGTTCCGGGATTCCCGTCGCCAGGAGTGCTATTTCGTGACATTACGCCGCTATTTGCTAATGGCACCGATTTTGCTAAGTTGATCCATTTGCTTGCCGAAAGGTATCGCGGAAAGATTGACATGGTCGCTGGACTTGAGTCCAGAGGGTTCATTCTGGCGGCCCCACTTGCAGCCGAACTTGGGATCGGGATGATTGCAGTTCGTAAAGCAGGCAAGCTTCCTGGACCCGTGATTGGTATTGACTATTCGCTTGAATATGGAAACGCACGCCTTGAAGTTCAACCTGAAAGCGTGCCAAGTGGTTCAAATGTACTTGTTTTAGACGACGTTTTAGCTACAGGCGGTACGGCGCTTGCATGTGTCGAACTGCTAAAACAATGCGGCGCTAATGTGGTTGAAGTCGCAGTATTAATGGAGTTAATTGATCTTCACGGGGCAAAAAGACTCACAAGCGTTCCTTTTGTGACGGGCGTGCAGGTGAAGGAAGACCAATAACGCTTATCATGTATTTATGAGTGAACCTTCAACAACGGATGCTGCAAAGGCCTCTGGGTCTTTTGTGCGTACCGGACTTGCTTGGTTTGGGGGCAGAAGAAGCAACTCTGCTGAGATCGAACCCCTGATTCGGGCTGTGCGGGCGCATCACCCACGGGCAGATGTGTCTGTTATTGAGAGCGCATATCAAAAGGCGAAGGAACTTCATGCCACTCAAAAACGCAAGAACGGTGATCCATATATAACCCATCCCGTGGCGGTCGCGACCATCCTGGCTGAGCTTGGTATGACACCTCCCACACTTGTGGCTGCGCTCCTGCATGACACGGTGGAAGACACCGAATACACGGTGGAAGAACTCACAGAGGATTTCGGTTCAGAAATCGCTGCAATGGTGGATGGCGTGACAAAGCTTGACACTATTCGTTATGGCGCTGCAGCGCAGTCTGAAACATTGCGAAAAATGCTTGTCGCAATGAGCCGTGACATTCGGGTGCTGTTGATCAAACTTGGGGACAGACTTCATAACGCGCGAACGTGGAAGTACGTGAAGCCAGAGTCCGCTCAGAAGAAGGCGCGCGAAACCCTCGAAATATATGCTCCGCTTGCCCACAGACTGGGAATGAACACGATCAAGTGGGAATTGGAAGAATTGTCCTTCCAAACGCTTTATCCCGACATCTATGAAGAGATTGATCATTTAGTTAATGAACGGGCTCCTAAACGCGACCGGTATCTTCATGAGGTCATTGGAGATATTGAAGAAGAGTTGCGCCGCGCAAAGATCAAAGGAGTAGTTTCTGGTCGTCCCAAGCACCACTACTCGATTTATCAAAAGATGATCGTGCGCGGTAAAGCTTTTGATGAAATCTACGATTTGGTTGCAGTGCGCGTGTTAGTTGAGTCAATCAAAGACTGTTACGCGGTACTTGGCGCTATTCACACTCTGTGGAATCCGATTACTGGGCGCTTCAAAGACTATATTGCAATGCCTAAGTTCAACCTTTACCAGTCCCTTCATACGACTGTGGTTGGACCTGAAGGTAAGCCGGTTGAAGTCCAAATACGCACGTTTGAAATGCATGATCGTGCAGAGTACGGTGTGGCTGCCCACTGGCGCTATAAGCAAAACGGGGCTGCTGGGCCTGACGAAATGTCGCCTCGTGAACAAATGGGGTGGCTCAAGCCGCTGGTCGAAATGGAACGTGAGACTGGGGATCCTGAAGAGTTCCTAGATTCGCTGCGGTTTGAGATTGCAGGTGACGAAGTTTATGTCTTCACCCCTAGGGGCGAGGTAGTGACGTTGCCCCCAGAAGCAACGCCAGTTGATTTTGCTTATGCCGTGCATACAGAAGTTGGGCACAGGACGGTTGGTGCCCACGTAAATGGGCGGATGGTTGGTCTTGACTCGACACTTGAGTCAGGCGATGTCGTAGAGGTGTTGACTTCGTCTGCGGAAAAAGCTGGTCCGTCACGGGATTGGCTTGCATTCGTGAAATCTCCGCGTGCACGCTCAAAGATCAAGGCATGGTTTTCGAAAGAACGCCGTGAAGAGGCAATAGAGCTTGGTAAATCACACATTGCGAAAGCAATGCGTAAACAGAATCTGCCATTGCAGAGGCTAATGACGCATGATGCTTTGCACGGACTTGCGACGGCTCTTGGCTACGCGGATGTGTCTTCGCTTTATGCAGCTGTCGGAGAAAACCAGGTGTCTGCCCAAAACGTGGTGAATCGTTTGGTTGAAAATCTGGGCGGTGACGCGGGAACTGAAGAGACTCTGTCTGAGGGGATCAATCCAGCTACATTGCCGCAAAAGGGCAGTGGACCAAGTGATGCTGGCGTGCTTGTCGAAGGTATGAGCTCCAATGAAGTTTGGGTGAAGTTATCGCAGTGCTGCACACCTGTCCCGGGTGATGAAATAGTTGGATTTGTCACTCAAGGGCATGGAGTTTCTGTCCACCGCGCCGACTGCATGAATGCCAAGCACCTTTTTGAGACTAGTTCTGAGCGATTCGTGAAGGTTGAGTGGGCGGCAGATCAAAGTGGAAACCAATATTTGGTGGAAATTGAAGTCCGTTCACTAAACCGCGCGGGATTGTTAAATGACCTGTCAAGGGTACTTTCAGAACATGGATTGGATATCTTGAAGGGTGCAATGTCCATAACCGATGAGCAAGTTGCTACTGCTAGATTCACGTTTAAGCTGCCAAATGTGGCATATTTGCAGTCAGTTCTATCAGGGCTTAGGCGGGTGGATGGTGTGTTTGATGCAGGGCGGCGTCTCGGAAACAAAGGCCGCAGTTAACTCTTTTTGAGCATTCACACTACACTTAGTTGGGTCCGCAATCATTGAGGAATACCGTGAGCATTTCATCATTCGGGGGAAACCCCAGGGATTTTGGCCGAGTCGACACAGACGGGAACGTTTGGGTAAAAGAGGGAGAGAGCGAGCGCATCGTTGGTGGTTATCCCGACGGTGTGCCAGAAGACCCATTTGGTCTTTACGTTCGGCGCTATGGCGACCTTGAAGCTACCGTAAAATTGTTCGAGGCAAGGATGCCTACATTGTCGTCAAGAGATCTTGATCAGACAGTGAAGCAACTACGTGAGCAATTGGTGGAGCCAGCAGTAGTTGGTGACATCGCAGCCTTGCGTAAACGTGTCGAAGAACTGGCGGTCAAGGCAGAAGAACAAAAGATTAAGCACAAGGAAGAGCGCGCTGCTGCGAGGGAAGCCGCATTAGAGGTTCGGTCTGGCATTGTTGCTGAGGCTGAAGTTGTGGCGAATCAGCATCCTGATCAGACCCAGTGGAAACAGTCTGGGGCCAGGCTTCGTGAGTTACTTGATCAGTGGAAAGAACAGCAGAAACAAGGTCCTCGTTTAGACAAGACGACTGAAGATGACCTTTGGAAGCGTTTTTCGACGGCCCGCGCGTTGTTTGACA
>DAIOFF010000066.1:0-11848 GCA_036745855.1 Scrofimicrobium sp. | reverse complement strand
GAGCTTGGGGAGGCGGACAGGGCAGCCGTTGAGGAGTGGCTGTTGTTCCGTATGGAAAAGCTGGATCATGTTGAAGCGTGCGTGGCGGCAGTCCGCGGGCGTGATGAGTTCAAGCAGCTAGTTATGGTCGAAGACGATCTGAAAGGCTGGGGCACTGATGTAGTAAGTTACGGTAGCGCTTTGGTCCAATTGGTTCGCGATGTGATGGAGAAGTTTGCGCAGTCCCCAGAAATGCTTGGGGTCATGAGCACGATAATCGTTCGGGCGTTGCAACAGGAGCTCAATGCGAAGCCCCCTAAGACTCAAGTCCAGAAAATGACCGGGGCGGCGATTGATGAGGTTGGGAACACCCGCCGCGCAAATGATGGGGTCAGCCAACTCGCAAACATCGCTCGTAGACACAAGATAACTACGGATAATGACACGGAGAATGCAGCAGCATTGGTTGCTTGCCTAAACAGTGATGATGAGGACCGGCTTGTGGTGTTTGACAACGTAGAAAATACCAATGATCTACATGATTTGATTCCGTGCGGCACACGCATTCGAACGCTGCTTACCACCACTAAGAAAGATGCCGCGATAAGCCCGCGCATCAAAGTAGGCACATTCTCAGAGCCGCAGGCAAGACAATATTTGCTTGACCTCGTCAAGACTAAAAACCCGGATACTGAAAGCGCTGCCAAGGCAGCGCGAGGAATCGTCGGAGCGCTACTGTTCTTAGATGAGACCGGCGTACCGAGGTCTTGGATTCAGGAAATGACATCGGAATCTGACCCATTTAGATCTGATCGAAACCGGCGTGCGCTTGAACTTTTACTCAGTCACAGCGTATTGGTCAAGTCTGAAGATGAGAGCATGATCAGTATTCATCGGCTTCAGGCAAGGGTTGTCAGAGAATACTTCACTGATGACCAGACAGAACTAGCCATCCAAACTGCTATTAGCATCCTCAATGAAGGACTTAGTCAAAGTGAGGGAGGGGAATATTCAAAGAAGCGAATACATATCGCGAAACTGGGTACCCAATTACGCGCAATTCAAACTCAAAAGCACTCAACTCCTTTGCGGACAAATCCCGAGCTGCTCGAGCTCGTGGGGAGCACTATACATAACGCTGTAGACCTTAGGGACTCGCGAACAGCGATCAGCCTTGAGAGTTATCTCCAGCAGCTCGAATCCCATAATGGCCTGGACCATCCTGAGACTTTGACTACTCGCAATAATCTCGCGGTGGCTTACCGTAGTGTGGGGGATTATGAGCGGGCGATTGAGATGTTTGGGGAGGTCTTGGAGGTTCAGTCTGGGGTGCTCGGCCCCGACCATCCCAATACTTTGATTACTCGCCATAATCTCGCGATGGCTTACCGCGGTGTGGGGGATTATGAGCGGGCGATTGAAATGTATATGGAGGTTTTGGAGGTTGAAGTCCGGGTGCTCGGCTCCGACCATCCTGAGACTTTGACTACCTGCAATAATCTTGCGGGGGCCTACCATGGTGTGGGAGATTATGGGCGGGCGATTGAGATGTTTAAGGGGGTTTTGGAGGTTGAAACTCGGGTGCTCGGCTCCGACCATTCCAGTACTTTGACTACTCGCAATAATCTCGCGGTGGTTTATGGCGGTGTGGGGGATTATGGGCGGGCGATTGAGATGTTTAAGGGGGTTTTGGAGGTTCAGTCTCGGGTGCTGGGCCCAAATCATCCCGATACTTTGACTACCCGCAATAATCTTGCCGTTGCGTACCACAACTCAAACCGTCCCGGTTCGATTGATGCAGGAGGTGACGACTGAACTGCTGCTGTGATGGATCAGTTTGTGGCGTGGTGGTGCGGATTGTGGGTGGGTAGTCCCTTTGGCGTGAGGCTAGTCGCATGATTGCGCACTTGGTTTGCCTGAAATAGAGTATTTGTGTAAACGACATGAAAAATTAGCACTGTGGCTATATCCCAAGGAGTTGGATGTGAGTGTTCGTCGGAAGTTTTCGTTGTTGGTGTCAATGAGCCTGACAATTGGCATGCTGTCTGGGGTGGGGCCTGCAGTAGCTGCGGTGGAATCCATCGAAGACGCGTGCGTCGGGGTAGAACTTGGTGGTGTGCGGTCAAACATGACATGGTGTGTGGACGATGGAAATGTCTTACACCTTGGGCCTGGAAAGCTAGACAACTTTTTCTTGAAAGACGATGGTCAGGGGAATGCAATTCCTGATCTTCCTTGGAGCGCCAAGCATAAGGTCTTAACCAAGGTTATATTCCACGGCACCCAAAACAATCCAACCCAAGCGGGAACGAACATGCGTGGCCTGTTCATGAATGCGTTGAGGCTAACCGAAATTGTCAATGCTGAGGCTTTTGATGTGAGTGAAACCCTCTATTTGCCAACACTGTTCGCTAAGACTCCGATGCTTCAATCCGTGGACGTTTCGAAATGGGACACCAGTAAAGTTCAGGAAATGGACTTTATGTTTGATGGCGCAAGTGCGCTAAAGACGGTAGATGTGTCCAAGTGGGATACCAGCCAAGTGACTCGAATGGAATACATGTTCCGGGGCGCAAAGTCATTGAAGACTCTGGACGTGTCCAAGTGGGATCTAAGTGGAGGACCTACTTTGAACCACATGTTTTGGGGCGCAAGTTCATTGGAGAAACTGGACGTCTCCAAATGGGATGTCAGCAAAGTTAGACGCATGGACAGCATTTTTCGTGAAGCTACTTCGCTGAAGCATTTAGATTTGTCCGGGTGGGATATGACCAAAACGTTCGCCACGGGTTGGATGTTTGACTCTATGTCTTCCCTTCAAAGTCTTCGTTTGGGTCCAAAGAGCGCACTTCATGGTGACTGTCATTTGATGGCACCTGGCCAGCCAAAATATACCGGCAATTGGGTTCGTGCGGACGCTGGCGGTAAACCAATCAAGGGCAGTGAGACATTCACAAATCAAGAGTTAATAAATTACTCGTGGACTGGTAAGGCCGCCGGGCTTTATGTTCCAGAACCAAACAATGCAACAGTGCCTCCGCTCAAACCAGGCCCGACGCCTCCAATAGCCCAAGGTCCGAAGCTTGCTGGCGTTGATCGTTTTGAGACCGCGGTTGTGATTTCCAGACAGACTTTTGCGCCAGGGGTACCCGTGGTATTCGTGGCTTCTGGGATGACTTTTCCAGACGCATTGGGCGCAGCTGCCGTAGCCGGATCGGTAAACTCTCCGGTGCTGCTAGTTCCCCGCGACGGAACAGTTCCAGATGCTGTGAAGACAGAACTTCAACGCTTAACCCCAGGGCGAATCATTGTAGTTGGCGGTGAAAACACAATCAGTAGTGGTGTGAAAGCTGAGTTAGGTTCGTATACAACAGGGGAGGTTGAGCGCGTATTTGGCTTTGATCGCTTTGCCACCTCGGCAAAGATTTCTGCCAGGTCTTTCGCTCCGGGTGTTGAGGCTGTCTACGTGGCAGACGGCCTGGATTTCCCAGACGCATTGGCAGCTTCAGCCCCAGCCGGAGATCTTGAAGGCCCCGTGTTATTGGTCAAGCCCAACCAGGTTTCTGCCGAGGTAAAAGAGGAACTGAGACGACTGAAGCCAAAGCGGATTGTGGTTGCGGGCGGGACGAACAGTGTGTCCGCGTCGGTAATGGACGAGGTTGCAGCGTTTGCAAGCCAAGGTGCCACCAGGCATTCAGGTGCGAATCGATTTGAAACGGCCGCACAGATTTCTGCGAAGTATTTCGGTCAAGGGGTCCCCGTTGCATATGTCGCATCGGGCCTAGATTTCCCGGACGCATTGACGGCAGGGGCGGTTGCAGGCGCTCAAAGTGGTCCCGTGTTATTGGCTACCAGGGACACGACTCCCCAATCCATCAAGACTGAGCTATCAAGACTAAAGCCTAAAAGGATTGTCATTATCGGTGGGAAAAACTCGATTAGCGATGCCGTTCTAAGAGAAGTTGGAAAATATCAGGCTGGAAGGTAGTGGAGATTTTGACACGCGGGCAAGTTTATCTGTGCTTCAGTAATTGCCGAATTATCTGTGGCTTTTCATGTGTAGTCAATTGCTATTAGAGGCGGAACTAAAGCAGTAATAGTCAACGAAAAGAAAAGTTATTTGTATGACAGTCAGGATGAGAATCAGCGAAAGCGAAGATTTGGGTAGAAGCAACAGGGCAAAGAGCGCCATATACTGAATAACATATTCGAAGGGTGTTTGGAATAGCTGATTGGGAATGATAGTGGCTAAACGAAAAAGGGAATGGCCTCCGGTTGGGACTTCACTAGAAGCCCCTGTTGTAGATAATCACACGCATTTGCCTGTTCATGAGGGGGAAATTCCGTCCCCCGGTGGGGTGCGCCCAAGTCTTGAGGAACAAATTGGGTGGGCAAACGAAGTTCGGGTGACCCGGATGATTAGTTCTGCGTGTTCTTTGCCAGATTTTCAGCCAATGCTTCAAATTGGGGAAGACTGGCCGGAAGTGAAGGTTGCGTTAGCGATTCACCCAAATGAGGCAGCGCTCCATTCGGGGATCCTTGAAAAGGGGCCTGACGGGTTAGAACATCACATGGAAGCCCATCATGTGTCATTGCTGGAAGCCTTGAGTGAAGTGTCAAGACATTTGAGTCACCCCGAAGTGATCGCGGTTGGTGAAACTGGCCTTGACTATTTTCGAACTGGTGAGGCCGGGCGTGAGGCGCAGAAAGAGTCTTTTCGCGCTCACTTGGAAATGGCGTTAGCGCATGATTTACCTGTGCAGATACATGACAGGGACGCTCATGAGGACACAGTAGAAATCCTCAAGGATATGGACATATCTGGGCTCAGGGTGGTTTTCCATTGTTTTTCTGGCGACCAGCGCCTCGCAAATGAAATTGCAGAAAATGGTTGGTTTGCAAGTTTCGCGGGACCTTTGACGTATCCAGCAAATGACGATTTGCGGCGTGCATTTTTGTGCCTGCCCCCAGACCGCATTCTGGTGGAAACGGATGCGCCTTATTTGACGCCGGTTCCATACCGGGGATGCCCGAACGGTTCATATGTGATGCCTTACACAGTCCGGTATATGGCTGATTTGTGGGGTGTTAGCGAAGGTGAAGCGATAAATCGGCTCAATCTCACAACTGAGAGGGTCTATGGCATCTGGTAGATGAGAATGGACCCGACTATGATTCGAGGCATGTCTGGTAAACGTCTTTCACTGACTGCGGCCATTTTCGCATTTGCAGCCGTCGGTGCTTTGGCCACATGGGACATTTCTACCTCCCAAAAAACCGTGGTGGTAGCCGTAGATGGGGTTGAGCGTCCCGTAAAAATATATGGTGACACCGCGTTCAAAGCGCTCCAGGCGGCGCACGTGAAGGTTGGGGAGAACGACAGGTTAGTTGTCGGGTCGGAAGAGGCCGATACGGCGCAAGAAAAAAAGGTAGATAACGGGGATAGGGTTGAAGTATTTCGCGCCCGGCCTGTTGTCGCTGAAGTGGACGGACACCAGAAGACCATCTTGACAACAGCGCAAAGCGTTGAAGAACTTCTTCAAAAAAAGGAAGCCGACGCACTTAGTCGAAGCCAAGTGGCTGAACTGGGATTGCCTTTGACCACTGAAGATGTAATTGAAGTTAAAGACATTACTCATGAGGGGGCCAAGGAATATTCGGCCATATCTGCTCTTCCTGCCGTGGAAAAGGATCTTTCTCCGCTTGACGAGGCCCTTTTTACGTATGACGAAAAACTTCAGTTAGAGATAACCCGCGTCAGTAAATCTGTTGAAGTAAAAGCAGATAAGGTTGGGTTTGAAACGCAAGAGAAAGAAACTGAAGAGCTGTTTGAGGGAGAATGGCGGGTAACTAAAAAGGGCGATGAAGGTGGGACTGAAGTTAGCGAACTTGTGACGCGTCGCGGCGCTGAAGAACCACACCGCACCGTATTGCGTTCTGAGTCCAAGAACCCTGAAGTTGAAGTCATTGAGACAGGAACTGTAGAGCCAACCGATATTGCACTTATCGAAGCCGGGGTTGATCCGGCCGCTGACCTCAAAGAAGTTGTTGGCGAAAATGGTTTGAAGGAAATGAGATTCGTTGATGAAGTTGGTTCCATCACTCCTGAACAAGAAATCGAACGAATCAAAGACGAAGCCTACGGGACTGGCGGCGCTGACGAGGGCGCGGCCCCGGAAAAAAATGACAAACCCACCGAAGCTTACTCTGGTGAGGACCCACGGGGAATCGCCCAAGCCCTACTAAATGAACGTGGCTTGTCAGGGGACTTTTCGTGCCTATTGAGTCTTTGGGATCATGAATCGGGTTGGAACCCGCATGCAGAGAACCCTTATTCGGGTGCGTATGGCATTCCTCAAGCCCTGCCAGGCAGCAAAATGGCCAGTGCGGGTGAAGACTGGCGCACTAACCCGCGGACGCAAATCATTTGGGGATTGGACTACATTGCTGGAAGGTATGGGACCCCTTGTGATGCTTGGGCTTTCTTCCAAGCGAATAATTCTTACTGAGGAAACATGAAACTTTCGCACAGCCGCATTGGCATTAGTACGGTTGCAGGCGTGGCGATTGCGGCTGTGTTTGTAGTTGCAGGGGTCAGCGTTGCTGCTGATCACAAGACAACGATTGTGCTTGATCAGGGACTTTCAAGGTCGGTTACTGGGTTTCAGAGGACTGCTGGTGATGCCTTGTCAATGGCAGGCGTGAATATTGGACCGCACGACGTCGTGAAACCTGCAACTTTTGAAAATGTTGCTGATGGGCAAGCGATTGAAGTTTTGCGGGCCGAAAAGTATCACGCTGATGGGCAAAGTGTGTGGTCTGCTGCAAGTACGCTGTCTGGTGTGCTGGCCGATTCGGGTGCGAAGACCCTTTTTGTGGACCGAAGCCGTGAGGGGCGTCCACTTGGTGAACCAGGTGAAGCGGCTCAGATTGTCATTAACGGTGAGCCCTTGGAGAAGACTTATGAGGGGAATAAGACTGTTTCTTTGTTTGTGGATGAGGCCGGATTGGAGTTAAATCCGATAGATATTGTGACGCTGACAAGGAAAGATGGCGGTCTTGCAGTTGAGGTCATCACGCAGGAACGGACTATTCATACAAGCGAGTCTCAGCTTGAGTTTGAGGAAGAACGCGTAGAGGATCCTGAACTTCATGAGGGCAATGAGGTCGTGATTCAAGAAGGCGAAAATGGTGTTCGTGCCACAAAGGTGTATAGGCATGTGCGTGGCGGGGAAGTTGTAGTGGAAACGGTACTTGCTGATTGGGTAACAAAAGAGCCAGTCAATCGCGTCATTGTGGTTGGCACGAAGAAAGAAGAACCTGTTGAAAGGCCGCCTACGGAGCCCACGGGGGACGTGTGGGCGGCTCTTGCGCAATGTGAATCGGGGGGAAACCCTTCAGCTAATACTGGCAATGGGTATTACGGTTTGTATCAGTTTAGTCAGCCCACATGGGAGTCCGTTGGTGGTTCTGGACTTCCTTCAGATGCAAGCGCAGAGGAACAGACAATGCGCGCACAAATGCTTCAGCAACGTTCCGGTTGGGGCCAATGGGGCGGTTGCTCAGCTTCTTTAGGACTCTACTGACGTGGGTTTATTGGGGCCTGTGGCTATCCGTGAGCTAGCCGATTCACTGGGGGTTCGTCCAACAAAGAAGCTTGGTCAAAACTTTTTGCACGATGGCGGTACTGTGCGGCGTATTGTGGCTGCGTCAGGCGTGCAAAATGGTGACGTTGTTTTAGAGGTGGGGCCGGGGCTTGGATCATTGACTCTTGGTTTGTTGGAAGCCCGCGCGCAGGTTTGCGCTGTTGAGATTGATCCGGTGCTTGCGGCTGCTTTGCCTGACACAGTGCGGCAATATCAAGGTGATGTGCAGTTTCAAGTACATAGGGGGGACGCCCTAGAGATTGAGTCCTGGGAACAGATTGCAGGTGATTGGCCTGAGCCGAAACGACTCATTGCCAATTTGCCATACAACGTGGCTGTGCCCATTTTGTTGCACGCATTGGCGGTTTTGCCAAGTTTAGAATCGGCTTTGGTAATGGTGCAATCTGAAGTTGCAGACCGTTTGGTTGCAGGTCCTGGAAGTCGCACATATGGCGTTCCTTCCGTCAAAGCAGCATGGTATGGGTTGGCGAGGCGGGCGGGTGGTATCGGTAGGTCAGTGTTCTGGCCGGAACCCAATGTTGATTCAGCATTAGTGGATTTACAATGCCGGGAAACTTTGGGGGATGAAACACTGAGGGACGCTACCTTCGCGGTTGTGGATCAAGCTTTTTCGTCCAGACGCAAAATGCTGCGGGGGGCTTTGAAACCGATGTTTGGCGCTGAGACGACGCAGATTTTGGAGTCGGCGAAAGTTGATGGACAACTTCGTGGGGAAAACCTGAGCCTTGAACAGTTTGTTGCGATTGCGAAAGCCGCATCATGCGAAGCGTGACTGCAAGTGCGCCGGGAAAGGTGAATCTGGTCCTTCGAGTTGGCAATCCAGATGAGAACAGGTATCACCCGTTGGTGAGTGTGTTCGAAGCTATTTCTTTGCGTGAGTACGTACATATTGAGCGGCTGGATAGTCATCAAGCGCCCGTTGGAAATATCAGCGTTCGAACTGTTTGTTACCGGGATGATGAGTATGACCACGAAAGCACTGGGGTCATGGCTGAAGTTCCCGCTAGGGACAATCTGGCGATGAAAGCATGCATGGCTTTGATGCCCAAGGGGGAATCTGCGGCCATTTTTGTCCACAAAACAATTCCTGCAGCGGGAGGGATGGCTGGTGGTTCTGCGGATGCGGCGGCGGCGCTTGTGGCTGCAAACAAACTTTGGTCTTTGGGTCTAAGCGAAGCGGAGCTGTGCGTGGTTGGGCGAGGGCTTGGGGCAGACGTTCCCGCCTGCATTGTTGGTGACATTTCCCTCGGAACAGGTTACGGAGACCATATGGAGCGTCTTCAGATAAGCCGCGAAGATACCTGGGTGCTTGCGTTTGCGGTCGACGGCCTGTCGACTCCCACTGTGTTTCATGAGTTTGATCGCCTTAGTTTAGGAAAACCGCTTCCTAAACCACGTGACGTGGTTGATTGCTTGCAGAATGACCTGTTACCGGCGGCGCTTTCGCTTCGCCCTGAACTTCAGATGGTTGGCGAGGCCGCCTTGGTTGCGGGCGCAACCGAATGGATGCTTTGTGGGTCAGGTCCCACCATCGCAGCCAGGGTTAAAGACAGTTTTATTGGGGAGAAAGTACGTGAGATCTGGGGCGGCATTTCCTGCGTAAGCGGTTCTGCCGTGGTCCATGGGCCCGTCCCGGGTGCCCAAATTGAGACGGAGTTGCCCATATGGGCTCAATTGTGAGTGAGATCATAAAAGGAATTTGTGTTTTCATATCGCATTTCGAAAACCTGTAATCATCGTGATTCTGGCATTATGAGGCGGAAAAGTCGCAAAACGGGAGATTATCACAGTCAATCTAAAAACTGTCAAACGAAAAGTCGCAATGCGAAATGGGTCAAGCTGACAATTCTCAGCTGTTTTCGTAGTCTTATTGCGTGTCACGACGTGACAACAATAGTTCGAAATAGAAGAGGTATATCTCAATGGCTATGAATCGCACAGAGCTCGTTGGCGCTATTGCAGAGCGCGCTGGTCTTACGAAGACACAGGCGGATGCTGCCCTGGGTGCGTTCCAGGAAGTGCTCATTGACTCCCTGTCAAAGGGTGAGGCCGTTAAGGTCACCGGTCTGATGGCCGCTGAGCGAGTTGAGAGGGCAGCCCGCACAGGCCGCAATCCACGAACTGGTGAGGAAATTCAGATTCCAGCCGGCTTCGGTGTGAAGCTTACTGCTGGCTCGACCCTCAAGAAGGCCGTCGGGAAGTAATTTTCGGAAAATGGCGGGGAGGGGAAACCCTCCCCGTTTTTGTTTTCTTCTGTGAAATAGAAACGGGAGAGTCGGAAGTTGGATTTTGTGAGGCATCCAAGATTGTAAAGTAGAACTACAACACCGAAAAAGGAGAGTCATGCAGGTAATGGTTTTTGATAATGCAGAAGATTTGGCCAAGGAAGCAGCCAAAAGAATCGCAGAAGTAATGAAAGAAAAACCGAACGGTGTTATTGGCCTTGCTACTGGCTCTTCGCCCGTCGCGACTTATGATCAGCTAATTTCGATGTGTAATGCTGGTGAGCTGTCATTTGCGAACGCAAAAGCATATTGTTTGGATGAGTACGTGGGGTTACCTTCGGGCCATCCTGAGGCGTACATCAACTTTATCCGCAGAGTCTTCACCGATCAGGTTGATTTCCAAGAAGGAACAGTCCATGCGCCAGCTGGTGGGGCTGATGATCCAGTATTGGCAGCAGCTGAATATGATGCTCAGATTGCAGCAGCTGGTGGAATTGATGTTCAGGTGCTTGGAATAGGCAGTGACGGACATATCGGATTCAATGAGCCTGGTGGTTCGCTCACTTCGCGCACCCATGTTGATCATTTGACTGAGCAAACCAGGCGCGACAACGCCCGTTTTTTTGATGGGGTTATTGAAGATGTGCCAACATCTTGCATTACGCAGGGATTGGGCACAATCATGGAATCACGGACTGCAGTCCTTGTTGCACAAGGCGAAGGAAAAGCTGAGGCTGTTGCGCAAATGGTTGAAGGCCCAGTGAGTGCCAGGTGGCCTGCAACCATTCTTCAGTTCCACCCAAATGTTGTAGTTCTGCTTGACCGTGATGCAGCTTCTAAACTGGAACTGAGTGAGCAATACGGCTAGTTGTAGCCAGACTTGGAGCAAGCGTGAGTAGTACAGACGTTCTTGAAGAAACCAAGATAAAGCCACAAAAAAGTGATGGAGATGGGGACCGGTTTGCGCATTTTGTCCGTAAGGATCGCGCAAACCGCTCCGCGGCCTCTGGAACTCCCGTAGTGGCGCTTTGCGGGAAAGTTTGGGTCCCAACTAGAGACGCAAAAAACTATCCAGTTTGCCCAAGGTGTAAAGCACTCCGTGACGAGATCGGAAAACAGGGTCCTAGCTGGCCATTTTCAGACGGCAAATGATCCTTTTAGCTCTTCTAATGTGACTAGGCGTGTTCTGATTGCGGGTTCGCCTTCCGATAGACGCCAAGCCGCATAGGGAAGTTCATTTCTGGATTCGATGTGGCGCTTCGCTGCCTGCTTCACGGCGGCGGGCGCCCAAGCCTCTGGGTGAATCTGCCCATTTGAGACGATTTGTTCTTGCAGCGGCCTGGCTCCCACTGAGAGCAAAGCGTTTGTTGCTTCTTCCCAAGTGCCGCCAGTCACCAGCAACTCTTCAGTGGCTCGCCCGTCTTCGTCATATAGTCTTCCGGCAACTTTTCTTCCGCCGATTGTGCTTTTTGATTCGGACTTCTTAGCAACTGGATGGCCTTCGCGCTCCACCAACTTGTAGACCAAGGCCGCTGTCGGAACCCCGCTACCCGTTACAAGGCGTGTGCCAACCCCATATGAGTCGACTGGAGCCGCGCCAAGGGCCGCGATTGAGTATTCATCTAGGTCAGATGTGACAGTTATTCGCGTGTTCCTGGCACCTAAGGCATCAAGTTGTCCGCGCACTTTGAAAGCTTGCGCCACAAGGTCCCCTGAGTCCAGGCGTACGGCACCAAGTTCTCCGCCAGCGGCGCGCGCCGCCTTGACAGCCCGCTCAACGCCGGTGCGGACATCATAAGTGTCTACCAGCAGTGTTGTGTCAGTTCCCAAAGCCGCAATTTGTGCTTCGAAAGCTTTTTGCTCAGAGTCGAACAATAGGGTGAATGAATGGGCGGATGTTCCAACGGTGGAAAGTTCATAGCGCGCGCCTGCTTCCAGGTCAGAGGTAGCTGTGAAGCCTGCAATGACGGCTGCGCG
>DAIOFF010000065.1:0-11889 GCA_036745855.1 Scrofimicrobium sp. | reverse complement strand
AAATGACCTTTCGAACATTTAATGGCAGCGGAGGAATCTCTTCCATTGGCATTCTTAAACTGCCAGAAAGATATGGAGAATAGTCGGTGGCAGCTGTTTGACGCTGATGTGGAATTACGGTCACGTAATCGACCAGTGCCCCTGGAACAACAACGTCGCGCGGGGAAAGGGAACCGCGCATTGCCAAACGTTTTACCTCGACAATAACAATCCCGCCAGTGTTGTGAACAGCGGAAGCAAGGGCCAAGTTGTCCGCCAAACCGGCCTCGTCTTCCATAGTCAGATTGCCATCTTCATCGGCGGTCGTTGCCCGAAGGAAGCAAGCATGAATGGGAAATGACGGGTAGAAAAGCCACTCTTCACCTGCGATTTCAACAATCTGAGTGAAGGAACCCTCAGTCTTGTCATTGAGCCGCGCGCCATCAACACGCGGGTCGACGTAAGTTCCCAGGCCGACCTTGGTAATAAGACCGGGCCGATGCCCCGCAATCTCACGGTAAAGAAGCGAAAGCGCCCCACCTGGAAGACCGAAAGCCTCGTAGTCTCCCCGCCCGATCATTTCCATGATGTCCGGGTTGTGCGCATAGTGCGACCCTATAAACTTTTTCGCGAGGCCGGGGCCAGAAAATCTACTAATACCACCTGTCTCGTTGTCGCCAAGCCCCATGGTGTGAACAACAGTCAAATCATGGGGAGCGCTAGTATTTTTGTGTCTGTCCTGCAAAGCCGTGAGCAACCCCTCAGGAACTTGCAGCATATGGCCGCTTCCGCCAATAGCAAGCGTTGCTTCATCTGGAATAAGTGCGACTGCTTCTTCGGCGGTCACGATTTTTGGTGTTGCCATTGTCATGTCTTTCTATAGGTTTTCGAAAAGGCGCACTTCGACCTCGAACTGCATTTAGCGAAGCTGGATGCGGAACCGAAAATGAGAGGCTCACTATAGAAGCCTCAACCAAAAATGTTTCAAAAACTATTAGGTTGGCTGCGTGACCAGGGGCCTGCGGGCGTACTCCAGGTATTCACGCACGCGCCAACTGTTCGCAAGCCGGCTTGCTGATGCCAGCAGATCAGGGGCAAAACTTTCTAGTGTTTCCCTTACCCGCACTGTCGGACCTGCAATACTGACCGTTGCCACAGCGACGCCATCAACAGATTCTGGGGGAATGATGGGTGCTGCAATAGCGCTCACACCTGGCTCCATTTCCTCATGGATCAGCGAGTAACCGACCCTGCGAACCTCATCAAGATCGCGAACAATAGTGGATAGGTTTCCAGGAGTCATGTCCGTGTATTTAACCAATCCACGTTTAGCCAAGAGTTTTTCCACTGCAATGTCATCAAGTGTCGACAACCAAGCTTTTCCGCTGGCAGTGGCATGTAGGGCAACATCTGCCCCCGCACTACTATCGACTATTAATAATGCAGAGTTAGATCCTTGAGCCCGACAAACGAACTGAAGTCGGTCCTGGTCACAAATCGCAAGACGAACCAGTTCACGGGTGGCCATCGCCATCGTGTCTAGTTCACTTTGCGCCCAGTCTTGAACGCCAGATTCTTCGATTTGACGAAGTCCCAGGCCTCCCAAAGAAAACGTGGCACGGTAGCGTTCTGAGAGAGGATCTTTTACTACATAGCCCATCTCCGCCAGATCTGACAGGATACGAAAAGGAATTGCGCGATTAAGGTCAAGTTCCTGTGCCAAATCCGTAACTCTTAGTCCTTGAGGCGCTGCAGCGAGCAACTCAAGGACTCTCATTGTGCGTTGGGTCATCGACATGGGCATCTCCTAATCACACTATACGCCGACCAGGAACGTCGAGGACCAATCGGTTCAAAGTTGAGCGAGTATTCCCCGCAGAAGGCGTCCACTTTCAAGGAACCCGACTTCTGGTTCTGGCAAGTCTTGCGGATTCCAACGATATTCGTATTCAAGGGAGTATGTGTCATCGTATCCAGTCTTGCGCAGTTCAGTCAGGATGTCGGTCCAGTTCAGTATTCCAGTCCCGATCATGCGTGAGTAATGAACGCGGTCATCTTCCGCAATACTTGCGACTGCGCCGGTTTGTAGTTGCCGGTTTTCGTCAATAAACTCAAGGTCTTTGACGTGAACGTGCCCAATCATCCCTGATTGAACCGCAATCGCTTCTGGATAATCTTCCTGATGTGTGAAAGCAAGATTAGCCTGATCATATAGTGCTTGAACGAAGGGAGAGCCGACAGTTTTGATCAGTTCAGCTGTTCGGGTCGCTGAGACCGTCATGGTGCTGAAATGATTTTCGACGGTTAATACGACTCCGTTTTCTTCAGCGATTTTTGCGAGGCAACCTAGGGAATCCACAAGGTGTCCCCAGCGTTCTTCTACTTCTGCTTCTGGTTCATGACCAAGCAGTTGCCCACCATAAACCCGCATTTTGGTGCATTCAAGCGCCGCTGCGGTCGCGATCGCTACTTTGTACCGTTCAATGTCGCGTTTACGGACTTCAGGATCTGGATTGTTGATATCAGTGATGTACGGAGTCAGGCATCCGACAACAAGACCGGCGTCTTTTGCGTGCTTCAGCAACGCGGGTGCCATACTCAAACTCTCATTTTCGGGCATGCCGGATTTGTAGTCGTTTTGCCAAATCACCTCGATCCCGTCAAGTTCAGAGGCCGCGAACAAGTCGACGGCTCCAAACAAGTCAAGATGGGGTGTTCCAAGCGTGTGACCAAGAATTACAGACATTCTGTTTCACCTAACAGTTAAAAGGTTTTGCTTGTTGTTTGTTTGCGTCAGCGTTCAACGCGTCCAGTGCCTCCACTGGACATGAAGCTGTCGACGTCGGACATCTGAATCAGGTTCAGGTCGCCTGGAATGGAATGCTTCAGGCATGAGGCAGCGGCAGCAAACTCGACGGTGTCCGCGGCAGATTTGCCAGACATGAGCCCATAAATGATTCCGGCTGCATAGGAGTCGCCCCCGCCAACCCGATCAACGATTGGGTCAATAGTATAGGTACGACTGTAGTGGTGGTCTTTGCCGTCGAACAATAATCCACCCCATTCGTTTACCGAGGCCGAAATGCTTTTGCGCAAGCTAGTCGCCACGTGCGTTAGGTTGAACTTTTCAGCAAGCTTTTCCGCCACCTCTTCATACCCTGAAGTATCCAGGTGTCCGCGGGTTACGTTGCTGCCTCCCGCTCGAACGCCAAGTGCGCGGTCGGCGTCTTCCTCGTTGCCAAAGAGTACGTCAATGCGTTCCACTATCCCAGGCATTGCCCGCCGCGCCTCCTCCACAGACCAGAGTTTTGCCCGATAGTTGAGGTCGCAACTGACGGTTACTCCAAGGGAGTTGGCTGCCTCTAGCGCATCATCCAGCACGTCACGAACGTTTTGCCCAAGGGCCGGCGCTGTTCCTGAGAAATGCAACCAGCCAGCGCCTTCCAGAATCGTTTTCCAGTCGAAGTCTTCGCGCTGGACAGATTGGAACGCCGTTCCACCTCGATCATAAATGACCTTAGATGCTCTTTGCGAGGCACCGGTTTCCAAATACATGATGCCGATTCGATCGCCGCCACGCGCGATGTGACTTGTCTTGACGCCATAGCGACGCAGAGAGTTGATTGCGGCTTGCCCAATTTCATTTTCAGGCAGTTTCGCAACCACTTCGGAGTCGATGCCAAGCTGCGACAACATTACTGCAACGTTACCTTCGGCTCCCGTGTAGTGGACCGCGAAATCCGATGCGCTGATCAGTCGTTCTTGTCCATGTGGGTTGAGGCGAAGCATGACCTCACCAAAACCCACCATCCGTCCAGGATTGCTCACTTTGATGCTCCTTTTGCGTCATTCAGCAACCCCACAAAACGACGGGCCCGCTCAGTAATGCTCGCCCAATCTTTGTTTGCGAAGGCCACTGGGTCAACAATTGCTTTACCAACGCCAACCGCAATGGCTCCAGAAGCCAAGTACTGCGGTGCCGTGATCTCATCAACATTGCCTGTTGGCATAAGTTTTGCCTGCGGGAATGGCCCAAGCACGTCTTTGAAGAAACCTGGCGTGGCAACGCGGCCTGGGAACAACTTGATACAGTCCGCGCCCAAACGCAATGCATTAGCTACTTCAGTTGGGGTCATGCAGCCTGGAACAACCGGGACACCATACTGGTGACCCATCTCTATAACACCGCGCTCCAAAATGGGACTAACCAGGTAAGATGCGCCTGCTTGGAGAGCATTTCTGGCAGTCACCACGTCAAGGACGGTACCTGCACCCACGTGGATTTTTGAGCCAACCGCATCCGCGACAGTAGCAATCGCATCAAGGGCGTGCGGAACAGTCGTCGTTATTTCGATGTGTTTCACGCCGCCGGCCACCAAGGCCTCGGCAAGATCAACCATGCCCTCAGAACTATCTGTTCGCACTACAGCAACAACAGAAGTTTCTAAGAGATCTTCAACAACTGAACGAAGAATTCCCGTATTTTCTACCACAGTGTCCACCCACCATCTAGAACGATCATTTGGCCTGTTACATAGTCAGATCCTGGCCCTGCCAGGTATGCGAATGTTCCTTCAATGTCCTCTGGGAACGCATAACGTCCCATTGGAATGCGCGCAAGATATCCAGGCTCCCTGTCGGGGTGATGGATCCAGTCAGCGGTCATTGGGGTTTCAACGTAACCCGGCGCAATACAGTTGACGCGAATCCCGTACTTGGCAAGTTCAACTGCCGAGCTTCTTGTGTACTGCAGTAATGCACCCTTTGTGATCGCATAGATTGTCTTAACGTCCAGACCCACGAAAGACCCGATAGAACAAAGGTTGATGATCTTGCCGTAGTTCTTTTCAACCATTTGCGGCAAGAATGCTTGAGTCATTGCAAATACGCCGCGGGTGTTGACGCTCCATACGTAGTCCAAGTCTTCAACGGTGGCTTCCAATAGCGGCTTGCGTCGCTGGGTTCCAACGCTGTTGACCAAAATATCAACCCCACCCTGTTCGCCTGCGAATTCGACAATGCGAGTGATGTCGCCCGCATCATCGACGTCGCCAGCCAAAATCATGGTCTCGCCGTACTCGGAAAGCTCAGCCTGTGCTTCTTTTAGTTTTTCTTCATTGCGATTAAAAAGCACTACCTTGGCTCCGCATTGGAGTAGGGCTTTGGCACCTGCGCGCCCAATCGCTCCACTTCCTCCGCTGACTACAGCAAGCTTTCCTTCGATATCTAGATAGTTAGGCATCTTCATTGAATACTCCTTGTAAGTAACGTGGTTACATAATGCAGCACACGCTCTTGAATTGTCAACACCCCGCCGCAAGTTGCCCACTATTCCCCTCAGAACCAATGTCACAATTGTTGACAAAACGTTGCAATTTTGCCGTTTTTGCTCATCACTCACTCTTTTTAGAGGTGAGATCCAGCCCACAATTGAGGCTCAAACACACCATCAGACTTGACAGCACGACCGGCTTCCCCATAGCCTGATGAAACCGTGTTACACAAAGACGTGGCGGTTTTTACAACCGTCCTGGATCAATATTGAAAGAACCAAAATGACAGAAAACCAGGGATACACCTACAGCGATCTTCACGTCGGACTCAAGTTCCGCTCTCCTGGAAGGACCATCACAGACGCGGACTTAGTAATGTTTGCGGGTCTAACCGGCGACTACTCAGAACTACACACCTCCGACGTGTATGCAGAATCCAGCCAATACGGACGCAGAGTCGCCCACGGCATGCTGGGCCTTGCTTACGCACACGGCCTAATGTGGCCCAGAACCAACTCGCTTCGTCAAACCGCAGTCGCATTCTTAGGAATCAGCGACTGGCGTTTCCGCGGCCCCATATTCGTTGGTGACACGCTTTTTGTTGAGTACGAAATCGCAGCCATGCGGGACAGCAAATCAAACCCTGACCAAGGAATCGTCACATTCGACGTCAAGGTAGTCAACCAAAATGGGGAAACTCTGCAACAGGGACAAAAAGTATTGCTCTGCTCCAAGGTGCCACTTGCAGCCGTAGCTGCATCCGAACTAGACAACAAGTAGAAAGACGAGAAGTGACAAAACGCTTCGATGGCCGCGTTGCAGTCGTCACCGGTGCAGCGCAAGGAATTGGTGCCGCAGTTGCAGAGCGCCTAGTTGAAGAAGGCGCAAAAGTACTTCTTGCTGACATCAACCTAGAACTGGCACAAGCAACAGCAGAGCGCCTTGGGAAGTCAGCTGTTGCATTCCAACTGGATGTCACAAACCGCGAAAACGTCGATGAGATTCCTGCAGCCGTGCAGGCAGCATTCGGCGCGCCCATGGACCTAATGGCCTGTGTAGCTGGCATACAAACATGGACAAAAGCTATTGACGTCACCACCCGCGAATGGGATGCGATCATGGACGTCAATGCCCGCGGCCTTCTCTACTGCCTGCAGATGGCAGGAAAAAACATGCCAAGTAGAACACCTGGCAGTGCCTCAGCACCATCAATCGTTGCAATGGCATCCATCCAAGGCCGCCTGCCTGGACCGTTCTATCCACACTATTCGGCATCAAAAGCTGCCGTAATCAGCCTTGTGAAGTCTTTTGCTATTGCACTTGCGCCACAAGGTATCAGGGTCAACACTGTCGCACCAGGAATCGTCGACACGCAACTTTGGGACAAAGCTGACCAGGCCCTTTCGGCCATAAAAGGACAAGATGCTGGCGAAGCACGGGCAGCACGAATCGCGGCTGTCCCACTGAAACGACCAGGCAATCCTGTCGACGTAGCAGCTGCTACAACATTCTTGCTTTCCGATGATGCCTCATACATCACCGGCGAGTGCATCCACGTTTGCGGAGGGGACACAATGCTATGAGCGAAGCATTTGAAGGAATTCGGATTCTCGATTTCACACAACTTGAACAAGGACCAAGCGCCACACAAGTTTTCGCTGATTTTGGGGCCGACGTAATAAAAATCGAAAGAATAGATGTTGGCGAAATCGGAAGACGCCAGTTTCCAACAATAAACGACTATTCACCTCATTGGTCAGCAACTAACCGTAATAAGCGTTCACTTTCTGTTGACCTAAAACATCCAGAAGGTCGTGCGCTGATTTTGGAACTAGCTAAGGACGCCGATATTGTCGCCAGCAATTTCCGTCCAGGTGTCATGGAGAAACTGGGGCTCGGCTGGGACGATTTGTCCGCAGTCAACCCGCGAATCATTGTTGCCTACGCGTCAGGCTACGGCCAAAGTGGACCTTATGCCCTGCGCCGTGGACAAGATCTGGCGGCGCAGGCTCTCTCTGGGCTAATGGCCTTAACCGGAGCCGCCGACGGCGCCCCCACGCCTTCCGGAACATTCATGATCGACTACCTTGCTTCCATGCAGTTCGCCCAAGGCATGATGATCGCCTTGGCAGCGCGGGAACGCACAGGTCGCGGGCAAGTTGTCGATTCTTGCCTCTTGAATGCTGCCGTGGCAAGCCACCTTCAAGAGGGAACCACGTATCTAACTGAAGGCCAAGAGTACCCACGGCCCGCAGCCGGAATTGCGCACGCACACAACACCGCCCTATACGGCACCTACCAATGCAAAGACGGCAAATGGCTAGTGCTGGTTGGCGAGTTCTACATTCCAAGACCCTGGCAACAATGCGCCACAGCCCTTGGACTACCACAAGAAGTAATCGACGATGAGCGGTTCCTCACCAATGAAGGACTGCTGGCACACACCGAAGAAACCACGAAACTTATTCGCGAGGCCAGCCTGCAGTTCACTCGTGATGAACTCATGGAACGATACGCCCAGCAAGACGTACTAACGGCCCCCGTAAATGAGTACGCCGACGTCTTCTCTGATCCCCAAGTACTTCACAATGAGATGGTTCTGGATGCAGAAGTCCCCGGAGTCGGCCCTGTGAAATTCGTTGGCATGCCCGTCAAGCTTTCCGACACTCCTGGTCGTTTACGGAAAGTGCCACCAACTGTCGGCGAAAACAATGATGACATCCTCGCTGAAGCCGGAAAAACCTCGGCAGAAATATCCCGCCTAAAAGAAATGGGAATTGTCGGAAGCGAAAGCGACAAACAACAAGCAGGCTCCAAAGCCCATTGGTAATCCCAAAATCCAAATACAAAAGGGCTTCTCAAAAAGCAGCCTTCATTTCAATCTGAAAGGACCTAAGCAATGGCGCTAAAAAGCGAAGCAGCCGCATCTTCTACGCCAGACGGGTTAGACGAAAAATCAATCAAAAAAATCGCCCTAGCCGGCGGAATCGGCACCCTGATTGAATACTACGACTACGCCCTCTACGGCTATGCCACAACGGTCATCGCACCACTATTCTTCCCAAGTAGCGACCCAATTGCATCGCTATTGTCAGCCCTTGCCGTGTTTGCGATGTCATATGTTATCCGTCCCGTCGGCGGGATCGTATTTGGCGCAGTGGGTGACAAAGTCGGACGCAAGAGCGCATTGTTGATTACGATCCTCGGAGTCGGAGCCGCCACCAGCCTTGTCGGAGTCTTACCAACCTACGCAAGCGTTGGCCTATGGGCTCCGATCATGCTGTTCATTGTGCGCCTTGCCCAAGGCTTCTTTGCAGGCGGTGAAATGGGCGGCGCTGCAACCGTGATTGCAGAATACGCACCCGCGAACCGTCGCTCACGTTACGGCGCTTATGTCCCAATCGGATGTAACGCAGGATACGCGCTTGCGTCAGGATGCATGGGTTTGGTCGCCGGAATGATGACCGACGCCTCGCTAACCGAATGGGGATGGCGTATACCATTCCTAATCGGCCTGCCGTTGACCATCTTCTGCTACCTCATCCGTCGCACCTTGCCTGACATGGACAGCCTAACTAAGGATTCTCCAAAGCACGGCTTCCCACTCATGAGCCTTTTCCGCAAATACCCCAAACCTCTTCTGAAAGGACTAGGCCTTGGCATTGGCATTCAAGGCGGCGCATTCATTGGGTCAACCTTTATTGCAATCTATCTGGTAACAAACCTTGAATATCCAAAGACAGCAGTGTATTGGATTACTTGTGGTGTCCAACTGTTCTCTGTATCCGTAATGCCTTTCACCGCGCGCCTTGCGGATAAGATCGGACTTTGGCCTGTTGCTGTTGCAGGCCTCGTTGGCTACGCCGTCCTCACCTATCCAGGGCTTGTGCTAATGGACAAAAACAGCCTCATCATTGCAACCCTTGGCTTCATGCTGATCATCATAAACATGTCCATACTGCAAGTCTCCGCATACTCACTAATACCGCGTCTCTTCCCGCCTGAAGTGCGATATACCGGGTCGGCTCTGATCATCAACATGGCCGTTGTGATTGCAGGTGGCACCGCCCCATTCATTGGCACACTCCTTGTGGATATCACAGGCAACCTAAAGAGTCCGGCCTTCTATGTGATGCTCACGTCCCTGATTGGAGTAATCGCAATGTGGACCCTTCGGAAAGACAAAGCAGTTTCTCGCGATTGATACCGTGTGGTGCCAGTACTTCCGTGTGTACTGGCACCACAAGTCAACGCTCAAAGTCTTCGTGGGTGTCAGACCAAGGAAGTGTCTTGGCACCCACGATTTTGCGTTTTCTGGCATATCTTTTGAACGAGGCCAACATTATGCAGCTCTTCTGTAAGCTGATTGTTGGCTGGTCTGGGGTTTGGTCAGGAATGCGAGCTTGAGCGGCACCTTAGCCAACGGACTCAGTCCCTCCTAAAAATAGATCCAGCCCGCTCCCAACCAGAAGGCCTAACTAGAAGGCCCAACTATAAGGTCAGGGCAGGCTGAACGATTGGCCCAAGATTACCATGAACGCCGTGGTTCACCGCCCGGCTCAAGGAACAACCCTTCATAAACGTAGACGTAATCGTTTGACTGGAAGAGGGTCCAGTCCCGCCACACTTCCTTCCGATGCGAGAAACGACGCAAGATAAGAGCCCGTTTGGCCATCAAAACACGATGGCTCCGCCGCGTAAGTATGAGGCCAAGTTTCAAAGCGTCAAGTTGTTTGTGTGGGATCAGGTGTTATGGTATTTGACTAGGTCTTTTGTTTCTGTGTAGTGTCTTTTTTGCAGATAGGAACCACTTTGGGGCGTGATGGGAAAGATCCAGTTTGATTGCAATGTGGCAGAGGCGTTGAGGTCTGCGCTACACAACTGTGTCGGTGAGTTGTACAAGTTCGGAGATGCGCTCCGGCTACCTGCTGAGATAGCGATCATGACATTGCGGGGTCCTTATAGCAAGCCGGTAGAAGATGGATTTCTCATCGAGAATGGGGATCGAAACAAACTTCGTAGGGTCATGCTTGATTTGCGTGATGATGTCAAAAACGCTATTTCGCAGGCTCAGGATGAGGAAAAGCGCCTCAAGGAATTGGCTGAGTGGCAGGAACGGGAAGATGCGCGGCAGCAGAAATGTGAAAACGATCCTACTGCTTGCAATGATGTGGCTGCGGAGCGCGCTCGTGACCCTAAACCGACTACTCCAGAGGTTATTCCAGAGCAGATTTCTGCTGTTTTTTCTGCAAGAGTCCGGCCTCGGCGGGGTGATACTACTTCGGATTCAACAGTCTGTGGCACCCCGGGGGAACTGCGCACGGCTGCGACTGAGACTCGTGCCCAGACTTTTGGTTTAGAGCAGCATTTGTCGGCGCTGCGAAATGCGTGGACTTCTTTTGTTGAGTCTTGTTCGTGGATTCCAATTGGTACTCAGTCGTTTCTTCGGGGTTTTGAGCGTTGGATGGAGGAAAATGACCGTGACGCTGAGTGGTTAGAGAACATTGCTGCCGCTTTTGAAAAGGCAGGGAGTGGTTCTTCTTTGTCTTCTGTGTCGTTGAATGCTGCTGCGGGTGGGTCGAAGCTACCGCGTGACGTGCGGCGATTGTTGACTCCGGGTATTTCACCGGATGAGGCAGCGCGGTTGTGGGATAAAGTTGACTTGTCGGATGAAGAGATCAAGGCACTTCCTTTGCACGCGCAGTACGCTCTTGCAAATCGGGATGGAGTACCCGCCAGCAAACGCGATATCGCTTCCCGGGAAGTCTTACAGGCCGCAGAGTCTAACCCCGACGAAGTTCGCCGACTAATGGGCGTGGACATGTTACCTGGTGCTTTCAAGAAACAGGTACAGCACGTTAGAGAAGGCCTGAACGCGGCAGAAGAACACGCTGCAGATCTACCGGGAGGAAAGAGGGAAGTGGTGCAGCTACTGGGGTTTGGGGTTCATGATGGCTCAGTGGTTGCTCCTGTAGGTTTAGGTAACCTTGATACCGCTACCAACGTAATGGTCAATGTCACTGGGGCCGTAAATGGCGTGAATAAACTAAGTGAAAAAGTAGAGGCCGCAAAGAATCTTTACAGCAGCGCCCGCAAAAAGGATAAGCATAATTCGTATGCGGTGGTGACGTGGATTGGGTATAACGATCCTGGTGTTAGTCAGGTTTCGTCTTCGGATAAGGCTCGTTCTGGTGGGGAAGAGTTAGCCACGTTTATTGATGGGGCCTTTGCTTCTCGCACGGGTAATCCACCTACCAACTTTGTTGTTGCTGGTCATTCCTATGGGTCAGCAGTAGTTTCGGAGGCTTTAAAACTCACCGAGTACCAGGTTGATAGTGCGGTGCACTACGGGTCGGCAGGGGTAGACCCTGACTGGGCTGCTGATGACTACCATGCCGACGACGTGTATTGGACTGAAGGAGATGACTGGATAGCTAACTGGGGGCGCACTAGCACTTTCGGATCGCGTACTGATCCCAAAAACGTTGAAGGTTATAAAGAGTTCTCATCAGGACCTGAAGGTGGACTGCGTGGCGTCGGCTCTCACTCCATGCTTAATAACGGAAACGGTTACATGGATCCCGGCACGAACTCACTTGATAACATGGCTGACATTCTTGCGACAGGTGAGCCTGAA